>JANPCR010000203.1:0-10915 GCA_031431035.1 Rhodoferax sp.
GCTATTGTCGCCAAGTTTTACCGAGACAACCGGGGCCTGGGGCCGCGTGAACGCGCCACCCTGACCGAGACGCTTTACAACGTTTTGCGCAAAAAGCAGCTGTTTGACCATTTCGCACCCAGCGGAAGCGGCTCCAAAGAGCGGCGCCTGGCGATTTTGGGGTTCCACGGCCCGCGAGACTTCTTGAAAAGCGCGTTGACCGACCAAGAGAAAAACTGGCTCGACCAATGCGACAAAATTGTCGTGGCCCACCTGATGGAGCGCCATCGCCACAATTTGCCCGAATGGCTGGTGCAGCCCCTGAAAGACCAAGTCGGCGACGGCTTTTGGCCACTGATCAACAGCCTGAACCAACCCGGCGGCTTTGACCTGCGGGTCAACGATTTCAAAGAAAAGCGCGCCGACGTGCAAAAAGAGCTGGCCAAAACCGGCGTGAAATCGACTTTGACGCCCTTTTCGCCTTGGGGACTGCGCATTGAAGGCAAACCCGTGCTGAACAAGACCGAGGCCTTCGTTCGCGGCGCATTTGAAGTGCAAGACGAAGGCTCGCAACTGCTGGCTTTGCTGGTCGACGCCAAACGTGGCGAAATGGTGGTCGATTTTTGCGCGGGTGCGGGTGGCAAAACTCTGGCTATTGGCGCGGCCATGCGCAGCACGGGGCGACTGTATGCGTTTGACACCTCGGGTCATCGGCTGGAGGCGCTCAAACCCCGTTTGGCGCGCAGCGGACTGTCGAATGTGCACCCCGCCGCCATCGCCCACGAGCGCGACGACAGGGTGAAACGGCTTTCCGGCAAGATCGACCGGGTTTTGGTCGATGCGCCGTGTTCTGGGCTGGGCACCCTGAAGCGCAACCCCGACCTGAAATGGCGTCACACCCTCAAAACAGTGCAAGACATGGCCGTTTTGCAAACAGCTATCTTGCAAAGCGCTGCCCGGCTGGTCAAACCCGGTGGTCGGCTGGTGTACGCCACTTGCAGCCTGTTGCCCCAAGAAAACGAAGACGTGGCCCTAGCTTTTGACCAAAACAATGCTGATTTCACGCCCCTTGAAGTCGGGCCTTTGCTGACCCATCTGAAGGTTGAAGGCGCTGAAAAGCTGTGCAGCGGTGGCGAAACGGCTCAAAAGTACCTGCGTTTGTGGCCGCACAGACATGCCACCGACGGGTTTTTTGCCGCAGTTTGGCAAAAAAATTGAGAGATGTCAAACTTTGGCCCCCATTATTTGTTTTTTAGGCTCTTTTGACTGCTTTTAATGTAAGCGGGCAATTAGGGGCATTAAAATAGGTGTTTTGAGACAAACCTCTTAAAATAGAGGATAGGCGCAGGTTGAGCCCGAGCTTCGGTGTACCAGTCGCTGTTACTTTTTCTAACGTCGTTGAGAGAATTTACAACATGTTTATTTCTGATTCTGTCGTGCGGAATGCTGCTATTGAATGGTTAGCCCACGGCGCCTGGCAGCTCACCTGGTGGCAGATTGTGCTGTTCGCACTGGCTTTGACGCACGTCACCATGATCAGCGTGACCGTCTTTTTGCACCGCCATCAAGCCCACCGCGCGCTTGACTTGCATCCCATTGCCTCGCATATCTTCAGGCTGTGGCTTTGGCTGACCACGGGCCAGGTCACCAAAGAATGGGCTGCCATTCACCGCAAACACCACGCCAAGTGCGAGCAAGCCGAAGACCCGCACAGCCCGCACGTGTATGGCATAAAGAAAGTGCTGTTTCAAGGCGCCGAGCTGTACCGGGTTGAGTCCAAAAATTTGGAAACCATGGCTCGCTACGGCCACGGCACACCAGACGACTGGATTGAGCGCAACCTGTACACCCGTTTCTCATGGCAAGGCGTGGGGCTGATGATGATCATCAACCTGTACCTGTTTGGTGCCGTGGGTTTGGCAGTTTGGGCGCTGCAAATGGCTTGGACGCCCATCACTGCGGCCGGCATCATCAACGGTGCGGCCCACTATTGGGGCTATCGTAACTTTGAGACCACTGACGCCAGCGCCAACATTTCGCCTTGGGGCATCATCATTGCCGGCGAAGAGTTGCACAACAACCACCACACCTACCCAACCTCGGCCAAGTTGTCCGTCAAACCCTACGAGTTCGACATTGGCTGGATGTACATCACCATCATGCAGGCGGTCGGCTTGGCCAAAGTCAAAAAGACAACGCCTAAACTGGCCTTTGGCGATGTTCGCCCCGTGGCCGATGAAAAAACCCTGGAAGCGCTGATTTCAAACCGCTATGAAATCATGGCTGGTTACGCCAAAGACATGCGTCGCGCCTTCAATGATGAACTGGACGCCATGAAAGCCCGCAGCGCCGACGCCGCAGTCATCAAGTCGGCAAGGCAATGGCTGCACCGCGATGAAGACAAAGTGCCTGCATCTGCTGTGTCACAGTTGGCCCAAGCCCGCGCTGCGTCGCCGGTGTTGGACAAAATGGTCACCATGCGTGAAGAGTTGCGTCAAATGTGGCTGAACACCTCGCTGTCGCGTGAGCATTTGGCCACCGAGTTGCAGGCTTGGTGCCACCGCGCTGAAGCCAGTGGCATTGCGGCTTTGGCTCAGTTTTCGATGCGCCTCAGGGCAGCTCGCGCCTGATTTTCAGGTCGGATTTCACGCGATGAGGCTCTGACGCCCGCACCGGCTGATCAAGCCGGTCCCCAAAAAGCCCGCTCATCGCGGGCTTTTTTACGTTCTGTGGTTTGTGTTGCCTTCCAATGCGTGCCTTAGTTAACGGTTCAGTATTGACCAACAGTTACACTCACGCCAAGCTTTTTTGTGTCAGTTGAAGGTCATTTCAATGTCATTTTTATGACGATTGGATGACGTAAGACTGGGTGATGGCGACGGATGTAGGTCTGGCGAGCCGTTGGACGATTGTGCTTACTAGATTGTGCTAATGAGTTTGTGCTTATTTTTGTCAGGAGCGACTTATGCTGTTTGGTAAATTAATGCCCCGCGAAGGCAACTTCTTTGAAATGTTCAACCAGCACGCGGATCGCATCGTCGAAGCGGCCCGCGCATTCTCGCAGTTGGTTGCCAATTACAGCGACCCCCATCTGCGCGAACAGTACAACCGCGACGTGGACAACGCCGAACGCGCAGCAGACCGCATCACGCACGACGTGAACAAGGCGCTGCACAAAACCTTCATCACGCCGATTGACCGCGAGCAGATTCATTCGCTCATCAACACCATGGACGATGTGGCCGACCTGATTCAGGACTCTGCTGAAACCATGGCCCTGTACGACGTGCGACACATGACGGTCGAAATCGTGCGTTTGACTGACCTGAGCGTGAAATGCTGCGAGCGCCTGAAAGACGCCGTCTATATGCTTGAAAAAATTGCCGACCCCAAGGTCGCCGAGGCGGCACTGAAAACCTGCGAAGAAATTGACAAGCTCGAGTCCGATGCGGACCGCGTGATGCGCTCAGCCATGAGCAAACTGTTTCGGGAAGAGCCCGATGTGCGCGAGGTCATCAAACTCAAGGCGATTTATGAATTGCTTGAGACTATCACCGACAAATGCGAAGACGTGGCCAACCTGATCGAGGGCGTTGTCCTCGAAAACAGCTAAAACGGGCGACAACATGCAAGGCACGCAAGTTGCAATTTGGGTGATCGTGATGCTGGTGGTTCTGGCGTTGGCCTTCGACTTCATGAATGGGTTTCACGACGCCGCCAATTCGATTGCCACGGTGGTGTCCACTGGTGTTCTCAAGCCTGGGCAGGCTGTTCTGTTCGCGGCATTTTTCAACTTTATCGCGATTTTCGTCTTTCATCTCAGCGTGGCGGCAACGGTGGGCAAGGGCATTGTTCATCCAGGTATTGTTGATACTCATGTGATTTTTGGTGCCCTGGTCGGGGCCATTACCTGGAACTTCATCACTTGGTACTACGGCATACCCAGCAGCTCCTCGCACGCCCTCATTGGCGGCATTGTGGGCGCTGTGATCGCTAAAGCTGGTACGGGTGCGCTGATCGCAACGGGTATTTTCAAAACGGTGGCCTTCATTTTTGTCTCGCCACTGTTGGGCTTCACTTTGGGGTCGCTCATGATGCTGCTGGTCGCCTGGGCTTTCAGGCGCTCAACCCCGTCGCGGGTTGACCGCTGGTTTCGGCGTTTGCAATTGGTGTCGGCTGGTGCCTACAGCTTGGGCCATGGCGGTAACGACGCCCAAAAAACCATCGGCATCATTTGGATGATGCTGATTGCCACCGGTTATGTCAGCGTGCAAGACAAGGCGCCACCCACCTGGACCATCATCAGCTGCTACGTTGCCATTGCTGCAGGCACGATGTTTGGCGGCTGGCGCATTGTGAAAACTATGGGCCAAAAAATCACCAAACTTAAACCAGTGGGTGGATTTTGTGCAGAAACAGGTGGTGCAATCACTCTGTTTTTGGCAACTGGCATGGGCATACCAGTGTCCACCACCCACACAATCACCGGTGCAATTGTGGGCGTGGGGGCGGCACGGCGGGCCAGTGCAGTGCGTTGGGGCGTGGCCGGCAACATCGTCTGGGCCTGGATTTTCACCATTCCTGCCAGTGCGTTTGTAGCGACCATCGCCTACTGGATCAGCCTTCAGATTTTCTGATCGATTGCGCAGCTTTCGAAGGCCGTTGAGCCTTCGGGGCGTTCAGGTTCTTAAGGCGTTCAGATCCCTTCAGCGGATTTCAGATCCTGTCAGTTACCTATTGCGAAATCTTTTTTGATTCTTCAATTTGGTGCTGAAAGTAGCTCTGAAAGCTGTAAGCAATGCTGGCAATCAGGCTGGTTGCGCCAATTAACAGCGACAAAATCACAGCGCCAATCGTGAGCCAGTTGGTGCCACCTGCATTGCCTGCGGCTTCATTTTGCGGGTTGAACTTGGCATTCCAGCGCTCTGGCTCCATCAGGCCGTAAAGAATGGCCGTGAGCGCACTGCCCGCGATCGTGAAGCCCAGCAAAGGAATCAGGACCCAGCTCAGGCCGTCGTCCACGCCAAACTGCTTGATGCGCTCTACGCCATAAATGCCCAATGCCGTCGGAATGGGCAACAACCACCCCACAATGTCTCCGAAGCCGTGTAAATAAAAGCGGTGCAGGCCCAGCGGGCCGCCCACGAAGCTCAACCATGCGGTCAACGTCTTGTTTTTGATCATGGTGAGCGTGTTGGCTGGGTTTGCTGAAATTGGCGGTGTTGGCGGTATTGGCGGTATGGCCGGAATAGGATTAGACGGCGGCAGTGCTGTTGCCCCAGCCCAACGACTTCTCCATTAAAACAACATCCAGCCACTTGTCGAATTTCCATCCGCAGGCCGTCAAAACACCGACATCACTGAAACCCACGCTGCGGTGCACGCCGATGGACCCGGCGTTGGCGGAATCGCCAATCACGGCAATCAATTTGCGTACGCCTGATTTTTCAGCCTGCGCCATCAGTTCGGCCAACAAGGCGCGCCCTACACCTTGGCCCTGGCCATCGGGTGCCACGTAAACCGAGTCTTCAGCAGAGAAACGGTAGGCTGGCCTGGGCTTAAACCAGGTGCAATAGGCGTAGCCCAAAACCCGTTGCGTGGCCGAATCTTGCGCCACCAGGTAAGGCAGTCCTTTGCTGAGCACATCGGCCCGGCGAGTCGTCATTTCGGCTTCGGTCGGCGGGTCAATCTCAAAAGTACCTGTGCCGTTGCACACGTGGTGGGCGTAAATGGCGGTAATTTCGGGCAGGTCGGCGTCCTGGCTTTGGCGAATGATTGTCATGAAAAGGGTGCTTTGCGTTGTGAAAAAGCTATAATCGAGGGCTGTCCAAAGTGTCGCTGACCGGGTGGTCAAGTTGCGTGTCTCAAACTTTGGACTTGAGATTGAATTTTAGGTGGGCCAGGGTGTATCTACGCAAATTGGCATGAAGTAAGTCTGAAAGCCCTTTTTTGAATGGCCCTAAGACAATTTTTGTGCTGCTGCGAACCTTGGTCATTTGAAATTCGCCGAAACTAAGGATTCATTATGGTCGTCATTCGACTCGCCCGTGGCGGTGCAAAAGCACGCCCGTTTTTCAATATTGTTGTTGCTGACAAGCGCACCCGCCGTGATGGCCGTTTCATTGAGCGCATTGGGTTTTACAACCCTATCGCGACTGCCAGCGAAGAAAGCATTCGCATTGCCCAGGATCGTTTGACCTATTGGCGCAGTGTCGGTGCTCAGGCTTCTCCGACAGTGGAGCGTCTGGTGGCACAAGCGGCTGCCAAAGCCACGGTCTGATTGCCTTCAATGCTGTCCGGCCTCGAAACCGCTGAATTGCCAGCGGACGCTATCGAAGTCGGGCGCATTGCAGACGCTTGGGGCGTCAAAGGTTGGTTCAAGGTATTGAGCCACAGCAGCGACCCCCAAGCCCTTTTTTCTTCCAAGCGCTGGTTCATTTTGCCCTCCGAAAGGGGAGCTAAAACCTTCACTGGCGCACTCAAATTGGCTATCAAAGAGGCCAAAACCCATTCCGATACGGTGGTGGCCAACGCCCAAGGCATTGACGATCGCAGTGTGGCAGAGGCCCTGCGCGGTGCGCGTATTTTCGTGCCGCGCACCAGCTTTCCGACTGCCGACAAAGATGAGTACTACTGGGTTGACCTGATTGGCCTGAGCGTCGTCAACCGCGAAGGCGTGGCTTTAGGGCAGGTCAAAGAGCTTTTGTCCACCGGCGCGCAAACGGTTCTGGTCATGGACTACGAACAAGACGGCACCCCGCAGGAGCGCATGATCCCGTTCGTGGCGGCCTATGTGGACGATGTGGATTTGACAAAGCGTCAAATTCTGGTGGATTGGCAACCCGATTACTGACCGAATTCAGGTCCTCAACCGATGATGAACCGCCATGCGCTTTGACATCATTACCCTGTTTCCCGAACTTTTTGCGCCCTTGCTCACTACGGGCATCACTCGCCGTGCGTTTGAGTCTGGGCAAGTCGAGGTCAAGCTCAGTAACCCGCGCGATTTTGCCCAGGGCAACTACCGCCGGGTCGATGACCGGGCCTACGGTGGCGGGCCCGGCATGGTCATGATGGCAGAGCCACTGGCACAATGTCTGATGGCCATACGCCAAGCACGAGCCGACAAGGCTCCTGTCGTGCTTTTTTCACCCATTGGTACGGTGTTGACCCATGCGGCCGTGGAACGCTGGTCGGCAAGCCCGGGTGCGGTGCTGGTTTGTGGGCGCTATGAAGGGATTGACCAGCGCTTCATCGACGAATGTGTTGATGAACAAGTCAGCCTGGGTGATTTTGTGTTGTCAGGTGGTGAAATAGCCGCCATGGCCTTGTTGGATGCCGTGGCCAGACTTCAACCCGGCGTTTTGGGCGACCAGGCTAGCCACGCGCAAGACAGTTTTAACCCGGCGCTCGATGGATTGCTGGACTGCCCCCACTACACGCGGCCTGAAGATTGGCAGGGCTTGGTGGTGCCAGACGCCTTGCTCTCGGGCCACCACCTCCAAATCGAACGCTGGCGCCGTGACCAAAGGCTGAAGCTGACGGCAATGCGCCGCCCTGATTTGCTGGCTCTGGCCCGCGCTGCTGGCAAACTCACGGCACAGGATGAGACCGCGTTAGCGTCAAATTGAGGTCGACTTGAGCCCGCCAACGGCTGGCTACACATTGGCTCTGCGCTGGCTTGACCCTGACCCAAGGACTTTGCCAATCGACACCCAATGCAGGCTATAATGGAGGGCTAACCGATCCTCTGCCTGGCCGCTTGACTGCTGCGCAACAGACCGCTGAGATTTGAAATTGGAAATTGAATTTCAGTCAAAAGCCTCTGCAACACCGCACAAAGCCTTCGTGTCATTCCGACACTGGCGCTTGCAAGATCACATTGGAAAATCATGAATCTGATTCAAATCCTTGAGCAGGAAGAAATTGCTCGCTTGGGTAAAACCATCCCCGAATTTGCACCTGGCGACACCGTCGTGGTCAGCGTCAACGTGGTTGAGGGCACGCGCAAGCGGGTTCAGGCCTACGAAGGTGTGGTCATTGCCAAGCGCAACCGCGGCCTAAACAGTGGTTTCATTGTTCGCAAAATTTCAAGCGGCGAAGGCGTCGAGCGCACATTTCAAACCTACAGCCCGTTAATTGCTGGCATCGAAGTCAAACGCCGCGGTGATGTTCGCCGCGCCAAGCTGTACTATTTGCGCGATCGCAGCGGCAAGTCGGCACGTATCAAAGAAAAATTGCCAGCCAAGAAGACGACCTAAAGAGACCCAAAGAGACACAAAGCGACTTTGGTAGAAGTTCGGTTGCGAACTTTCTGCCAAAGTTGGTTTGGGCTCAGGCTTCGGCTTGGAGTTTTAGATTGTTCAGCAAACCGCCGCAGCATTCGCTCACGGCGGTTTTGTCTTTTGAGGGGCAAATTTCAAGCGGTGCCAGTTTAAATATGACGCCATCAGCAAACTCACGGTGACCTCAGCCAAACCATTCGTCCCATTGTCAAAACTGCCCAATTTTGACCCGCACAAAGTCGCCGTTATCGGAATCGACTCGCATTTGGCTGCGGTTGCGCCAGACCAGTTGCTGCCATCGGCCTTGCGCCAGCGCTTTTTACAGCCGCCCTTGTGGAAGCCCGAACTGCACGCTGAGATGAAATACGCTGACCGCGCGCCAATGCATGCGTCAGTGCTGCTGGCCATCGTCATGCGTGCCGAACCCATGGTGTTGCTAACGCAGCGTACCGCCCACATGTCCACGCACTCAGGACAAATTGCCTTTCCGGGTGGCAAAGCTGATGCGGACGATGCCGATGCCGCCGCCACGGCCCTGCGCGAGGCAGAGGAAGAGGTCGGCCTGGCCCCTGATTTTGTGCAGGTTTTGGGCAATTTGCCAGTGTATGTGACCGGAAGTTCTTTCATCATCACCCCGGTCGTGGCCCTGGTTCAACCCGACTTTGTGGTCACGCCGAACCACGATGAAGTTGCGGATGTTTTTGAGGTTCCGCTGGCGTTTTTGATGAACCCGGCCAATCATCGCCGTCACCGCATTGAGGTGGACGGTCTGCACCGCGAATGGCTGTCCATGCCCTATCAAGATCAAACCAGCGAGCGCTTTATCTGGGGGGCTACCGCGGGCATGCTGCGTAATTTCTACCGATTTTTATCGGCCTGACGGCGTTTTTGGGCAGCGCAGCGCAAGGCAAGGCTGCCGTCACCGCTAGCCCGTTATGATCACCCTATGAGTTTTGCCGCTATTCTTTTTGCATTGTTGCTGGAACAGGCCAGACCCTTGGGCCATGGCAACCTGGTTCACTCTGGCAGTCGCGCTTGGGTGCGCTGGTGCAGTAAAAATTTTGACGCCGGGCGCACTCAACATGCCTGGCTGGCTTGGGGCTTTGCGGTGCTAGTGCCGACGGCGTTGACCTTGGCGGTGCATTGGTTGCTGGTGGCGACATTGGGTTGGTTGGTTGCCGTGGTATGGAGCGTGGCCGTGTTGTACGCCACGCTGGGTTTCAGGCAATTCAGCCACCACTTCACCGGAATTCGCGATGCCCTGGACGCGGGTGACGAAGCGCAGGCGCGCGAACGCTTGGCACAGTGGCGGCACATGGATGCCAGCGACTTGCCGCGCAGCGAAATTGTTCGCCATGTGATCGAACATTCGGTGTTGGCGGCACACTGGCATGTGTTTGGTGTTTTGGGCTGGTTTTCAGTATTGGCTGCCCTGGGCTTCGGCCCCGCCGGCGCGGTACTGTACCGCTTGAGTGAGTTTGTCGCCAGTTACTGGAAGCACGACAGCAAAGCACATCGGCACCCGGTCAGCCTGGCCTTGCAAGCTGCGGCGGTCAATGCATGGGGCTTGATTGACTGGCTGCCTGCGCGAGTCACAGCATTGGGCTTTGCCGTGGTGGGCAGTTTTGAAGAAGCCATTGACGCCTGGAGAAACTACACCCTGCGAGCCGCCATAGACAATGAAGGCGTGATTTTGGCAGCCACGTCAGGCGCCATCAATGTGCGACTGGGTGCCGTGACGCCCAAGCCGGGTGGCGCAACAGCCTTTGACGCTGCCAGCACCCAAACCATGGCACCTTCTCAATCTGGCCAAGTCGCCAACGAACCCGAACCTGCCCATTTGCGCAGCGTTGTGGGGCTGGTGTGGCGCACCGTGGTGATGTGGATGGTGCTGCTGGCACTGTTGACACTTGCCCGTTTGCTTGGCTGAAATCGCGGCTGATTCCTTTCAATTTCAACTGCATGACCACGCCAGTCCCGCAAGCCCACAATCCGCTTCATGGGCTGACGCTGGAAGCCATCGTGACAGCCTTGGTCGCCCATTTTGGCTGGACAGAGTTGGGCCAGCGGATTCCGGTGCGCTGTTTTCAAAGCGACCCAAGCATTGCGTCAAGCCTGAAGTTTTTGCGCAAAACGCCATGGGCGCGGGACAAGGTGGAGGGGCTTTACCTGTTCATGCTGCGCGAGATGAAGCGCTCCGGTTCCCGGGCAGGCTCTGGTTCTGGTACCAGAGCCGCAGCGCCCAAGCCTCTGGCGGTTGACTCGAACGCCTCATCTGAATCTGCGCCCAAAAGCGGCCCTCAAAATCAGTAGCGGCCGTGTTTGTCGCTCAGTTCGGCAAACAAGTCTTTGTAAATTTTGTAGCGGTTTTGGCTGATTTGCTGCGGCTCGCACTCAAGGTCTGACTGAGATACGGCAGGCATCACACCACAGCCCGGCTCGTGCAAATGGGTGCAGTTGTAAAACTTGCATTTCGCCACGTGGGGCTTGATGTCGGGCATGTAGGCCGCCAGCTGAGCAGGATCGATGTGGTTGAGCCCAAATTCCTGAAAACCTGGCGAGTCAATCAGAGCGGTGGTTTTAGCGCTGTCCACCCAGTACCAAGTGGTGCTGGTGGTGGTGTGTTTACCCGCATTCAGCGCCTGCGATAT
>JANPCR010000204.1:0-7412 GCA_031431035.1 Rhodoferax sp.
CAGTGGAGCGTGGGGCGAACGTTTGCAGGGGTTGATGAGGTTTATTCGTTTGACTTGCGCGACCAAGGCAATTTCAACCTGTCGCAGCAGCCACCGTTCATCAATATTCAGCAGTTTTACATTGAAGGATTTTTGGTCGACCGCATTCAAGACTTGGGGCACATTGACATACGCTGGAAGACCCGGGTGATCGGGTTCACACAAAATGGCGAGGGCGCGGTATTGAGCCTGCAAACGCCTGCTGGAAACTACGACATGGTTGCCGACCATGTGATTGATGCCACCGGCACGCACAGCCCGTTTCACCAATGGACAGGGGCCACGGTGCACACCAAAAAGGGCGATGACCGCTGGTGCATAGCCGACGTCAGGTTTTCCCAACACCCGCCGGTTGAACGCCACACCTGGATCGAAGCGCCCTTCAACGAGAACCGGGCCGTTTGGCAGCACTTGATGGCGGACAACGTGTGGCGCATTGACTACCAAATGGCGCCTGACGCCAATCCCGCCGAGGTCAGCCGAGAGTCCGTGGTGCGTGAGCGCCTGCAACGCCAGTTTGGCACTGAGGTCGAGGTTGAAATCGTCTGGGTT
Organism: Rhodoferax sp.; assembly: GCA_031431035.1. Lineage (GTDB taxonomy): Bacteria > Pseudomonadota > Gammaproteobacteria > Burkholderiales > Burkholderiaceae_C > JANYCG01. Next base: position 592 of record JANPCR010000204.1, read on the forward strand.
GGCCCTTACGCCTACCGCAGCCAATGTGTTGATCAGTTGCGAATTGGGCGGGTGTTTTTTGTAGGCGATGCCGTCAAAACCGTCAGCCCGTTTGGCGCGCGCGGCGGCAACACAGGCATTTCAGATGCCGACAACTTGGCCTGCAAACTCCATGCCGTGCTAAGCGGCCAGGCCCACCCCAGTCTGTTGAACGCCTACCACCAGGAGCGCCATGAAGCGGCGACGCAAAACGTGCAGGTCACCAACCGAACCGCCAGATTTTTGCGTGCTGCCGAAGGGCCCGAGCGCCTTTTTCGCAGCGCAGCCATCAGTTTGGCTAAGCGGTACCCGTTTGCCAGAGCCTTGATCAACACCGGTCGCATGGCGGTTGCCAACCAGTACACGCAATCTGCCATCTGCCACCCAACAGGTGGGGTTTCAGTGCAAAACGTAGCGCTTTGGTTCGACCGCCAAGGCAGGCACACGGGTTGCCTGAATGAGTTGCTGGTATGGTGCCAAGGGCGAATTTTGCTGTTGGTCTTTGGCCGAATTCCCCGGGTGGACGTTCGCCGCCTGCAAAACCTCACAATGCGCTTGCCTGTTCGGATTGTTCAGGTGCTGGGGATTGACAAGTCTGCCGATGGGCAGCCCGTTGCGATAGACCACGTCTACGACCCCCGGGGACATTTGCGTCAAGCAGCCCACGCGAAGTCGCTTCAATGGGTGCTTGTCAGGCCAGACGCCTATTTGGCGGGGGGTGGCTTTAGCGGGCCAAAGTGGCAAAGCCAAGTTACTGCAATGCTTTTGAAAGCTGCTGTAGGCGAAGCATGATCGTCAAACCCAATTGGTCAGATGCCGACGGCTTTTATGAGTTGTTGCTGGACGCCCACCAAGGGCTGTCGCGGGAACAATCTGAATCGCTCAATGCCCGGCTGATTTTGCTGCTGGCCAACCAGGTGGGCGACGCAGACACCTTGACGCAATGCCTTTCAGCGGCCCGCGATCTGCCAGCTTGAAAGTGGCATCCACGGCAGATACTGCTACGCATTGTGTAGCAAAAGTAATAATTTTTACAAGCTTTTACAGACTCTTTCCTCCGTTTTGACCTGTGAATGCCGGAATTTCGGGCAAGCTCCAGGATGTCAATTTAAAGTCCATCATCGCTTGATAAAAGGAACCTCATGAAACGAACTTTGGGTATTTTTGCAGCCAGTTTGGCTTTGGTGGCGTGTTCAAGCCCACCGTCACGGCAAGACATCGGCATCGTCACGGGTGCCGTGGTGGGTGGCGTAGTCGGCTCAGTTTTGACAGCGGGCAGCACAGTGGGCACCGCTGCGGGGGCTGCGGGCGGGGCGTTGGTGGGGCGAGAAATCACCAAACAATTGGACAAGAAATAGATTGATCGTGAATCTGGCTGGGCGCGTCGAATAAAATCACGATCCCAGACCCCTGAACAAAGGCATCCTGCGGGATGCCTTTTTTGTGTCTGGCCCTTTTTTCAGTTGTTTCAATTCGGCGGCCGCCCCATCAGGGCCACCCAAGCGACACCTCCTTGCCCCCTTATTTCAAGCCATTCACACGCCACCATGACCGACGCATTGCCAACCTTGAGCCAACCCGGGTTAGAAAGCCTTTCCAAATCTTTTGAACCGATGGCCATCGAAGCCCATTGGGGGCCAGAGTGGGAGCGTCGGGGATACGCGGTTGCGGGGTATCGCGGCACGGGGCAACCCAAGGCGGGAGAAGCATCGTTTGCCATTCAGCTGCCGCCCCCCAATGTGACGGGCACCTTGCACATGGGGCACGCCTTCAACCAGACCATCATGGACAGCCTAACCCGCTACCACCGCATGCTGGGGAACAACACGGTGTGGGTGCCGGGCATGGACCATGCTGGCATTGCCACCCAAATCGTGGTGGAGCGCCAGTTGCAAGCCCAAAACATCAGCCGCCACGACATGGGGCCAACGCCGTTTGAAGCGCGCAAAAATTTTGTTGCCAAAGTGTGGGAGTGGAAAGAAAAAAGTGGCGGCATTATCACCACGCAAATGCGGCGCATGGGCGCGTCAGTGGACTGGAGCCGTGAATACTTCACCATGGACCCCAAACTGAGCGCCACGGTAACGGACACCTTTGTGCGCCTGTATGAGCAAGGCTTGATCTACCGTGGCAAGCGCCTGGTGAACTGGGACCCGGTGCTGCAATCGGCCGTGAGCGACCTTGAAGTTGAAAGCGAAGAGCGCGATGGCTTCATGTGGCACATCGAATACCCGTTTAGCGATGGCCCACAAGCCGCCAGTGATGGCACGCCAATGAAGGGCATGCACATTGCCACCACCCGGCCCGAAACCATGCTGGCCGACGGCGCGCTGGCCGTGCACCCCGACGACGAACGCTACCAGCACCTGATTGGCAAAATGGTCGATTTGCCGCTGTGCGACCGCCAAATTCCGGTGATTGCCGATGACTTTGTTGACCGGGCGTTTGGCAGCGGTTGCGTCAAAATCACGGGTGCGCACGACTTCAACGACTACGCCTGCGCCCAGCGCCACAATCTGCCGCTGATCACCATTTTCACGCTGGATGCGAAGATCAACGAGAACGGCCCCGCTGCCTACCAAGGCTTGGACAGGTTCGTGGCTCGCAAAGCAGTTCTGAAAGACTTAGAGGCGCAAGGCTTTTTGCAAAAGGCAGTGCCGCACAAAAGTATGATTCCGGTGTGCGGACGCACGGGCCAAGTGGTAGAGCCCATGCTCACCGACCAATGGTTTGTGGGCTTGTCCAAGGTATCGGCAACCGACCCCAGCGGCAAAAGTATTGCCCAAAAAGCGATTGACGCGGTGCAGTCTGGTCGGGTCAAGTTTGTGCCTGAAAACTGGGTCAACACCTACAACCAGTGGATGAACAACATTCAAGACTGGTGCATTAGCCGCCAATTGTGGTGGGGCCATCAAATTCCGGCGTGGTACGACGAAGACGGCAACGTGGTGGTGGCCCGCAGCGAGGCAGAGGCCCAGGCCAAAGCCCCAGGCAAAAAATTGCGTCGCGATGAAGACGTTTTAGACACTTGGTATTCCTCGGCACTGGTCCCCTTTTCGACCATGCAATCGTCAGGTAGTGAATCCTCCACCGCCCCCAGCGGCGGCGCGTCGGAAAATTCGCTTTCAGACGCCAATCTGTACCTGCCCTCTTCCGTTCTGGTGACAGGCTACGAAATCATTTTTTTCTGGGTTGCCCGGATGATCATGATGACCACGCACTTCACCACCACGGCTGACAAGCCGGAAGGTACCGTGCCCTTCAAAACTGTTTACATCCACGGCATGGTGCGCGACAGCGAAGGCAAAAAAATGAGCAAGTCGGAGGGCAACGTGATTGACCCGGTCGATTTGATTGACGGCGTGGACATCGAAACCCTGGTGCAAAAGTCAACAGTGGGCCTGCGCAAGCCAGAAACTGCGCCCAAGGTCGCCGCCCGCGTGCGCAAAGAGTTCCCAACCGGCATGCCCGCCTACGGGGCCGATGCGCTGCGCTTCACCATGGCCAGCTACGCGTCATTGGGTCGCAACATCAACTTTGACACCAAGCGGTGTGAAGGCTATCGCAATTTTTGCAACAAGCTCTGGAACGCCAGCCGCTTTGTGTTGATGAACTGCGAGGGCCAAGACTGCGGACTGAAAGAGCACACCAAGGCCGAGTGCAGCGCGCCAGAGCTCGACGCCCAAGGCCAGGTGGTCAAGGCGGCGGGGCCGTTTCATGGCTACCTCAAATTCAGCCAGGCCGACCGCTGGATCAGCTCGGTTTTGCAACAAGTCGAGGCCGATGTGGCCAAAGGGTTTGCCGACTACCGGCTGGACAACGTGGCCAACAGCATTTATGACTTTGTCTGGAACGAGTTTTGCGACTGGTACCTTGAGATTGCCAAGGTGCAAATTCAAACTGGCACGGATGCTGAAAAACGCGCTACCCGGCGCACGCTGATTCGCACACTCGAATGCGTGATGCGCTTGGCCCACCCGGTGATTCCGTTCATTACCGAGGCGCTTTGGCAAAAAGTTGCGGTTGTCGCGGGGGTAGTGCCCCCCGCGTCTGCAAATCAATCGGGGCTGCCTGGCGCGTCGGTCAGCGTAGCGCGCTACCCGCAAAGCCAGCCTGAAAAGATTGACCCGGCTGCCATTGCCTATGTCACCAAGCTTAAGGCCCTGGTGGACGCTTGCCGTGCCCTGCGCAGCGAGATGAATGTGTCGCCAGCCACTAAGCTGCCGCTCTACGTTCTGGGCCAGACCAGCGCAGAAATCGCGTTCATGACGCAAGCGGCGCCGGTGCTGCAGGCGCTGGCCAAGCTCAATGAAGTCAAGCTGTTTGATGACGAATCTGGCTGGCAAACAGCGGCTCAGGCGTCTCCCGTTGCCATGGTGGGCGATGCACGCATCTGCCTGCACATGCAAGTCGACGCGGCCGCCGAAAAACTGCGTTTAGGCAAAGAGGTCACGCGGATCGAGGGGGAAATTGCGCGGGTGAATGGCAAGCTGGGCAATGAAGCCTTTGTGGCCAAAGCGCCACCCGCAGTGATTGACCAGGAACGCAAGCGATTGGCCGATTTCGCGTCCACCTTGGCCAAGGTGAAGGATCAAATCACGCGTTTGGTGGCTTGATCGAAATGACTCAGTTAACGGCGGCGCATCACGTGAATGAAGTCTGATCCTGCCGTCTGTTGCTCAATCAGTTCGTTGCCTGTTTGCCGGGCAAACGCCTGAAAGTCGCGCACTGAGCCTGAGTCTGTGGCCGTGACGCGCAGCACTTGGCCGGTTTCCATACCAGACAGTGCTTTTTTAGCCTTCAAAATGGGCAACGGGCAGTTCAGACCACGGGTGTCGAGTTCAATGTCTATGTTCATGGTTCAGGTTCCAAGGATTCACAAGGTTCTGCTGATTTTAAGCACTTTGCCCAAAACGGCAGTTGGCGCGCAGATGGCGAATCCTTAAGCCTTGCGTGACCATTCCACAAATTGGGGCACATGCCCGCGTGACTTGAGCCAATCTGCCAGCGCGTAACCTGTGCCAGCAGGCCAGCATTTCACAGTTTCGGGAGAATACAGCTTGTAGTCGGCCAACTCGGGCGACAGCTTGACATCGCCGGTGCACACCGCATGGTAGGCAATGATGATTTGGTTCATGCGCTGAAAATCGTAGACCCCGATCAGGTTGAGTTCGTGCGTTTTCAACGAGGTTTCCTCTTCAATCTCGCGTTCGATACCGCCTTGCGGGGTTTCACCCGCCTCCATGAAGCCGGTGATCAAGGCGAACATTTTGCCGGGCCAGGCAGCATTGCGTGCCAGCAAAATCTGACCTTCGTATTCAATCACCGCTGCCAAAACAGGAGTAGGGTTGTTCCAATGGGTGTAACCGCAGCTGATGCAGCGCAGACGCTGCTTTTCACCGCCGTCTTCAAGGCTGGCAATGTGTTCCAGCGGGTGGGCGCAGTTGGGGCAAAACCTGAATTCTTGGGCCATTTTTTAGAAATATCCGTCAATGATTGAAAGCGCGAAGCGGTGTGCAGGAAGCGACAAGTGGCAACTGGTTTTGAAGGGTCAAGCCGGGAACACCCCGGTCGACAAATAGCGGTCGCCCCGGTCGCAAACGATAAAAACAATCGTCGCATTTTCGACGGTTTTAGCAAGCTCCAACGCGACCCAGCAAGCGCCAGCGGCAGAAATTCCTGCAAAAATGCCCTCCTCCCGCGCCATGCGCCGCGCCATTTCTTCAGCGTCAGTCTGGGAGACCAGCACCAATTCATCCACGTGGGTCGGGTCGTAAATTTTAGGCATGTAAGCGGCGGGCCATTTGCGAATGCCAGGGATGCGCGAACCTTCTGACGGCTGCGCCCCAATGATGCGCACTGTTGGGTTTTTCTCTTTCAAAAATTGGGACACGCCGGTGATCGTGCCAGTGGTGCCCATGGCGCTCACAAAGTGTGTGATGTTGCCCTGTGTTTGCTCCCACAGCTCGGGGCCAGTGGTTTCGTAGTGGGCGCGCGGGTTGTCGGGGTTGGCAAACTGGTCCAGCACGCGCCCTTTGCCCGCTTTCACCATGCTGTCAGCCAAGTCGCGGGCATGCTCCATGCCGCCGCTTTTGGGCGTCAAAATCAGCTCGGCTCCAAAGGCTTTCATGGTTTGGACACGTTCAATGGACAGGTCTTCGGGCATGATCAAAATCATGCGGTAGCCTTTGATAGCCGCTGCCATGGCCAACGCAATACCGGTGTTGCCCGAGGTGGCCTCAATCAGCGTGTCGCCCGGTTTGATTTCGCCCCGCTCCTGCGCCCGCGCAATCATCGACAGCGCTGGGCGGTCTTTGACTGAACCTGCGGGGTTGTTGCCCTCCAACTTGCCCAAAATAACGTTGCCGCGAGCCGCATTGTCAGCAGCCCCAAGGCGTTGCAAGGCCGCAATCGGTGTTTTTCCAATCGCATCTTCAATGGTTGGATAAGGAAGCATATTTTTCATAGCCCACACTGTGCCATAATTCAACTCTTTGCGATTCGCTAGCCCGGGTGGTGAAATTGGTAGACTCAGGGGACTCAAAATCCCCCGCCGCAAGGCGTGCCGGTTCGAGTCCGGCCCCGGGCACCACTTAAAAAGCCGCACAGTTCCAAAGACGTGCGGCTTTTTTCTTTTTCCCTCTGAAAACCTCTTGAATGCAGGCTTGCGTCGTGCGGTAGCGTCCGGGTAAGTGTGCCACATTCCAGCATTCTTCGGGGGCACAATTGGGGGCATGGAATCCAAAAGTGGGGGCATACGATGCTATTAGCCCTGTCTGAAAACGAGGGAAAGGCGGCCACGG
>JANPCR010000205.1:0-3252 GCA_031431035.1 Rhodoferax sp.
ATTCCGTTCACCCAGGCTGAAGTTATGCAGGCGCAGCTGGACGTGGTCAAGGCCAACAACTTGCCCAGTTGCTACATTCGCCCGCTGACCTGGATTGGCGACAAAAAACTCGGCGTGTCACCCAAGGGCAACACCATTCACTTGATGGTTGCCGCCTGGCCTTGGGGCGCTTACCTGGGCGACGAGGGGTTGCGCCGTGGCATTCGGGTCAAGACCTCCAGCTTCACGCGCCACCACGTCAACATCACCATGATTCACGCCAAAGCGGTGAGCAACTACACCAACTCGATTTTGGCGAACATGGAAGCCACGGACGAAGGCTACGACGAAGCCCTGCTGCTGGACCCGCAGGGTTTTGTTTCAGAAGGCGCAGGCGAAAACGTGTTTGTGGTGCGCAAAGGCGTGGTGTACACGCCCGACTCCAGCGCAGGCGCGCTGAACGGCATCACTCGCAACACGATTTTTTCGATCTGCCAGGATTTAGGCATCAAGCTGGTAGAGAAGGCCATCACCCGCGACGAAATTTACATCGCGGACGAGGCATTTTTCAGCGGCACGGCGGCTGAAGTCACGCCTATTCGAGAGCTGGACCGGGTCGAAATTGGCAACCGGGGCGACGGCGGCAGTCGCGGCCCCATCACCGAAAAAATCCAAGCCGCGTTTTTTGACATCGTCAATGGCCGCAACCCCAAATACGCGTCATGGTTGACCAAGGTGGCCGCATGAACACCGCCGCAAAGCCAGTGGCCAAACCCGTCAGTTCTCCAGTCGAACTGAAGGCCAGCGACCTGAACCACCAGGGCGGCGTGTTTTGCCCCAGCCCCTTGGCGCACATGAAAGTCTGGAACAGCCACCCTAAGGTCTACCTGGACGTGGGTAAAACCGGCCAAGGCAAATGCCCTTATTGCGGCACCGTTTACAAGCTCAAAGACGGCGAGCACTTTGACGCCAACCATTGATTGCCGAGGCATTGGCCAAGTTAATTGTGGTCAGATTCCAATTAATTTGCCGTCAATTCAAATGCAGCCGAATTTAATTGGAATCTGACCCCAATTAATGGTGCCTTTTTCCCCCCTTGGTCGAAGCCTGGTGATCGCCCCGCAGTGGATTGGCGACGCGGTGATGACCGAGCCGCTGCTGCGCCGCTTGCATGCGCGGGGCGAGCGGCTGACGGTGGGCGCGCTGCCTTGGGTGGCGCCGGTCTACCGCGCCATGCCGCAGGTGGCCGAGGTGGTGGAATTTCCATTTCAGCATGGCGGCTTGCAGTTCAAGGCCCGCCGCGCACTGGCCAAACAGTTCGACGGCCAGTTTGACAACGCCTATGTTTGCCCGAATTCGCTCAAAAGCGCCTTGCTGCCGTTTTTGGCCAGCGTTCCCCAGCGCATTGGCTACCTGGGCGAAGCGCGCATTGGGCTGTTGACACATCGCCTGAAAAACCCGTCTAAAAGCGCCCGCACCTCGATGGTGGCGTTTTATTCGGCCCTGAGTGGCGACACCGAGCTGGAATTCGACCGCCCGCGGCTTCACGCCAACCTAGCGTTGGTGGATGCAGGCTTGGCTGGGTTGGGAGGTTTGGGTGAGCCCGGCAGCCCTTTGCCCGCTGGCACCGCCCTTGCCCGCGGCGGCTACTACGCCTTTGCACCGGGCGCTGAATACGGCCCTGCCAAACGCTGGCCGTCTGCTCACTTTGCGGATTTGGCGCAGTCGCTTGACCTGCCCGTGGTATTGCTGGGTTCTGGCAAAGAGCAAGCCCTGTGCGATGAGATCGCTGCCGCCGCGAATGCCAAACGGCCGGGGGCGTGCTTCAACCTGGCCGGACAAACATCGCTGGAGCTGGCTTTTTGGGTAATTTCAGCGGCCAAAGCGGTGGTCAGCAACGATTCAGGGCTGATGCATGTCGCCGCCGCTTTTGGGGTGCCCCAAGTGGCGATTTTTGGCTCTAGCAGCCCGGTGCACACGCCACCCTTGAGCGACCGCGCCAGCGTGCTGTGGCTGAAGTCCGACCCTGTCTACCAGCCACCTTTGACCTGCGCGCCGTGTTTTGAGCGGGTTTGCCCGCTGCCGCCAGACCAGGGCCACATGCGCTGTTTGAACGACATCAGCCCGCAACGGGTTGCAAGTTACTTGCTTTAGTTGAGTTCAGCCTGCCAGTCGCAAAAAAAAGCCACCCGGTTTAAAGGCCAGGTGGCTTTGTGAAAGTCCCCCAGGGGGACGTCGTTGGAAACTCGGTAACGCCACGAATTTTTGGCTCGGGGGCGAAAACTTGTTTAACACGGGGTGAGCGCTTGTTTGGCGCCTGCGTTAATGCACTGTGACAGCAGTTAAAGAACTGTAATTCGCAGGCAGATTTCGGTCATCCCCCCAATTGGGTATGAAACGGCCCAATGCGGCAGAAAACACACGGTTTTCAAGCCGGATTTGTTACCGATTGCAAGAATTGCTTAAGCCGAGGTGGCTTTGGGGGCTGCTTCCAGCGGCAGTTGAATCGAAAAACAGGCGCCGCCACCGTCGCGGTTGTTGCAGCTGACACTGCCGCCGTGCCGGGTGGCAATGGATTTGACCAACGCCAGCCCCAAACCAACGCCGCCGCCTTGTTCCGACGCACCAGGCAGGCGGTAAAACGCCTCAAAAATACGCTCTTGGTAGGCCTGCGGCACGCCAGGGCCACGGTCGCAGACTTTGATGAGCGCCTGGCCCGACACGTTTTGCAGGCTGACTGAGACCTCGCCCGCGCCGTGGCGGCGTGCGTTTTCCAGCAAATTGCGCAGCGCGCGGCGCAGCAGTTTGGCAACGCCTTTGACTTTGAGCTGCGGGTCAGGGGCAGCCGTCGCGGCCAAACCACCCGACAAGTTAGAGGGGTTGGGCGGTGTGAACGCCGCGCTAGCCACGTCAGGCCTGCTCGGCCCTTGGACGTCCAGTTCAGCCCCCACCCGCGCGCACTCCTCCGCCGCCAAGCCAATCAAATCCAGGGTCTCGACGGTTCCCATGTCGGCTTCTTGCGCGTCGAGCCGGCTTGCCAGCAAAATTTCTTCAATCAACTGGTCAAGTTCGGTGATGTTGCGGGCGATCTCGGTCTTGAAGGCGGTGGCGGTCGCATCCGCCGCGCCCTGGGGGCTGACGCTTTGCATCAACTCCAGCCCCATGCGAATACGCGCCAGCGGTGAGCGCAATTCGTGCGAGGCGTTGGCCAGGAGCGACTTTTGCGATGCCAACAAGGCCTTTTGCGACTCAAGCAAGGTTTTTTGATCGGTC
>JANPCR010000206.1:0-13512 GCA_031431035.1 Rhodoferax sp.
AGCTTGATTTTGGCTTCACCGACGACCTTGATGCAGCCTTCAAAGGCACCAGCAGGTGTCTCAATCTTTTGCGCCAGCGCGTCAATGCGATAAGTCATCATCACAGGTTTGTGCGTGTATCGAATTTCTTTGGGAACCTCATTTTTGCGTTGCAAAATGTAAGCCACTGTGTTGGCCTCCCACTGGGCACCCACCACATGCGGTCTTTTCAAAACGTAGCGCGGCGGGTTGTCAGTCTTCAGTTCTTTTTCAAGCGGATTTTTGCTGGCGACGCGGTAAACCCCGGATTCATCATTGCGGAACCAGTAGTCAACGCCGTTGTCGCTGTGCCGACGAAGGGCAGGTTTGCCGTCAACATCCTGAGCACCCAGCGCCGAAAACGACAACGTGTCCACAGCCGGCTCATCGGCTTCGTCCAAATTTTTGACGACGCGGTAAGTCCAGGTGCGTCCCTCGTCCAAGGGGAAAAAATTGTCCTGCGCAGGCTTTTGACCGCAGCCGCCCAAAATTCCAAGAACTACTCCTAAGAACGCCGCGGCGGTGACGGCTCGCGGCCAGTTCAGCGCCCGGGGTGGAGGGTTCTTCAATTGAGCAAAGCGCAGAGTCACGCTATTTCTCCGGCAACTGGGGCGACGGCAAATCACTGATTTTGATTTCCTGCTCATCATTGCCTGGTCGCAACCAACCCATGCCTCGGCCATTCCCAGCCTTGACCTCTGCCGTGCCCACCTGGCTCACGCCATCACGCCCTTTTTTGATGCCTTCATCGATTTGTGTATGCAGCTTGCGGCTGTAAGGCAACTGGTAGGCACGCGGCTCCAGGGTGGGGCCGTTGTCGCTGATTTTGCTGACCCACAAGTACAACAAGCCGGGCGTCTTGGTGGTGGGCTCCTGAACCACCGCAGCCAGCATGACGAACTTGGGCGGCAACGCGTCGGTGCTGGGAACTCCCCAAATTGAATGCACTGCGTCGTGCCCAAAAAAGTAAAGCACCGTGACCGATGTGATCAAAACACCTTTTAACCAGTTGGGCCAGTGCGACCAAATGAGCGCCAACACGGTGACAAACAACACCACCGCAAAGGCAAGAATGATGGACAAGCTCATTTCGTACTGCTCCCAACCAGGCGTTTTGCCAGTGTATTGATGCTATTGACAGTGCCGTCGGGTTGAATCGTAAAGCGTGTCATCGTAGCTTCTTCGCCCCGGCTCGCCAGCAGGTGTTTGCCATAAAACACCACTTCAGCACGCGGATTGACCTTAACGACTGAAACATTCACCTCGACCGGCTGGCCTGCTTTGGGGTGACTCGTATCGACTTCTTTCGACTCGAAATAGTGGGCGTTCACCACATACTCGCCCGGTGCGATACCTCGCAAGGTCACGACTTCCTGGTTCAGTGGGTTGACAATGGTGCGCCCATTAACCACGATGGAGTCGTTCGATTGGCCCCGGTCGTCGCGGTCGAGGTGCATCAGCCCCGCCTCACGGGCGCGGTACCAAACGACATCGCCCGTAGGGCCTTGCGCCCAAAGGTCAATGTCGTTGGGGTCCCCGTCTGGCCAAGACAACGTGATGATGTATTCCGCCTTGGCCGGAATGTCGCCTGCCTTGAGCGCCTTGGGGTTCATGGCCAGCAACGCGATCAAGAAACAAAAAACAAAGGCGATCAACATGTTGAACAGCATGTCGTAAAAGGGATCGACCTCCGGCTCACGCGAAAAACGGCGTTTGCCCATTTAGGGGTCTACCCGGTTTGAACTCGGCTCAATTCTGCGAAGCTGGTTGCGTTGAAGCCCGTACCGCTGACAGTCTGCCACCAGCGAATCTGCAAAACGGTCGAGGCGCGTTAACTGCAAGCCCAACAGAATATTGCCGACCAAGCCGACCATAGTGGTCAAGAGCGCAACACCCAGCCCGGTGGTCAAACTTTTAAGAAGCTCTTGCGATTGCGCCGGATCAAAATTTTGCAATTGCCCGATATTCAAGGCAAGTATTGAAAACCCGATGACTTTGCCCAACAGCCCCAGCTTTAGCTGTATGCCATTCACCCACCACGCCGTGCTGTGGGGGCCATGGGTTTGCTCCAGCAGCAAGTCAAGCGGCGCATCGGTATCGCCCCGGGGCGAGTCCACGCCACGCCAATACTCGGCAGCCCAGCTCAAGGATTCAGCAGCGTGCTGGTTTGGGTCATGAATTCTTGTACTTGAGGCAGCTTCCAAGGGCGCCAAGTTGTTCGCACCTTCTTTGAGCGCTAGCCTTTGATGCTGCAATTCGCGCGAACGCGCGCCACACCAAAGCGTCGCACAGCAGAATAAAACGATGATGACTAGCGTGATGCCAGTCGGGTCTGACCGCAACAGCAGGCCCCAGACGCCGCGCACCCCGAGCAACCAGGCCGCAAACAACAGCAGCCCACCCAATGCCGCCCACTCCAACCAAATCGGTTCGACCAAAGTGACAAGCCTGCGATTTGCGCGACCAGTTTTAAACATCGACAAAGCATAGCCCCGCCAGTGTTCCATTTTGAGAAAAATGCGGGAAGTGGCGAAACTCCTAGGGTATTACCTAGTCACTGCGCCAGCGCATAGGCGATGCCCAGCGCCCACTTGGTTTGTCAGTTTGTTCGGTGCCGTGCACTACTTCGATGGCACGGCAATCGGCTTCACGTCTCCGCATTGGGCGCCCAACCATTTGCCTGTTCCGTCCATGTCCAGCTTTTCAGGTTTGCCTTTGACGGTCGAGGTGATCGTCATTTTCATGGTGTACGCGTCTGAGCTGGTGAAGGTGACTTGGCCTTCGCCAGAGCTTGGCGGCTTGGCGCAGGTGAAGCCCATCTTCATGGTGTTACCGATGCGCGGTGACCGGGTTGAGGTGCAACCGTTTTGCGCCGCTGGCAATTCGTTGCGGTCTATCATTTCCTGGGTCATGCAGGTTTTGACGGTGATGGCACCTGGCCCACCTGCACCACTCGCAGAACCCAGGTCAACATTGACCCCTTTTTTGGCCATCATTTCCTGCATTTGCTTGCGTTGCTCAGGGGGCATTTTGGCCATTTGCTCCTGCATGCCAGCCATCGCGTCGTTCATTTCACTTGAACCGAATTTCATTTTTTGGGAAATTTCCCACAGGCCGGGTTTCATGGTTTGCGCGTTGGCGCTGACTGCGCAAGCGAGAAGGCTGGCAATGACGATCAATTGACGAATTGGCATGGTGGCTCCTAGGCAGTTGGGTACGCTTTAGATTGTCGTGAAACTTGGCGAATTTGAGAAGTCCCAATTTCACCCAGGATGCACAAGGCGATCAAATCAAAGGCAAACGGTGTGAATTTTTGACCTCTTCCATAACGGCGTAGGTTCGGGTTTCGCGCACGCCGGGCAATTGCCACAGCACGGTGCCCGCAAAGTCTCGGTATGCCGCCATGTCTGCCATGCGGGTTTTCAACAGATAGTCAAAACCGCCGGCGACCATGTGGCATTCCATGATTTCGCTGCAGGCTTGAACCGCCGCCTTGAAAGCATCAAACACATTGGGCGTGGTGCGGTCCAGCAGAACTTCAACAAACACCATCAGCCCTGCGCCCAGTTTTTGAGGGTTCAAACGAGCCTCATACCCTTCGATGTAGCCATCTTTGGTCAAACGCTGAACTCGCGCCAAAACGGCTGTGGGCGACAAGGCAACCGACTCGGCGAGTTTGAGGTTGGTCATGCGGCCGTCGCATTGCAAGGCGTCCAGTATTTTTAGATCCAGCCGATCCAAGTCGGAACTCAAGTCAGTCATATTTGTTGAAAGTAGTTTTCGGTATTATCTCGGATTGAAACCAATTTAATAACTATAAATTTTGACAATTTTAGATAATTATTTTAATAAATTTAGTGGATCATAGCGTTTTCGTTAATTCCTATAGGAACCCCCATGCGCTTGCCCAACCCCTACCGCCCCGAAGCCGACATCGTGTCCCAGCGCCTTGGGCAATTGGCGAACGCGCTGAATTGGGCGCAGGCCGCTGCCGCTGCCGCACCCTGGGTGCAAGCGGTTCGGCAAAATCCGCCGCCGTTTTGGGCGATGGAAAGTTTGCTCAAGGAGTACCCGATTTCAAGCGCCGAAGGTCTGGCCTTGATGCGGCTGGCCGAAGCCTTGCTGCGCGTACCCGATGCTGAAACCGCCATCGCCCTGACCGCAGACCAGTTGGGGCGAGCTGATTTTGACCGCTCGGGCGACAAAACTTTGGCGCGCCTGAGCAGCACAGCGATTGCAATGAGCAAGAAGTTTTTGCCGGATGGGCACGAACCCAGCGGGCTGTTTGTGAAGCTCGGCGCGCGTTCTGTGGTGGCGGCTACGCTGCGGGCGGTGCAACTATTAGGGCGTCAGTTTGTTTTGGGCCAAAGCATTGCTGAAGCCATGGACGAAGGGGTTTCTGCCCGTAAGAAAAATCCAAACCAGCGCTTCAGTTTTGACATGCTGGGCGAAGGCGCACGCACAGCGCGGGACGGACAAAAGTACCTGGCAAGCTACCAAAACGCGATTCAAGCGATTGGCAAGACCTCTAGCCGCACGGGCCCGTGTGAACAGAATGACGGTATTTCGATCAAACTCAGCGCGCTGCACCCACGCTACGAAGACAGCCAAATGGCGCGCGTCATGCTGGAGCTGCTGCCCCGGGTTTGGGGACTTTGCGAGCAAGCGGCGGCAGCCAATATCAACCTGACCATTGACGCAGAAGAAGTAGATCGCCTGGAGCTTTCTCTGGAAATATTTGACGCCTTGGCCGCCAAAGTAGCCCAACACCACCCGAGCTGGACAGGTTTTGGTTTGGCCATGCAGGCCTACCAAACCCGCGCGGTGGAATTGATAGACCACGTCGCAGGCTTGGCTCGCAGGCTTCATATCCGCCTGATGTGCCGCCTCGTCAAAGGGGCCTATTGGGACGCTGAAATTAAACGCGCTCAAGAGCAAGGCCTGGACCATTACCCGGTGTTCACGCACAAGCACCACACGGACATTTCTTACCTGGCGTGCGCGCGCGCCTTGCTGTCGGCGTCTGATGTGATTTACGCCCAATTTGCAACCCACAATGCCGCCACCATTGCCGCGATTTTGCAAATGGCCAGCATGACGCCGTCAGTCGGGTCCTCGTCATCGAGTACTCCACCAAACACAGCCGCCAAATTTGAGTTGCAACGCTTGCATGGCATGGGCGAGGGCGTGTACCGCGAGGTTCAAAGAAACCCACTGATCGCCTGCCGCATTTACGCACCTGTGGGCGCGCACAAGGACTTGCTGGCCTATCTGGTGCGTCGCCTGCTTGAAAACGGAGCCAATTCGTCCTTTGTGCACCAACTGTCTGACGACACGGTCAGCCTGCAAGATTTGCTGGTTTCGCCCTTGCGGCTAGACCCGTTGAGCGCCCTGCCCTTGCCAAAAGACTTGTTTGGGGCGGCGCGCCAAAACAGCCAAGGGCTGGATTTGACGGTGTCCTGCGCGCGCGACCCTGTATTGGCCCAGCTTTTAGCCACCACATTACCTGGGGTGGCCCCGTTTGACCCGATCAATGCCGCCAGCGCACTGAAAACCAGTTTGCAAAGCTTCGGTGCCTGGCGCAATGTAGATGTCGCGGTGCGTGCCGAGATGTTGCGCCGTGCAGCGGTTGAGATGCAAAAGCAGTTGCCCCATTTTTGCGCCTTGCTGGTCAAAGAAGCCTTCAAAACGTGGGGCGATGCCGTGAGCGAGGTGCGCGAGGCCATTGACTTTTTGCGCTACTACGCGTCGCAAGCCGAACGCATCATGCAACCGTTGTCCATGCCCAGCGGCTCGTTGGCTGGCACAACCGACAGCCCGTGGAATGGGGCGGCAGCCACACTGCCCGGCGTGACGGGCGAGACCAACGAACTTCGCCTGATGGGGCGTGGCCCGTGGGTGTGCATCAGCCCCTGGAATTTTCCCTTGGCCATTTTTGTCGGGCAAGTGGCCGCCGCTTTGGCCACGGGCAACACGGTTTTGGCCAAGCCCGCTGAACAGACGCCCGGTGTGGCACAAGAAGCCGTCAAACTGCTGCATGCCTGCGGCGTGCCTGCGGGAGCCTTGCAGTTGATGCACGGCCCGGGCGACACCGTGGGTGCGGCCCTGGTCGCCGCGCCTGGCGTGGCTGGCGTGGTGTTCACCGGTTCAACCCAGGTGGCCAAAATTATCAACCGCGCACTGGCCGCCAAGGACGGCCCCATCGTGCCGCTGATTGCAGAAACGGGCGGCATCAACGCCATGGTGGTGGACAGCACCGCCTTGCCGGAGCAAGTGGTGGATGCCGTCACTCAGTCGGCCTTTCGCAGCGCGGGGCAACGCTGTTCGGCGCTGCGCTTACTGTGTGTGCATGAGGCGATTGCAGACACGGTGATTGAGATGATTCAAGGTGCTGCCGCTGAATTGGTGTGTGGCGATTCGTCACTGCTGGCCACCGACGTCGGACCCGTGATTGACGCCGAGGCGTTTGACGGTATTCAAGCGCACATCAAACGTTTAGGCCAATCAGCCAAGCCGCTTCTAGCGCGACAGGCGACAGATCAGGCCGAAAGGACGCAGATCAAAAACATGGTTTATCCGCAAGCTTTCGAAGTCACATCGGTTGCCGATGTCACGCAAGAGATTTTTGGCCCGGTGCTGCACATCGTTCGCTGGGGCGGTGACCCGTTGACCGTCATTTCGCATATCAACGCCTTGGGCTATGGCTTGACACTGGGCATTCAAAGCCGGATTGACTCGAGGGCGCAGGCTTTGGCGCGGGCGGCGCACGTGGGCAACGTGTACATCAACCGCAACCAGATCGGCGCTGTGGTGGGGGTTCAGCCGTTTGGGGGCGAAGGCTTGAGTGGCACCGGTCCCAAAGCGGGCGGGCCGCATTATTTGGCCCGCTTTTGCGCGGAGCAAACCATCACGGTGAACACCACGGCAGCGGGTGGGAATGCAGCGCTGCTGGCGGGGTAGAGAGCGCGGTCAAGTTAGAGGCAACCCCAGCGCCTTCCTCTGCTTTGGCGACGGCTCAACTCAGTTTGGGTCAAATGACCCAGAGCGTCTGTTTGTAACGCAAGGCAAGCGAACCAGTGATCTAATGTCGCCATTTCATCGGCATTTTCACCACCATGGTTTGCATCAGGTCTCGCCTTATCACCAAGACGGCAGTTGTGGACATGGCGCGCGCGCACGGTGGCGATTGCTTTTGGGATTTGCTGTATGGCTAACTCGCCTACCACCCCGCCGTTGGCCTGGTTGTTGGGCCACACGCCGTTTCAGCGCAGCATTCTGACCTATTGGCTCGAAGTTAATTCGGTCTATGTTTTGCTGCTGTGCCTGCAGTGGTATGCGGTGTCTGTGGGCATGACCTTGGCGCAAGACGCTTGGGTAATTTCAATTTACCTGGGTGTGAGCGCCTTGGTTTTTTACATCGCGCAGCGCAGCGGCTGGAGCTCTCGCTTTGCCGACCCGGCCATGACCGCGGTCCAAATGGGCACGGGCCTGGTCGTGGTGGCCATGGCCTATTTGGCCAACCCCGGCTTTCACGGCTTGATGCTGTTGATGATTCCCCTGGTTTTGATGCTCGGGGCGTTGACGCTTTCGCCCCATACCTGCCGCTTGATGGGCGGGTTCACCCTGCTGGGCTTGGGTGCTACGGTGCTCATTGGGGTGACGCAGCGGCCGGAGCATTTTGAAAAAGGCCGACAGTTGGTTGTTTACCTGTTCGCCGTGATCATCATCGCTTGCGTGGCAGAACTTGCCGCGCGCATCAGCGCAATTCGCAAAGAACTCAAATCTCAGCGGCGCGAGCTGAAAAAGGCTCTGATTGAAAACCAGTGGCTGGCAGGGCGCGATGAACTGACGGGCTTGTCCAATCGCAGGCGAGCGCTGGAACTGCTGGCTTACGAAGAGCGCCGCGCCATTCGCCAGCCGGTCGATGCCTGCATCGCCATGATTGACCTGGACATGTTCAAGGCCGTCAACGACACCCACGGCCACAGCGCGGGCGACGACGTGTTGCGCACCTTCGCCCGCCAGGCCAGCACGGTCCTGCGCGAGGCCGATATTTTGGCGCGCTGGGGTGGTGAAGAATTTTTGCTGCTCATGCCAGACACCTCGCACACCGAAGCGCAGCACGTCATTGAGCGCTTTCGCGACATGTTTTGCCAGCCTGGCAATTGGGACTGGAGCCCCAACCTGATCGTGACCTTTTCAGTCGGCCTGACCCCGCACCGCCACGGTGAAGGCATTGACAACACCATCAGTCGCGCTGACGCCGCGCTGTACCAGGCCAAAGCCCAAGGGCGCAATGCCACTGTGTCGCAGTGGGCCAGTTTGACGGCTTGAGGGTGGTGCAGCTTGTCGGTTGGACTTCGAGCTGGGTTTTCAGCATTGCAGCGGCGTGCGAACAGTTGCTATAATTTTAATAGCAAACTATTGAATATATTCGAGAGCTAGAGGCCTATTTTACTCATAATTTGCTCAAAATGAGGTCTAAATACCCAATTTGGGTATTTAGACTGGATTTTTATCGTTTTGAGCCTTTTCCCTGCGGTCAGTAACGCAACCAAAAGTAACACAACAGCTCACTACTTCTTTAGCCCGCAACGCGGCCAATAATGGCAGGCTAAGGCAATTTTTTGAAGTTTGAATTAACTGACATTAACCTCGGGAGCCTCAGTGAAATATTTGAAATGGCGTTACTCGGTGACCTGTATCGCTTTGGCGGGCGGCTTGGCGGTTGTGAGTTGTGGCGGAAGTGGCGGAAGTGGCGGCGGCACACCACCCGCAGCAATCCCACCAGCCACCGTGCTAGCCCCGATCAGCGGCACCGTATCGCTTTGGGCGGGCTCCGTGAAACAAGCGGGCGTGGCAGATGGCCCCATAGCCGATGCGCAATTCGCCGGGCCAGTTGGCGTGGTTCAAGACAGCGCTGGCAACATTTACACGTCTGACCAACCCAGCCACACGATTCGCAAAATCTCGGTCGATGGGCAGGTCACCACTTTCGCAGGCTTGGCGGGGCAAGAGGGCAGTGCAGATGGCGTTGGGGCGGCGGCGAGGTTTGCCCGGCCTGCTGGCATGGCGATTGATTCGGCTGGGTTTTTGTATGTGGCTGACAACAACAACCACACGATTCGCAAAATCAGCCCAAGTGGCGTGGTCACTACATTTGCAGGTGCATCAGGCCAGCCGGGCACAGTAGACGCTGTCGGCGTTGCAGCTCGATTCGCTTTTCCAACGAGCTTGGCCTTAGCTCCAAATAGTGATCTTTACGTAGCGGATGGCAACCCTAGCGTGCGAAAGATCAAGCCAAGCGGCACCGTCACGACTTTTGCGGGCGGCGGCGCTGGGCCGGTAGGTACTTCAGTCATGGGCAATGGCATAGCGGCCCGATTCCAAGGCATCGCCGCGATCACCGTCGATGCTTTGGGCGTGGTGTATGTGGCAGAGTATGGCTCTGGCATCATCCGCAAATTCAACAATTTAGGCGAAGCGCTACCTTGGGGCAGCGCCATTGATGGCCTGGTGCAGGGTTTGCGCTACCCCGCTGCCTTGGGGGTTCAAAGCAGCGGCGATGTTCTGGTGGTTCAAAGCGGCATATTCACTTCTGGCCCGAACTTTTCGACCAACTTTTCGTCGATCGTCAAAGTGACTCCCGCTGGCACAATTCAAACCTATGCCGGCGATGACGTTTCAGGCAGTGAGGATGGACCAGGCAACACCGCTCGTTTTAGACGACCTAAAGGATTGAACTCAAGCAGCAATGGCTCTTTCATCGTCGCTGACACTGAAAACTATGCCATTCGTAAACTAGATGCTTCGGGAATTGTAAGTACGGTGGCAGGCGGCTCGGGCCTCGGTTCAAGCGAAGGGCTTGGCGCTGCGGCTAGGTTTTTCAATCCGGTCGGTATTGCCCCGTCGCCTGACGGTGGCATCTACGTGGCGGATAACAGCCCGCCCAAAGTTCGAAAAATTAATTCGTCAGGGGCGGTGACAACCCGGACTGATTCGGCTGGTGCCACGGGACTGGGGTCTCGCGCAGTCTATCAAGCGGCGTCAGACCGTTCAGGCTCGCTCCTCATAGCAGGCAGCGCCGGTACTTTCGGTGCCTTCATTGCTGCGTTCGACCCTCAGGGTGCGGCCATTCCGTGGGTTTCCGCGGGCTTGATTGGATTGGATGCGAGTCGCGTTGGGCATACCTTTGACAAGGCTGGCAACTATTATTCGACAATTGGCGTGGACGTTAACATTCAATCACCTTCCGGCGCAGGGCGCATCCTCGCCACCGGTTTCAAACGCGCAATTGCCTTGGCCGCCGACCCGCAAGGCACCGTGTTCGTGGCAGATTTTGAAGACCATACCATTCGCGCGATATTGGCCGATGGCACGGTCGTCGTCAAAGCGGGGCAGAGCGGTGTCGCGGGTTACAACAATGGTGGCGCTACCGTGTCGTTGTTGAACGCGCCCAGCGCGCTGGCGGCAGACGATGCGGGCAACGTCTATTTCGCAGACGCCAGCTTCACCATCAGACGCCTGTCGCCCAATGGCACGGTGCAACTGGTGGCGGGCGACACTGGCAAGTCAGCAGTGCGGCTGGGCGCTTTGCCAGGCAGTTTGGTTGGGGTGAAAAGCCTGACTTGGGTGGCGGGGTCACTTTACGCGGTGATGTTGAATTCGGTGATCAAAATCACGATCACCGCCAACTGAAGTGCATATCAAATTTGATAGCAAACTATTGAATATATTCGAGAGCTATAGGCCTATTTTATTCATAATTTGCTCAAAATGATGACAATATACCCAATTTGGGTATGAAAAAGGCCGTTTCCGCCCAAATACGGGCTTGCTTGCTCCCTGACCGCGTGACGTCGTTGTCACCAAACCGTCACCGCCCCGCCATCAAGACGTCATGAAGACTTTTTAAGCTCTGGGCTGCTATCACGCAACCCACTTAAAGGTAACCTCTCATGAACGCTTCGACAAGCGCGCAAATGCTGGCTATTCAGAGCCACGACAACGAAGACTGCAACACCAGCAGCAACCCCTCATTGAACGATATCATCGACGCGCGTTTAAGCCGCCGCGGTGTTTTCAAGGCCGGTTTTGGCACGGCAGGGGCCGCCGTTTTGGGCAGCTTGTCGCTGTCCGCCTGCGGTGGTGGCAGCGACCCGGCCAGCGTTGCTGCTGTGGTCACACCGCCTACCACCATCACACCCACGCCGGTTGCCAATGCCACCTTGGGGTTCACGGCCATTCCAAAGTCCATTGCCGACACGGTCACGATTGCCGCTGGCTACACGGCCAGCATAATTTATGCCCTGGGCGACCCGCTAACTGCCAGCACGCCAGCTTTCAAGAACGACGGCACCGACACTGACTATGACAACCGCTCCGGCGACCACCACGACGGTATGGAGTACTTTGGCTTGAATGCGGCGGGTACTGGCCGCGATGTCAACAGCAATGACCGTGGCCTGCTGGTCATGAACCACGAAGCCTTGACCGACCAGTTCCTGCATGCAGGCGGCACTACGCCCAACCCGCGCCCCGCAAGTGAAGCTGACAAAGAAATTCCGGCTCACGGCGTGTCAATTGTGGAAGTGCGCAAAAACGCGCTAGGCAAGTTTGAAACCCAGCAGGCATCTGCGCTCAATCGCCGTATCACGCCACTGACACCCATGCAGATCAACGGCGTGGCACGCGGCAATGCGCTGATGAAAACCAAGTTTTCAACTGATGGCACTTTGTGCCGCGGCACCATCAACAACTGCGGCACGGGCTACACGCCCTGGGGTACGTTTTTGACCGGCGAAGAGAACTGGGCGGGCTACTTCACCCGCGCCGCCACGGACGACGCACGCCGTGGCAGCGCCACCGCCAAGAGCGTCGTGTCGCTGCTGCGTTATGGCCGCGCGCAAGGTGCCGCCAGCCGCCACGGCTGGGAAACGGCGGGTACCGCAGACAAATACGCCCGCTGGATCATCAGCCAAACCGGTGACTCCACCGAGGGCACAGACGACTACCGAAACGAGCTGAACACCTTTGGCTACATGGTCGAAATTGACCCCTACGACAAAACCGTTGCGATTCGAAAACGCACTACGCTGGGCCGCTTTGCCCACGAGAGCGGCGTATTTGGCGCAGCAAAAGTAGGTAAGCCACTGGCTGTGTACATGGGTGACGATTCACGTGGCGAGTACGTTTACAAGTTCGTATCCACCGCCAACTGGTCAGCGGCAGACGCAACACCTGCCAACCGCATTACTACGGGCGACAAATACCTTGACGACGGCAAGCTTTACGTCGCCAAGTACAACGCCGACGGCACTGGCACATGGATTGAATTGAGCATGAGCAACGCGACCGTTGCCGCAGCAACCAACTACAAATTTTCCGACAATGGTGACGTGTCGATGAACAGCCGCTTAGCTGCCGATGCCGTGGGCGCAACCCGCATGGACCGCCCAGAGTGGTCTGCTGTCGACCCTAACACTGGCGAAATCTACTACACACTAACCAACAACTCCAACCGCAAAGTAACACCCACTGGCACACAGCAGGCGGTGGATGCCGTCAACCCGCGCAGCTACCTGGATGCGGATACCGCCTCCAGCGTGTCTCCCGGAAACATCAACGGCCACATTTTGCGTATGCGCGAATCAAACAACGATGGCGCGGCCACTAGCTTCACCTGGGATATTTACCTCTTCGGTGCACAAGCCAATGCAGATCTGGCCAAGGTAAATCTATCTGGTCTAACCAACGACCAAGACTTCTCCAGCCCAGACGGCCTGTGGTTCAGCGCCAAGACCGGCTTTGCCTTCATCCAGACCGATGACGGCTCTTACACCGATGCCACCAATTGCATGATGTTGATTGGTCGCCCCGGAGTCGTGGGTGACGGCACAACCCCCACGCTAAGCTACACCAAAGGCGATGGCAGCACGGTCAACATTCAGACCCGAATGGGCGCAAAACCCACCATCGCCACGTTGCGCCGCTTTCTGGTAGGCCCAGTGGATTGTGAAATCACCGGCTGCGCCGAAACACCCGACGGAAAGACGTTATTCATCAATGTTCAGCATCCGGGTGAGGCCATTGCCAAAGCGGACATCGGAACGCCAGCCAAGTTCATCAGCCACTGGCCAGGCAATGCGGGCTACGGTGCGGGTGGCGCACTGGCGCGCCCTCGCTCGGCCACCATCGTCATCACCAAAAATGACGGCGGATTGATCGGAAGCTAAATCTCCGTAAATGGCGGTTCTCTCGACAGAACAATGCAGTTCCGGCCTAGCCGGTTGGCCCGATCACAGAAGTGGTCGGGCTTTTTTACGTCAGCACCGCGCACGTGGTTCAAGCTGCCACAGCGAGCCGCTTCATCTTCTCCCAAAGCGTTTTGCGGCTGACGCCCAGCAGTTCCGCAGTTTTGGAGATGCTGCCTTCACAGCGGGTCAGCGCACGGCGTATGTGCGTGCGTTCGGCATTCTCCACCATGGTTTGAAG
>JANPCR010000207.1:0-6350 GCA_031431035.1 Rhodoferax sp.
ATATTGCCACCCCTGTGAGGCGATTCACGAAGGTGCTGTCACAGCCATGCTGCCGCTGGAGGGGCTGGAGCACTTTTCACTTGACGGTGTCGAGTACGAAGCCTTCAACACCTCGGGCGGGTTGGGCACCTTGTGCGAAACGCTCAATGGCAAAGTCCGCAGCCTTGACTACAAAAGCGTGCGTTACCCAGGGCACCGCGAGCTGATGCAGTTTTTGCTGACGGATTTGCGCCTCTCGGACGACCAGGAGGCGCTCAAAGCCATTTTGCGCAAGGCAGTTCCCACCACTATGCAAGACGTGGTGCTGGTGTTTGTCACCGTCAGCGGCGAGCGCCATGGCGCTTATGTGCAGGAGGTTTTTGCCCGCAAAATTTTCGCCCAACGGGGCCAATCTGACCAGTCGCCTCTGTCAGCCATTCAAATCACCACAGCAGCGGGTATTTGCGCGGCGGTTGATTTGTTTCGGGAAGGCAAGTTGCCCAAGCAAGGCTTTATTCGGCAAGAAGAAGTCGCACTGCCTGACTTTTTGGCCAACAGGTTTGGCAAAGCCTATGAGCAGTCCAGGCGAATCGAGTCGATTTCTTGACACCTACCGAGCGACCCATCAGGTCCTTTTAGGTTGCCAATCAACCGCTCACTGGGTTCCAAATATCCGGTCCCCCGCATCGCCCAGCCCCGGCAAAATGTAGCCGTGGTCGTTGAGCTGCCGATCCACGGCGGCGGTGTAAATGGCAACGTCGGGATGAGCGGTTTTCATCGTGGCAATGCCTTCAGGGCAGGTCAGCAAGCAGACAAATTTGATGGATTTGGGCTTTAGTTTTTTCACCCGCTCAATCGCGGCAACCGCCGAATTGCCAGTGGCCAGCATCGGGTCCACCACAATCACGTCGCGCTCTTGCATGTCTTGCGGCATTTTGAAATAGTACTCAACCGCCTGCAAAGTTTTTGGGTCGCGGTACAGGCCAATGTGGCCCACGCGCGCGCCGGGCACTACCGTCAGCATGCCGTCCAAAATGCCGGTTCCTGCCCGCAAAATTGACACCAACACTAGTTTTTTGCCGTCAATGGCGGTGCCGGTCATTTTTTCAAGCGGGGTTTCAATTTCAATCGCCTGGGTCGCCATGTCACGGGTCACTTCATAGGCCAACAGCATGCTCAATTCGTTGAGCAAACGGCGAAAGGTGTTGGTGCTGGCGTCTTTGCGGCGCATCAGCGTGAGTTTGTGCTGCACCAGTGGGTGGCTGATGAGGTGCAAGTGAACGAAGTCGGAGGGGGTCGCCGTGGGTTTGGGGCTGCTCATGGTGCTTGGCTTTCAGGGTTTGAATTGATTTTAATTATTAGCGAAAGGGACTATCTGCCGAATTAGCGCTTGCGTCCGCCAAACAGGCTGCCCAAAACGCCTCGAATGATCTCACGCCCGACGGCAGACCCCATGGAGCGCACGGCCGATTTGGCCATGCTGGTGGCCAGCCCGTCGTGTTTGCCGCCGCGTGGGCCGGTGGTGCCAAACAGCACGTCGCTCAGGCCGCCCAGCATGCCACCGCCCGATTCGGCGGGTTTGTTGTTGGCGCCAGCCTCTGCGGTGCCCAATGACCCGGCTGTGCCCAGGCTACCAGGCGTTCCGGGTGCCCCCACTTTGGCGTCGGCACCAGATGCTGCCTGCCCTTTGAGGCGTTCGTAGGCAGATTCCCGGTCGTCTGCCTGGTCGTAAACCCCAGCGACCAGCGAATTTTGAATCAGCGCCTGGCGCTGGGCTGGTGTGATGGGGCCAATCTGGCTGCCCGGCGGCAACACGTAAACCCGCTCGGTCTCGGTCGGGCGGCCTTTGGCATCCAGGCAGCTAATCAGCGCTTCGCCCACAGCCAGTTCGGTGATGGCGGTTTCAATGTCCAGCCCAGCTTTTTGCCGCATGGTCTGCGCGGTGGCTTTCACGGCCTTTTGGTCGCGCGGCGTGTAGGCGCGCAAGGCGTGTTGCACCCGGTTGCCCAGCTGCGCCAGTACTGAATCTGGAATATCCAGTGGGTTTTGGGTCACAAAATAGACGCCCACTCCTTTGGATCGAACCAAGCGCACCACCAATTCAATTCGTTCAATCAACACCTTGGGCGCTTCATTGAAGAGCAAATGCGCCTCGTCAAAAAAGAACACGAGCTTGGGTTTGTCCAGGTCGCCCACTTCGGGTAATTGCTCAAACAGCTCTGACAGCATCCACAGCAAAAACGTCGCATACAAACGCGGCGAATTCAGCAATTTGTCCGCTGCCAGAATGTTGATGACGCCTTGCGCGCTGCCGCCTGGCGCTGCTATGGTCTGCATGAAGTCGCTGATGTTCAACATCGGTTCGCCAAAGAATTTTTCGCCGCCCTGGGTTTCAATTTGCAGCAAACCGCGTTGAATGGCCCCAATGCTGGCCGCACTTACATTGCCGTACTGGGTGGTGAAGTCGCGGGCGTTGTCGCCCACATACTGCAACATGGTGCGCAAGTCTTTCAAGTCCAGCAGCAGCAGGGCGTTGTCATCGGCGATTTTGAAAACGAGGTTCAGCACGCCGGTTTGGGTTTCGTTCAAATCCAGCATGCGCGCCAGAAGCAGCGGCCCCAAATCGGTCACGGTGGCCCGAACCGGGTGACCTTGCTCACCAAAAACATCCCATAAAGTGACCGGAAAGGCGGTTGATTTTGGGGTGTCCAAACCGCGTTCTTTGATAATTCCCGCCAATTTGGCACCCAAAACTCCAGCTTGGGACATGCCAGTCAAATCGCCCTTCACATCGGCCATGAAAACGGGCACGCCCCGGTTCGAAAAGCCTTCAGCCAGGGTTTGCAGGGTGATAGTTTTGCCGGTGCCCGTGGCGCCGGTGATCAGGCCGTGGCGGTTGGCCTTGTCATTCAGCAGCCAACACTGGGTCAGGGGCGCCGGTTTGTCGTCGGCCGAGCCATGCTGGCCAATCAAAATGCCGGTATCGTTAAGGTCAGCCATGTCAGTCCTGAAAAGTACAATGAGGCTCTAGGGTAACCAACTTTCAAATTTCAAATTTTTAGGGACACGCGTGGCAGGACACAGTAAATGGGCCAATATTCAACACCGCAAGGGTCGGCAGGACGAAAAACGCCAGCGGATTTGGACCCGGGTGATGCGCGAGATCATGGTGGCAGCGCGCATGGGAGGTGGCGATGTAGCCACCAATCCGAGGTTGCGGCTGGCCGTTGAAAAGGGCAAAGCGGCAAATATGCCGCTAGAAAACGTCAAATACGGCATTGCCAAAGCCACCGGTAGTCTGGAAGGAGTGCAGTACGAAGAGGTGCGCTACGAAGGTTATGGCATTGGCGGCGCGGCAATCATTATTGACTGCATGACGGACAACAAGGTGCGCACAGTGGCCAAAGTGCGCCACGCTTTTAGCAAACATGGTGGCAACATGGGTACCGAGGGGTCGGTTGCTTTTCAGTTCAAGCACTGCGGGCAATTGATTTTTGCCCCCGGAACGTCCGAGGACGGGGTGATGGAAGTCGCGCTAGACGCAGGTGCGGATGACGTGATCGCGCATGACGATGGTGCTATCGAGGTTCTCACGCCTTACACCGAGTTCGAAGCCGTTAAAAACAAGTTGGATGCAGCTGGCTACAAACCTGCGCTGGCTGAAATTACCATGCGGGCCGACAACATGATTGACATGCAAGGACTTGAGGCAGCGCGCATGCAAAAGCTGTTGGACGTGTTGGAAGATCTGGACGACACGCAGGATGTTTTTCACAATGCGGCTTTGTGACTTGGGTTTGAATCTTTTTGGCTGTCGAATTTCAACGTGAACGGAAAAATATAGCGTGAAAGTATTGGTCATTGGTGGAGGAGGCCGCGAACATGCGCTGGCTTGGAAGCTGGCTCAATCGCCCAAGGTGCAAACTGTTTACGTGGCCCCCGGTAATGGTGGCACCGCGCTGGACAAGCGCCTGCAAAACGTCAATATCACCGACGTCACCGAGCTTCGCGCCTGGGCTGTGGCCGAAAAAATTGCAGTGACTGTGGTGGGGCCCGAGGGAGCTTTGGCGGCGGGTGTGGTTGATGAGTTCCGTTGGGCTGGCCTGCGGGTGTTTGGCCCCACCCAAGCTGCTGCGCAGCTAGAAAGCTCCAAGGCGTTTTCAAAGGCCTTCATGCGTCGCCATGGCATTCCCACAGCGGCCTATGAAACCTTCACCGACCCAGCCAAGGCGCATGCCTACATTGACCAAGTCGGAGCACCCATCGTTGTCAAGGCAGACGGTTTGGCTGCAGGCAAAGGGGTCGTGGTGGCCATGACCTTGGCCGAAGCGCACACTGCGGTCGATTTCATGCTGCTGGATGGCAGTTTGGGTGTGGTTCACAACGCGGGTGATGACGGTCAGGCACTGCCACGCGTGGTGATTGAAGAGTTTCTGTCGGGCGAAGAGGCCAGTTTTATTGTCATGGTGGACGGTAAAAACGTTTTGACGCTGGCCACCAGCCAGGATCACAAACGTCTGCTGGATGGCGACCAAGGCCCCAATACGGGCGGTATGGGCGCGTACTCGCCCGCGCCTGTGGTCACGCCCGCCGTGCACGCCAAGGCCATGCGGGAAATTATTCTTCCGACGATCAAAGGCATGGAAAAAGACGGAATTCCGTACACCGGGTTTTTATACGCTGGACTCATGATCGATGCCCAGGGCCAGCCCAAAACTCTGGAATTCAACTGCCGTTTGGGCGACCCTGAAACCCAGCCCATCCTGATGCGCTTGAAGACCGATTTGGTGGACGTTTTATTGGCAGCCACGGAACCCGGTGACCATGGCCAACTGGACAAAATTGAACTGGAATGGGATCGGCGGATTGCGTTGGGCGTGGTGATCGCTGCGCATGGCTACCCCGCCAACCCGCGCCGGGGCGACCGGGTGACTGGCTTGCCTGCAGAGGCGCCGGACGGGGACGTGTCGCCCGACACCATGGTTTTTCATGCAGGAACTGGCAAGTCTGGCGATCACCTGGTGACCACGGGTGGGCGTGTTCTGTGCGTGACAGCGTTGGCAGACAGCGTGAAGCAAGCCCAGCAGCGGGCCTATGAAGTTGCCCGTGCAATCTCGATAGACGGTCTCCAATATCGGACGGACATTGGGTACCGGGCCGTTAAGCGCTAGTTGTCAAAAGCTAATTTTCAAACGAAGTTTTTCTAGTTCTAATTTTTATGATGCCATCCACTGGTTCAACGCCCCCTTTGTCCGATTGCGTGAGAGTGGTCCGGCATTATTTGCTGGGCTTGCAGGCGCAAATCACAAGTGCGGTCGCTGCTGTCGATGGTGGCGCGTTTCTGGTTGATGAGTGGGCCAAAGAGCCGGGCGAAGTCCTCCAGGGCAATGGAATCACTCAGATTCTGGAAGGCGGCGAGGTATTTGAGCGGGCTGGCTGCGGTTTTTCGCATGTGACTGGGCCGCGCTTGCCGCCGTCTGCCACCCAGCACCGCCCTGAACTGGCGGGCGCGCCCTTCGAGGCGGCTGGCGTGTCGCTGGTGTTTCATCCCCGAAATCCCTATGTGCCTACCGTGCACATGAACGTTCGAATGCTCAGCGCCAAACCCGCCAACGGCCCCGAAGTGTGCTGGTTTGGGGGCGGCATGGACTTGACGCCTTACTATGGTTTTGATGAGGACGCGGTTCACTTTCATGGCAGTTGCAAGTCCGCACTTGAGCCTTTTGGCGCCGACAAATACCCGCGTTTTAAAACATGGTGCGACACCTACTTCAGTTTGAAGCACCGCCAAGAGCAACGTGGCATTGGCGGCGTATTTTTTGACGATTTTTCGGAGCTTGGGTCTGATGACAGCCTGAAAATGATGCAAGCCGTGGGAGATTCATTTTTGACGGCCTACATGCCCATTGTTGAGCGGCGAAAGGGCATGGTTTATGGGCCGCGTGAGCGCGAATTCCAGCTATACCGGCGGGGTCGGTATGTCGAGTTCAACCTGGTGTGGGATCGGGGCACTCATTTTGGTTTGCAGTCGGGTGGGCGCACTGAGTCGATTTTGCTGTCCATGCCACCTTTGGCGAGTTGGGCTTACCAAAAGCGGCCCGGCCCGGGCACACCCGAAGACGCCCTGTACACCCACTTTCTTGTGCCCAGGGACTGGGTTTGACGCCTGCTGCATCAGTTGAGCGACCGCGTTGGGGAATTTTTGGGGGTTCCTTCGACCCGCCACACCAGGCGCATGCTGGGTTGATTGCAATGGCGATCGAGCAGCTTAAGCTGGATCGCTTGCTGGTCGTTCCAACAGGCTTTTCCTGGCACAAAGTCCGCAATCTGTCGCCTGCGCCACAACGACTGGCCATGGCGGAGTTGGCTTT
>JANPCR010000208.1:0-11718 GCA_031431035.1 Rhodoferax sp.
TGCCGGGCGACCAGATTGAAACGGGGGTGCAATCCACCCTGAGCATGCAGTTCATTGACGGTTCCCGCATCGCCATTGCGCCACGCAGCAAGGTTTTGATTGAAAGCCTGCTGGTTTACGGCAAGTCGGGCATCACGGAAACTCGTCTCAAAATTGACGAAGGCGCGGTGGAATCCACGGTCGTCCCTCTGAAGAACGTGGCCTCCAAGTACGTGGTGACCACCCCGGTGTTTAACCTGGGCGTGCGGGGTACTGAATTCAGGGCGCGTTACGACTCAGCCACCCAAACCGCCTTCAGTGAAGTGGGTGAAGGCAGCGTGGCTGCGCAAGGGCGCGCCAGCCCCGTGCTGGTGGGCGCCGGCTTTGGCACGCTGGCGGTGGTCAACACCGAACCCAAAACACCCAAGGCACTGCTTGCTGCACCCGAGCTGCGCGGCATTGAAAAATCCCTGACCCAGGTTCCGTTGCAGTTCACTTGGGCACCTGAGCCCGGTGCCGCAGCCTACCGCGCCCAGGTATTTGCAGACAAAACGCTCACGCGCCAAATCACTGAAGGCGTGTTCAACCAGCCCTCGGCTCGCTGGCTGAACCTGCCTGACGGTGCCTACGTTTTGCGGGTGCGGTCGATTGACTCGGAGGGCCTTGAAGGCGCGGGCAAGGCGGTTGACTTTGAGTTGAATGCACGGCCGGAAGCGCCTTTCCCAAATATGCCCGGTACACCAGATGCGGCCAGCCTAGCATTCGGTTCAGAAGCCAATTTGAGATGGACCGAGCCACCCGAGGCAGCCGCTTACCGTGTTCAGGTGTCCGACAACCCAGGTTTTCAAACGCTACTGCTGGATCGCAAAGACATTGTCAGCACCGAAGTGAAGCTGGCTCTGCCATCAGGCACTTACTATTGGCGGGTAGCGACGGTTACTAGTTCGGGCAAGCAGGGCCCGTTTGGTGACGTGCAAAAAATTGTGCTGAGAAATTCACCTTGAATTTCGTTTGAGGGGTCTCATACGTACTGAATTTCAACCCTGGCCAGGTAATCGCGCAGAACAGCCAGCTGATGCTCAACGCTGGCTTTGTCGCCCTTGATTGCGGCGGCTTCAATGATGTCCCCGATCTTGGTGACCAGGCCAAAACCAAACGCTCCGCCAGAGCCTTTCATGCCATGCCCCACCACTTTCATGGCGGCAAAGTCGTTGCTTGCCAGGCTGGTCTGCAAGGTGGCCATGTCTCTGGCGCGAGTCTCTAAAAAAAGCGGCATCAGCTCTTCGAGTTCGCGGTCTACCTTGACAATGATTGTTTCGTTCATAGAGGCTTTGTTCCAAAAATTTGGCGGTGCGGGTAGGGGAGCTTCGAGGCAGTTCAGCTAAGGTTGGAAGGGGCGCTCATGGCACCGTCCAGGGCCGCGCGCAAAACGGCGTAGGAGATGGGTTTGGACAATAGCTCGTTGCAACCTGCAGCCAGCGCCAGTGTGCGGTGCGGTTCGCCCGCGTGCGCGGTAGTTGCCAAAATCGGGCGGCTGTAGCCTTGTTCGCGCAGTATTTTCACCGCCTGAAGGCCATCGAGCACGGGCATTTCAATGTCCATCAATACCGCGTCAGGGCGGTGTTGCGTCGCCAGGTCAACCGCTTCCTGGCCATTTGCAGCTTCAATCACAGTCAGCCCTAGGCGCTTGAGGTAAATGACTGACAAAGCACGCAGGTCGGCTGCGTCCTCTGCCACCAACACTGTGCCGCGCAAGGGCATGGCCAGCGGCAGCAAGTCGCCTGGGCGAGTTGTGCGAAACGAGGCTGGTGCCGTCAATTGCCCGTACCCGCTGGATGCGCTCGTGGCGGCCAGCGCTGCTTCTGCCGCTGCGGTTGCCGACGGCATTGGCTGGCCCACCGCCACGGCTTGGCCCGCAGACGCGGGCAAGTACAAGGTAAACCGCGACCCCACTCCGATTTCAGATGTGAGGGTAATTTTGCCCATCATCAACTCTGCCAAATCGCGGCTGATGGTCAATCCCAGCCCAGTGCCACCATGTTTGGCCGCAATCGAGCCGTCAGCCTGCTGAAACGCGGAAAACAATCGCGTCATGGCTTCGGCAGAAATACCCGAGCCCGTGTCGGCCACTTCGATGGTCAACTCACCAGCCAGCCAGCTGACGTTCAGAGCCACTTCTCCGCGTTCGGTGAACTTGATGGCGTTGCCCGTGAGGTTAAGCAAAATCTGACGCACCCTGAATGCGTCGATCTCGATGGCTTCCGGCATGCCCGAGGCGAATTTAGCCGACAGGTTGACCGGTTTGTCGCGCACCAGCGGTTTGAGCGTGGCAATCACGTCGCCCACCAGCACGCGCAGGTTTTCGGGTTGCGTGACGATGCGCACCTGCCCCGCTTCAAGCTGTGCCTGGTCAAGGATGCCGTTGATCAGCGCCAGCAAATGGCGGCCATTGCGGTCAATAACTTCGCTATTTTTCATGCGGGCGTCGCGGCCCATGGCGTCGGTTTTCCAGTTGATGTTGTTAAAGCCCAATATCGCCGTCAGGGGCGTGCGCAGTTCATGCGTCATGTGCGACAAAAACTGGGTTTTGAGGCGTGTGGCTTCTTCGGCGGCCAGCTTTTCAACTTGCAAGCGGCGGCTTTTGCGGTACAGATGAAGTTGCCGCCAGATCACACTGGCCAAATGAATGAACACGCCAGCCAGGGTTGGCAACAGCACGCCCGCACTGCGCCCATTGGCGCCCAGAATCGCGACGGACGCCGCCACCAGCAACAATAGGCCTGGCAAGGTGAGAACCTGCACCGCCACCGACGACGACAGGCGGGGGTGCGCCATGGCCAGCGCCAAAGCAATCAGCAGCAAAGTCAAAGCGCCGTCAAGCGGCCAGCTTCGGGGGTGCATGACCCGCCCGTTGGCAAGCATTGACGGCAGTGACGCCGCCAAATGCAGCCCGGCAAAGCGGCCCAAAGGCGTTTGGTGAAAGTCGCCCAACACCGCGCCCGAGCTGCCCACGTAAACCACCTTGCCATTGAATTGCGCCGCCAGCCCCGCGTATTTGGCCGACCCGCTGGCGGCCAGTGCCAGCTCGTAAAACGGCACCACCTGCAGACTTTTAAAGTTGTTGGGGTAGCGCAGGCGCACCATGCCGTTGGCGTCGATCGGAATTGTTTTGCCGTTGATCAGCAGGCTGCCCGTGGGCTGGTCCATCTGCACCGGCACGCCAATGGCTTTTAAGGTGGCCATGGCCAGCGACGGCAAAACCTCGCCATACGCACGGTGCAGCAGCGGAATGCGGCGGATCACGCCATCGGCGTCGGGCACCATGCTGATCACGCCCACGGGAGACTTGTCGGTGAAAAGCGGCAGCGGCAGGGTTAGATCGTCCCAGGGCTGAGCGGCCCAAGTGGCCCCGTGTGCCCAGGCGCTGGTGGCCAGGCGGGCGCGGTAATTGGCGTCGTGCCCAGCACCACCATAGGGAAGCGAGGCGGCGGCCAACACCACCTTATCGGTCAAAATGGCGGCAAATTCATCGTCACCTGAGCGGGATTCAGAAAACAAAATATCGTAAGACACCGCTTTGGCCCCCGCCTTGAGCAAATACGGTGTGACCAGGGCGTAAACGTCGCGGTTGTAGGGCCACGCACCGATTTGCGAGGACAGGCGGGCCATGGAGGGCTCGTCCACATCGACCACCACCACGCCTGAGAAATCGCCGGCGGGTGCGCTCAATTCAAGCAGCGTGTCTTGTAGCTTGAGGTCGATCTCGCGTGCAACCGGGGTCAATGAAATCAAGCCCGCCAGCGCCAAGCTGGAGGTCGCCAAAATCACGCAGCGCCAAAAGTAGCCTTGAAACTTCACCATGCGAATTTTGAAGGTGCCTTGATCAGGTGCCCGTCAAGGCCTGTGGATGGGGGGGCGCGACCGTGAATGACGGTCAGAATGACAGTCAAAGCGCGGCTTCGAGTGTGGGCCGCGCTGCCGTGCAGGACTTTTGGCTGCAGGCTTGAATCACCCCGTCCACAAACACCATCAGCTCGCCGGGTTCCAGCGCAGTCCAATCTTCGTTGGTGGTGAGTGGTTCGGTCACGACAATAGCCAGCCTGTCTTGCGGGCCGTTCAACTCAGCCAAGTCGACCCGCAGGTCTTCGTCTTTGAGGTGGACTTCGCTGAATGGGTATTGGCGAATCAGGTAAACCAGTTTGGTGCTGGCATGCGCCCACAACGCCTGGCCGTTGGACAGCAAGAAGTTGAAGGTGCCGTGGCGGGAAATTTGGGGCACCAGGTCGCGCAGGGTCAGGGTGAGTTCAGCCACGCTGGGCACGCCCGCATGTGACTTGGACAGCTCTTGCATCAGCCAGCAAAACGCCAGCTCGCTGTCGGTGTTGCCTACCGGGCGAAAGTGGCCGTGTAGGCTGGGGTTGAAGTCTTTTAAATCGCCATTGTGGGCAAATACCCAGTAGCGCCCCCACAGCTCGCGCACGAACGGGTGGCTGTTTTCAAGGGTGACGGCGCCCACGGTGGCTTTGCGCACATGGGCAATGACGTTGTGGCTTTTGATGGGGAAGTTGCGCAGCATTTGCGCAATGGGGGAAGTGGCCGCACTTTGCTTGTCGACAAAGTACCGCACGCCTTTGCCGGGAGATTCGCCTTCGCTCTCAAAAAAAGCCATGCCCCAGCCATCGGCGTGGTGGTCGGTGCAGCCACCGCGCTGGGAAAACCCAGTGAAACTCAAGGTCAGGCTGGCCGGCAGGCGGCTGTTCATTCCGAGAAGTTGGCACATGGTCTAAAAGGCTCCTAACGCTGTGAATTCGAAAACTGCAGTCTATGAAGTTACAATTGCTATACATAATATAGCAAACTATGCAATTAATTCGAGAGCTAGAGGCCAATTATATTAATAATTCGGCATTTTTCGGTACTTTTTGGCATTTTTCTGAAAATATTAACCCCTAGGTTCTTTTTTCTGATTTTGGCATGTTTTTCAGAGATTGCGGTGTTTTTTGACGGCGTGCCGTGTCGTCCCGCGCCAATGCCTACCCAGCGCGACGCACCAGCGTCAAGGCCGTGGCTCAGACCACAGCTTGCCACCTGTCGACCAGTTGTCGCGCTTCACGTCGGTGATCAAAATATCCACCGAATCTGGCGAGCCGCCCAGCACTTCAACCGTCACGCGGGTGATTTCTTCGACCAGGCGTTTCTTTTGCTCGGGGGTGCGGCCTTCAAACATTTCAATGTGGTACAGGGGCATGGTGGGCTTTCAAAGGGTGGATGAGAGGGTGAATTCAGAGGCTAATTCGCGGCGTTTGTCGGATTCGTTTCAGAGGAAAGTGCGTCAGATTCAGCGCCCAGCGCAGCGCATTCGGCGCAAATACAGGCCTGGTGTTGACTGGCGGCAGGCACCCGGGCTAACAGCTCCGCGCTGAAGCTCACGCCTGTGCACCAGCAGGCGTCCTGCTTTTGTCCGGTTGCGCGTTCAATTTCCATGGCGCAACGGTTGGCTTGTCCGCACAGGGGGCAATGGGCCGGATTCAGGGTCATGGCACCGTGGCCCTGATCTCGGCTGCGATTTCATACGACCGAAGGCGCTGGCTGTGGTTAAAAATCTGCGAGGTCAACATCAGCTCGTCAGCCCCCGTGCGGGCGATGAAGGCGCTCAGTGCCGCACGCACCGTGTCTGGCGCGCCAATAGCCGAACACGGCAAAACCGTCTCCAACAAGGCGCGTTCTTGCGTGCCAATGCGGCTCATGAACCCTTCCACGGGTGGTGGCAGCTGCTTGGGGTGGCCGCTGCGCAGGTTGATGAACGCCTGCTGCATGGAACTGGCCCGGAAATGTGCTTCGTCGTCGGTGTCTGCCGCAAACACATTGAAACCCAGCATGACGTGGGGCTTGGCCAAACGCGCCGACGGGCGAAACGCGGAACGGTAAATTGCAATCGCCTGCATCATTTGCTGCGGTGCAAAATGCGACGCAAAGGCATACGGCAAGCCCAACGCCGCTGCCAACTGCGCACCAAACGTGCTGGAGCCCAAAATCCACATCGGTACCTTCAAACCCGTTCCCGGCACGGCCCGCACAGGCGTGCGCGGCTCGTCTGAAAAATACTCCATCAGCTCCACCACGTCTTGCGGAAACTCATCGGAATCTGAGTTCAGGTTGCGCCGCATGGCCCGCG
Source organism: Rhodoferax sp. (assembly GCA_031431035.1). Taxonomy (GTDB): domain Bacteria; phylum Pseudomonadota; class Gammaproteobacteria; order Burkholderiales; family Burkholderiaceae_C; genus JANYCG01. The sequence continues at coordinate 6,155 of JANPCR010000208.1, forward strand.
CCGTCGCTTGGTCAGAGCCTGGGGCACGGCCCAGCCCCAGGTCAATGCGCCCTGGGTAAAGCGACTCCAGCGTGCCAAACTGCTCGGCAATCACCAGCGGCGAGTGGTTCGGCAACATGATGCCGCCCGCGCCCACCCGAATGGTTTGCGTGCCCGCTGCCACGTAGCCAATCAACACGGCAGTGGCCGCACTGGCAATGCCTGGCATGCCGTGGTGTTCTGCCAGCCAATAGCGGTTGTAGCCCAGCTTTTCGGCGTGCTGCGCCAAATTGCGGCTGTTGTGAAAGGACTGGGCGGCCGTGCTGCCTTGCAAAACCGGCGACAGGTCTAAAACGGAGAACGGAATCATGGACAGGTGCTTCATAGAGGCATAAGGTCTGATTGTCCGGTAAAGTGATCTCTATTGCAGTCAGCCCGATCCTGATGACAAATTCTCATGAATTCGCGCGATGAACTCTGACACCGCCCCCAACCTAAGCCCCGCCCAGGTGCTTGCCAACCTGTGGCAATGGGGTGCTTTGCCGCTTGATGCTTTGGCAAGCGTGGTGTTAACCGGCCACGACCCGGTCATGCCATCGTCGTTTGCCTTAGGCACGGCGGCGCAAACTTCCATTGCGGCTGCAGCGCTTGCGGCTTGCGAATTGGGTCATTTGCGCGGGCAGAGCAGGCAGCAGGTGCAGGTTGACATGACCCACGCGGCGCTGGAGTGCACCGGTTGGTTCAAGTTAAATGGCCAATCGCCCCCCATATGGGATCAATTTTCGGGTCTTTACCGCTGTGCCGATGGCTGGGTGCGCATCCACACCAATTTTGCCCACCACCGGGACGGTGCCCTGCGTTTGATGGGCTTGTCGCCCGCCAGCGCCACCCGCGACCATGCAGAACAGGCCATGCTGACCAGGGGCGCACTGGAGTTTGAGCAAGCCGCCGCACACGCTGGTTTGGTGGTGGCCGCGCTGCGCGACTTTGCCGCTTGGGATCAAACGCCGCAGGGGCAGGCGGTGGCGCTTCAACCTCTGATGAGTTTTGAGCAAATTGGCGACGCCGCGCCTTTGGCCCTGCCTGCCATCGGGGCGGGTGACCGCCCTTTGTCGGGCCTGCGGGTGTTGGATTTGACGCGCATTTTGGCTGGGCCCGTGTGCGGGCGCACGCTGGCAGCTTACGGTGCTGGCGTGATGCTGGTGAACAGCCCGCATTTGCCCAATATCGACTCGATTGCCGACACCAGCCGTGGCAAACGCTCTTGCCATGTTGATTTGCGGCAGGCCGACGGGCAGGCCGCGCTGCAAAACATGCTGGCCAGCAGCCACGTGTTTGTGCAAGGCTACCGCCCGGGTGCGATGACGGGCTTGGGGCTGGATGCTCAAACCCTTGCGCAAACGCGACCGGGCATTGTCTGTGTGTCGCTTTCGGCTTACGGCGACCAAGGGCCGTGGCACCAGCGGCGCGGTTTTGATTCATTGGTGCAAACCGCCATGGGCTTCAATCTGGCGGAAGCGCAGGCAGCGGGCAGTGACACACCCAAAGCCATGCCAATGCAGATTTTGGATTACGCCACCGGGCATTTCATGGCCTACGCCGCCGCCTGTGCCTTGGCCAAACAACAGCAGCAGGGTGGCAGTTGGCACGTCAAGTTGTCGCTGGCCCAAACGGGGCAGTGGCTGCGCAGCCTGGGGCGCATCGGCAACGGATTTGCTGTCAAAACGCCTGATCGAACGCCATACGTCGAAACCCTGGCCTCTGGTTTTGGCGAGTTGACAGCCCTGAAGCACAGCGCCAAGCTGTCTGCCACGCCGACTTTTTGGAGTCAGCCCTCGTCGCCGCCCGGCAGCCACCCCGCTCATTGGCCTGCTGTCAGCCTTTAAAATGTGGGCAATCCAATTGTCCGCATGAATTTCAAGTCTCTTTTTGTCGCCGCTTCTGTTGCCGGTTTTGTTGCGCTGTCTTGTGCCACCGCGCAGGCGCAGTCGCCCGCACCGCTTCAAGGGCAGGTGCTGCCAGGGGCGCACGACCGGGGGGGAAGTGACGACAACCCGTCTGGCGTGGCCAAAGACCTGCCTTCAGATGCCAAGCTGTTGCGCGACCATTTGGCAGAAGGCGGGCCTTCTGGCTCGCCATCTGAAGGCCGAGGCCAATCTCAAGCTGCCGCCAAAGCGCCCAGCGCGACGGCCAGTGGACCCGCTGGTGCGGCGTCAGCAGGTAGTAGAGCAACTGATGATTTAGGCATTGGCGACGCCATCAAGGGAGTGGTCAAGCCGCTTCATCAAGAGGTTGCCAACTCTGCCTTGGTGAAAGCAGTGCGCGAAATTGATGCCAGCATCACCGGCAAGGGCGACGCTGACGGTGCCAATGGCCCTGGGGGTGCGGGATCGCTTGATGGGCAAGGCGTTAAGTCTCGACCCACGGATGCGTTGGCAGCGAAGTTGATTCTTGAGCAGTTTCTTGACGAAATTTTACCCTGGCTTGCAGGCCTGGCCGTGCTGCTTGGCCTAGGCTATGCCATGGCGTTTTGGTTCAAATATGTGATGGCCAAAAAGGCGCGTGAGCTTAAGCAAATGCGCCACGTCAGCAAAAGCAAAAGTAAAAGCACCCGAAGACGCAGCAGCAGCTCGTCGAACCGTTGATTAATTGAATGTCTGAATCAAGCCCGGGCCAACTGGCCGCAAGCGGTGTCGAACCGAGTCGTTCAAGCCAAGCTCCAAGCCCTATGCCTGCCTGCGTTTTGGCAGTGGTGATTCCCACCTTCAACGAAATTGGCAATGTGGAAGAGCTGCTAAAACGGCTGGAAGTCGTGCTGGCCCACGTCACGTGGGAGGCCATTTTTGTTGATGACGACTCGCCGGACGGCACGGCCGCACGCCTGCAGGCCTTGTCGACCCGCAACCCGCGCGTGCGCTGCCTGCGGCGCATTGGCAGGCGCGGCTTGTCCAGTGCCTGTGTGGAGGGCATGCTGTCCAGCGGCGCCGACTACCTGGCTGTGATGGACGCCGACTTGCAGCACGACGAAGGGCTGCTGCCCCACATGTTGGCGGCCCTGCGTGATGAGCCGTTTGACCTGGTGGTGGGCAGCCGTTACGTGCAAGGTGGCGGGGTTGCCGATTGGGAAAGTTCGCGGCAAAAAATAAGCGCGTTCGCCACCACCCTGGCGCAACGCATGTTGGGCTTGACCTTGACCGACCCCATGAGTGGTTTTTTCATGATGCGCCGCAGCGCCTTCGAAGGCTCGGTTTACGGCCTGTCGAGCATTGGGTTCAAAATTTTGGTCGACTTGGTTGTCTCAAGCAAAACGCCTTTGCGCGTGAAAGAACTGCCCTACCAATTTCGCAACCGGCATGCAGGCGAAAGCAAGCTGGACAACCGTGTTGCCTGGGACTTTTTGATGCTGCTGGCAGACAAAACCGTGGGTCGCTACGTGCCGACACGTTTGGTGTCGTTTGCGGCCATTGGCTCTTTTGGTGTGTTGGTTCACCTGGCGGCTTTGCGCATCGCTTTGGGGCTCTTGGGGCCTAATTTTGTGGCTGCGCAAACTGTCGCCGTCATTGTGGCGATGGTGGGCAATTTCTTCTTGAACAACGCGCTGACCTACCGCGACCAGCAGCTCAAAGGCGTGGCCTTGGTGGGTGGTTTGGTCAAGTTCATGCTGGCGTGCAGCGTGGGGGCGTTTGCCAATGTGGGTGTGGCGTCTTACATTCACTCGGGCTATGGCAATTGGGTGCTTTCGGCATTGGCGGGCATCGTGGTGGGCACCGTCTGGAACTACGGCGCGACCGCTTGGTTGGTGTGGGTTGGCCCCAAGCGAAAGTAGCCTGTGCTGGCTCTCAGCTTGCGTGCCCGCCTGACTGCGATTTGCAAAGACAAAGCTTGCTTGTCGATGCTGTTGCTGGCAGTGCTGCTGCACGGGCTGATGGCGGCTTCGTTTCATTTGTCGCCCGACGAAACCCACTACGCGCTGTTTTCAGTCAACCTGGACTGGAGCTATTTTGACCACCCGCCGCTGTCTGGCTGGCTGCAATGGCCGTTTGCGCAATTGGGTGGCCACAATGTATTGATGCGCGTGCTGCCCATGGCCTGCTGGGCGCTGGCGGCGTTGGGCTTGATGCTGCTGACCGCTGAATTCGCCCCCGCCGAACAGCAACTTTTGGCCGCCCGCGCTGCAATGGTGTTGTGGCTCTTGAGCCCGATTGCGCACCTGCTGGGGCTGGCTTTGGTGCCAGACACGCTGCTGTTGCCTCTGACCTGTAGCGTGATGTTCGTCACCTGGCGTTTGTGTGCAAACCCCGGTGTGCGCAGTCTTTCGCCCGCGTCGCTTTGGCTTGGGTTGGGGCTGCTGCTCGGCTTGGCAGGTTTGTCCAAGTACACCGCCGTGCTGATTGCCGTGGGTGCCATTTTGGCGTTGCTGTTGGCGCATGGCCCTAGAATTTTGGGCTGGCCGCAAGCCTGGCTTGCTACGTTGCTGGCGAGTGCGCTGATCAGCCCGGTGATCCTCTGGAATGCCAACCACGATTGGATTTCATTGGCTTACCAATTCGGCCATGCCAAAGGGACGGCGGACTGGCGGGTCAGCCGGGCTGTCGGGTACGTGCTGGTGCAATTGCTCGGCTACGGTTTGCTGCTGGGGGTGGGGTTTGTGGCCAGCCGTCGCTTGCCAGCGCACTTGGCTGCAATTGCGAAGGCAACGCCCAGCGCGTCGCCTGGCGCAAACTTAAGTTTGAAGCCCCGCAACTTGTCGGTCCCGTTGTTTTGCGCCTGTTTTGCCTTGCCCACGCTGTTGCTGTTGGTGGCGCTGTCGGGCCGGGGGTCTACCTTGCCGCACTGGTCGGCGGCGGCTTGGGTGGCCTTGCTGCCAGCGTCGGCCTTGGGTGTCGCTGGGTTGTGGCAAAAAAAACGCAAGACGCTTTGGGCGCTGGCGGCTTTTCAGGCCTTTTGCTGCGTCGGGCTTGCGGGCTTGATGCTGTCGGGCGGCCTGAGTTCTGAAAACAAAGACCAAGCCGTCAGCACACCAGGCCAAAAAGTGGAGGGCGCTGTGTTCAACCCGTTTGCAGACCTGTACGGATGGGACGCCGCCGCACGCAAAGGCAAAGCCTTGGCAGAGCAGCACGGCAAAGCGACCCTGGCGGTCTTCAACTGGACGCTGGCCAGCCGCATTGCCTGGTATGCCCGGCCTTTGCCCGTCAAGGTGGTGCAGCGCCATTTGGATCAGTTTGGCCTTTGGTGGGGCACTTTGAAGCGCGGCGAATCGGTGCTGCTGGTGGATTGGTCGCAAATGAGTTTTGTGCCACCCGTCGGGGCCGATCAGTTTGAGCGTTGCCAACTGCTGGCGCAGCAGCCGGTCATGCGCTGGGGTCGGCAAATTGCCCATTTCAATTTTCTGCTTTGTGACAATTGGCTGGGTCCGTTGGGCTTGCCGTTAGATCCGCCGCGAGAGCCGCGCCAATGAACCCGCATCCATGGCCTTTGCGCCAGTGGCTGGTTTGGGGTGGTTTGCCGCTGCTCGGCCTGCTGCTTGCCCTGGGTCTGGCGTGGGACATTGCACTGGGTTTGAAGCCGGGGCAGGTGGCGCAAGC
>JANPCR010000209.1:0-4675 GCA_031431035.1 Rhodoferax sp.
CCCCAAAACCCGCCTGACGGCATGACAATCGTTTCAACCGCTGGCATTTCGTTCATGCGCACCACGTTGTAAGTGCTGAAATTGTCCTGCTCCATTTTGCCGTCTTTAACTGTGCATTCGCCATACAGCATCGCAGACAAACCATAGGCAAACGAGCCTTCAACCTGCGCCTCAATTTGCTGCGGGTTGACCGCGTGGCCTGAATCGGTGGCGGCGACAATGCGGTGTACTTTGAGGACGCCATCCGCACTGACCGACACCTCGGCGCAGGCCGCCACGAAGCTGCCAAAGCCGTGGGTTTGCGCCAAGCCCCGAAAAACACCCGCTACAGCAGGCTTGCCCCAACCACCTTTGTCGGCTGCGGCGTTCAAAACCGCCAAGGCTTTGGGGTTGTTGGCCAGCAATTTGCGGCGCAGGGCCAGGGCGTCTTGTTTGGTTTCAAAGGCGATTTCATCGATGAAACTCTCCATGTAAATCGCGTTTTGGTTCAGATTCACGCCGCGCCAAAAACCCACTGGCACATTCGGGTTGCGCATGGCATGGTCGATTAGCAGGTTGGGGAAGCTGTAGGTCAGCTGCGCCTCGGGGCTGGGCGGGTTCAGGCCTTGGAACACCACCGGGTCTTTGCCGGCCACGATATTCTGCGGCGCGACTTGCGACAAGATCGACTGCCCGGCAATTCGCATGGTCAATGCGGTGATGTTGCCCTGCGCGTCCAGCCCCGCCGACATTTTGCATTGCGACGTGGGGTGAAAACGCCCGTGCAGCATGTCCTCTTCACGCGACCAAATGAGTTTGATGGGTGTGCCTGGCATTTCTTTGGCCAAGGCCACAGCCTGGCGCACGTAATCGGTCATGCCGCGCCTGCCAAAACCGCCGCCCAAGTGCAGTTTGTAAACATCGCACTTGGATTGCGGCAAGCCCGCGACTTCTGCCGTGGCGGCCAGTGCGGCTTCGCCATTTTGGGTGGGCGTCCAGACTTCGCAGCGCTCGGGCGTGTAGCGGGCCGTGGCGTTCATGGTCTCCATGCAAGCGTGGTTTTGGTGGGGGTAGCTGTAAATCGCCTCGATCCGTTTGGCGGCCCCGGCCATGGCGGCTTTGGCGTCGCCATTTTGGTTGCCGACCACGCCGTCCGGTGCGTCCAGCGCGGCCCGCATGACCTTGGCAAAATCGGCACTGGAAGCTTTGGCGTTGTCTGCGCCACTTGCGCTGACTCCGTTGTCCCATTCAATGGGCAAGGCTTCCAGCGCGGTTTTGGCGCGCCACCAGGTGTCAGCAATCACGGCAACCGCCGAATCGCCGACTTTCACCACTTTTTTGACGCCCGGCCGCTCTGCAATGGCCGCTGAATTGAAGCTTTTGACTTTGCCGCCAAACACGGGCGAGTCTTTGATGGCCGCGTTCAGCATGCCGGGCAGGGTCAAGTCCATGCCGTAAATCTGCGCGCCCGTGGTTTTGTCAACCGTGTCCAGCCGCGCCAAACGTTTGCCAGCCAATTTCCAGTCTTTCGGGTCTTTCAGTGCCACGTTGGCGGGTAGTGGGGCGGTTAATTTGCCCGCCGCTTCAGCCACCTTGCCGTAACTGACTGCGCGCCCTGTGGGCAAATGGGTGATGACACTGCTGGCGGCGCGGCATTCGGTCACTGGCACATTCCATTCAGCGGCTGCGGCTTGCACCAGCATCATGCGAGCTGCCGCACCGCCTTTGCGCACGTACTCATTGGATTGGCGAATGCCTTGGCTGCCACCCGTGCCAAAGTTACCCCACACCCGGTTGCGGGCCAGGTTTTGGCCGGGGGTTGGGTATTCGGTGGTGACTTTGGCCCAGTTGGCGTCCAGTTCCTCGGCCACCAGTTGGGCCAAGCCTGTCAGCGTGCCTTGTCCCATTTCAGAGCGGGCGATGCGAATGACGATGCTGTCGTCGGGTTTGACGACCACCCAGGCGTTCACCTCTGTGGGCATTGCGGTTTGCGCCACGGCCTCGCCGCTGAAGGGAATGTGAAAAGCCACAACCAAGCCGCCTGCTGCCGCTGCTGTGCCGCCCATGAAGTTGCGGCGCGAGACGACTGACTTGGTGCGGGCCAATGGTTTGGAGGAGACTGTTTTCATGTGATGCTCCCGTCAGCATGTTGAATGGACAAAGCGGCAGTTTTTGTGTCGCCGCCGTTGGCCACCACTTTGATCGCAGCCCGAATGCGGTTGTAGGTGCCGCAGCGGCAAATGTTGGTGATGGCCGCGTCAATATCGGCATCAGTCGGTTTGGGCTTTTCTTTGAGCAAAGCCACCGTTGCCATGATCATGCCGCTTTGGCAAAACCCGCATTGCGGCACGTCCAGCGCGGCCCAGGCCTTTTGCACCGGGTGCTGGCCATTGGGCGACAGGCCTTCAATGGTCGTAATTTTTTCAGTCGCGCCGACGGTTGACACAGGCCGCACGCAAGAGCGGGTGGGCACGCCGTCAATGTGCACCGTGCACGAGCCACATTGCGCAATGCCACAACCATATTTAGAGCCCGTCAGGCCGAGTTGCTCGCGCAGCACCCACAGCAAGGGCGTGTCCCCTTCGACTTCAAAGGTGCGCACCGCGCCATTCACGTTGAGTTGGGCCATGAATTGAGTCCTTGAATGAGTGTGGTTTGACGCCCGCTTTGGGGAAGCGAAGATGATCTTACGTCGGCTGAGGATTTTTTGCGGGCAGGGGTTGGGCTGCGAACGCCTGCTTTGAATTTGAGCACTTTTTGGCAAAAAAGAACCTGCAGGTTCTTTTTTGCCAAAAAGTCGCTTCAGATGCCGTTTTTATAACAAAATAGGCATCTAGCTCTCGAATAATGGTCATAGTTTGCTATATGTTTTATAGCAATTTGAATGCCCCACCCGACACAGTCAAACCGACTGGCCCTGAACTAATCGCCTGCGGGAGCAGGCGCCTGCGTCGCACTCACCCGCCTTGCGCCGTCAAACCGACGGCTCCAGTAGGACTTTTGCATGTCTTCCACCCGAACCTCGGCCCCGGCACGCGGTGAGTGGATGAATTTGCCGTCACCCACGTAAATGCCAACGTGGCTGAAGGCACGGCGCAGGGTGTTGAAAAAGACCAAATCGCCGGGTTGCAGCTCGGTCTTGTCAATGGATTCGGTGGCGGCGGCTTGCTGCTCGGCTTTGCGCGGCAAAATCAGGCCCACGGTTTGTTGGTACATGGCGCGAACAAAACCGCTACAGTCAAAACCGGTTTCAATCGAATTGCCGCCGCGCTTGTAAGGTACGCCCAAAAAGCCCAGGGCGGTCACCACCAGTTCTGACGCCTTGTTGCTGACTGAATCGCGAACCTGGGCAATTTGGCCTAGCAAGCCTTTGTCTGCTAAAAACGTGTCCAGGTCGTCGGTCGGGTTTTCAGCAGCTGATGGCGTCGAATTAGATGCGATGGCAGGAGCGGCCAAAACGCCGCCAGACGGCATGCCCGACAGGGCGAGGGTCAGGCAGATCGACCATACAACATTGGGGGCTTTGGCCAAAATCTGGCCCTGAGTTTGCATGGCCGCTAGGATAAGGCCATGGGGTGGCTTGTGTCAAGTTAATGTTTTTTCTTGATTACTTGTGTAAGCTGTTGTTTTTATTTAAGTTTAGAGAGTTTTTATGTTCAAAGCCTTGCTTTTGCAAAACGCCCCTGAGTTCACTGCGGCTGTAACCGACGTTGACGACGCCCAATTGCCGCCCTTGGTGGATGGTGAAGTCACGGTGTCAGTGGCGTATTCCACGCTCAATTTCAAGGACGGCCTGGCCATCACCAACAAGAGCCCGGTGGTGCGCAGTTGGCCCATGGTGGCCGGCATTGACGGCGCGGGCACGGTGCTTGACTCAAAGCACCCGGCCTGGAAAGCGGGCGACAAAGTCGTGCACAACGGCTGGGGCGTGGGTGAAACGCGCTGGGGTTGTTTGGCGACCCAAGCCAGATTGAAGGGAGATTGGCCGGTCAAATTGCCTGCCAACTTCAGCGAACGTCAGGCCATGGCGATAGGCACGGCAGGCTACACCGCCATGCTGTGCGTTTTGGCGCTGGAAGACCAAGGCTTGAAGCCGAGCGATGGCGAGGTGCTGGTCACCGGGGCCACGGGCGGTGTCGGCAGCGTGGCGATTGCTCTGTTGGGCAAGCTGGGCTACCAAGTGGTCGCCGCCACCGGCAAAGCCGCAGAAGAAGCGTATTTGAGGGCACTTGGGGCCAGCGCTGTTATCGATCGGGTCACTCTGTCTGCGCCGGGTAAGCCGTTTCAAAAGGAGCGTTGGGCAGGTGTGGTGGACGCCGTGGGCTCGCACACGCTGGCCAACGCCCTGGCGCAGACCCGTTACGGTGGCGCAGTGGCCGCTTGCGGGCTAGCGCAGGGCATGGATTTGCCCACCAGCGTCATGCCGTTCATTTTGCGCAGCGTGCAATTGTGTGGGGTTGATTCGGTCATGGCACCCTTGCCAAAACGGCAGCGGGCTTGGGATCGGCTGGCAACTGACCTCGATTTGAATTTGCTCGAAACCATGGTTCATGAGGTGCCGCTGGACGGTGCCATTGCCCAGGCCCACGCGCTGATGGCAGGGCAGGTGCGGGGTCGGGTGGTGGTCAAAATTGCAGGCTGATATGCCTTATTTTCCTGCCGCAATCCTTCCCCGTCCCGTACTTTGTGCCGTTGC
>JANPCR010000210.1:0-4478 GCA_031431035.1 Rhodoferax sp.
CATTGCCGACAAGTGGCACGCTGGCCCTTTGAATTATCTGGGACTGATGGTGGCGGGTTTTCCCAATTTGTTCAATATTGCAGGGGCCGGCAGCACCTCAGCCTTCACCAATGTGATCATGTCCATCGAACACCATGTGAACTGGATCGCAGACTGCATTGCCGACCTGAATGCCAAAGGCTTGGCAACCATCGAACCCACCGAATCGGCCGAAGCCGCCTGGACAGACCACGTGAACGCTGCCGCCGCACGAACCTTGTTTTTAACCTGCAATTCCTGGTATTTGGGGGCCAATATCCCTGGCAAAACGCGTATGTTCATGCCCCTGGCCGGTGGCTTTCCAGCCTACACAGACCGCTGCGCTCAGGTGGCGCAAAACGGCTATGAGGGGTTTGCTAGGGCCTGACGGCCCACGTCACCTGGGCATAAGGGCAGAAGGGCAGATGGGCACATGCGCTCACAAGGCGCAGCGCCCAAGGCAGGTCAATCCCCAGGAATATGCGCCGTGTGCAGCTTCACCGGGTTTTTGGACTTGCGGCGCAACCGGATGTTGAGCATTTCCACTCCCAATGAAAACGCCATGCCAAAGTAAACATAGCCTTTGGGGACATGGTGGCCTAAACCTTCGGCCACCAGCACCACGCCGACCACAACCAAAAACGCCAGCGCCAGCATTTTGATCGTTGGGTGGTTGGACACAAATTTACCAATCGGACTGGCAAACAACATCATCAAGGCGACTGACGCAATCACCGCAGCGATCATGATGCGAACGTCGTCCACCATGCCCACGGCAGTGATGATGGAGTCGAGTGAAAACACCATGTCAATGATCATGATTTGCACAATGACAGAGGTGAAAGTCGCCACGGCAGCGCCACCGACCGTGTGTTCTTCGCCTTCCATGGACTGGTGGATTTCGCTGGTGCTTTTCCAAATCAGGAACAAGCCGCCCAAAATCAGAATCAGGTCGCGCCCCGAAATGTCTTGCCCCATGATGTTGAAAAGCGGTGTGACCAAACCGACAATCCAGGCCAACACCAGCAGCAGGCCTATGCGCATGAACATGGCCATGAACAGGCCGATGCGCCGGGCTAGTTCTTGTTTGGCTTTGGGCAGCTTGTCGACCAAAATCGAAATAAAGATGATGTTGTCGATCCCCAGCACCAATTCAAGGGCGGTGAGCGTGGCAAAAGCGATCCAGGTTTGCGGATTGGAGAGGAGTTCGAGCATGGTAAAAAAAACGGCAGTTAAGCTGCTATTGTCTCGAAAATCGGCCTGAAGACGAGCCGGCAAGCCGCAATTCCGCATGCCGTGCAGGGAAACACCTTCAAGCTATAAGGGTTTAAAGCCTCTGCAAATAGTGGTTTTTTTGCTATTTAAAAAGCAGCAGATTGCCTTGCCAAACGGTCGTTTTAGCTGCACTTTAGCGATTCAAAGCAGAGCGCTTTTGTTCGGCGCGCAATCCCATCAAGCCCGTGGCAAATGAAGCGTCACCCGGGTGCCACTGCCCGGCGTGCTGGCAATCTCAACCCGCCCGCCATGCAGTTCGACGATGCGTTTGACGATCGCCAGGCCCAGGCCCCGGCCGCCTTCGCCCGTCGCGGGGGCCACGCTTTGGCGGCTTTGGTAAAAGCGGTCAAAAAGATGGGGCAGGTCGGCGGCGGCAATGCCAGGGCCGGTGTCGCTCACGGTCACCAGCACCTCAGCTGGGGTTTGCACGGCATCCAGCGCAATGCGCGCGCCTGCAGGGCAAAATTTCAGAGCGTTGTCGACCAGGTTGGCAATGGCACGCTCAAACAGTTCAACATCCACCGCCGCAGCAACCCCGCTGCCCGGCATGGGTTCGTTGGTTGACCCTGCAGGCCCCGCCTGAATTTGCACGCCTTGGCGCTCAGCCCGCCCGGTAAACCGCAGGGCCACGTCATCCAGCAGCTCGGCAATGTCCATCACTTGGGTTCGCAGTTTGAATTCAGGCTCGTCCAACTGGGCCAAGTCACCCAGTGAATGCACCAGCCGCGCGGCATTGTGGGTGTTGCGCAGGGCAACTTCGACCAGTTGACGGTCTGCGCTGCGGGCTGCGTCGCCTGTCCAGCGCGTCTCCAGCGTCTCAAGACAGGCCGCAGTGGCCGTGAGCGGCGAGCGCAAATCGTGCGACAGGTTGCTAACACCCTCGCGCCTGAAGTGGTCCAAACGGCGCAGTGTGTCCCATTGCGCGCGCAAGGTGTTGAGCATGATGTGAATGCCATTGTTCAGTTGGCCAAACTCGTCTTTTGCCGAGGCAGTATTCAGCCCCAATGAGCCTTGCTGCCCCATGCTGGTCTGGGCTGCAAAGTTTTCCAGCCCGTCGCGCGACACCGCCGTGGCCAAGGCCGTCAATTTGGCCAGTGGCCTGGTCACCACGGCCGTGGCCCAGGCGGCCACCAGCGTACTGAGTGCAACCACCAGCAAGATCAACACCAGCGCAGGTTTGACAAAGGTGCTGCGCAAGTTGGCCCAGCCGCCTTGGGGCAGACTTTGTTTGTGGCTCACCAGGTAAAGGTAGCCCGTGACGGGCAGGTCGTTTCGAATGACGGCCTGTCGCAGGGGCCGCGCGGCAATCACCGTGCTGGTGCTCATGCGTTCGGGGTCGTCACCCAGCACATAGGGCATCGGCGTGGCACCGGCTGCTTCCATCACGGGGCCCAACGCGACCTTGAAGCCTTTGGGCAGTTCGACTTCGCTGGATGACGCAATCACCGTACCCTGGCTGTCCAGCAAATAAAGCTGCGTGTCGGGCTCAAACAGCACCAGGTTGCCCAAAAAGCCGTTGAAGTCCTCCGCAAAGCGCTCGCGCAGCGCGAACATGTCGGTGTGGCGCGCCACCACCCTGTCCAAGAAGGCACTGGCGCGGTAGTAGGTGCTTTCATGGTCAAAGCGCTCAAACGCAAACAGCACGGTGGCCACCACCCCGATGGCCGTGATCAGCCCCGTGATGAAAATCGTCAGCGCGATTTTGAAGCGAACGGTCACGGGGCAGGTTCGCGCATTTTGTAGCCCGCGCCGCGAACCGTCAGAATCAGTTCGGGGCGCAGGGGGTCGGCTTCGAGCTTGGCACGCAGGCGGTTGATGTGCGTCGTCACTGTGTGCTCGTAGCCGTCATGCGTGTAGCCCCAAACGGCGTTTAGCAGTTGCGAGCGTGAAAACACATGCCCTGGGTGCTGCGCAAAATGCAACAGCAAGTCAAATTCAAGGGCGGTGAAGTCCAGCGCACGCCCTTTGACCAGCACCTGGCGTTTGATCGGCAAAATTTCCAGGTCACCGTTCCTCAGCGAGGTCGCCTGCGTTTGGGCGCTTTGCTGCGCCACCCGCAACAGCTCAGATCGGCGCAGCAGAGCTTTGACCCGGGCCAGCAGTTCAGCCAATGAAAACGGTTTGGTCAGGTAATCGTCCGCGCCCAGTTCCAGGCCCAAAACCCGGTCCAGCTCGGTCGATTTGGCCGTCAACATCAAAATTGGCGTCATGGTGCCGCGGGAGCGCAGGCTTTTGCAGACCTCCAGCCCGTCCATGCCGGGCATCATCAAATCGAGCAACAGCAGGTCGTTGCAGCGTGATGATTCGCTCGCCAACGCGGCCAAACCGTCGGCCACCGCCGTGACTTCATAGCCTGCGTGGCTAAGGTTGAGCACCAGCAAATCGCGAATATCGGTCTGGTCTTCGGCTATCAGAATTCGTTTCATGTCCATAAGCTTACGTCAGAGCCGATCTGGCTTTCTTACCCAAATGTTATCTGGCTGTGATATTTCGGGAGGTGGGTGTGAGCTTGGGCGGGCAAAGTACGTTCATTGCCACTCCACAACGCTTGTCAAAGCGCCAATCAGGACATTCACCATGAACTTACAACACATTGCTTCCCAAGAGTCCGGACAATTCAGTGCAAATCCGCTGATGAATGGCATGGATGGCTTTGACCCGAGCTTTGCTGTAGAGGGTATCGAAGTCACAGGTATGACAGGGATCGCAGGGGCCACAAGTGCCGCTGGCGTCGCATTTCCTGCCCTGGCCGTGTCTTGGGCCGACATGATTTCCCACCGCGACTATCTGGTGCGCTTTGCCCAACGCAAGCTGCTGGACCCGGCGCTTGCCGAAGATGCGGTGCACGATGTGTTTGAAGCAGTCATGTCGGGCCGGGCCAGTTTTGAGGGGCGTTCTGCCTTGCGCAGCTGGCTGACCGCGATTTTGAAAAACAAGGTGGTTGACATCATTCGCCAGCGCGCTCGCTATGCCAGGTACGGCAGTTTTGCCAGCGCTGACGGGCATGACGGTGACCAGGACGCCGAAGACGACGGCATTTACCAATTGGAATGCCCCAACGCACGCCCTGAAGAGCTCGCCGAGCAGCGTGAGTTGTTGAGCCAAACCTTGCAGCGCATCACCACCCTGGCCCCAGGCTTGCGCGATGTGATGCAGTTCAGGGTGCTGCAAGACGAATCGTCAGA
>JANPCR010000211.1:0-12862 GCA_031431035.1 Rhodoferax sp.
CCAACCCGTGCCGCGCGTGCCCGACGGCACCATCGGCTGGCTGCCAGACAGCCTGTCGCTTACCTACAACCAGCTTAAAAAGCTCAAAAAAGGCGAGCCCGACACCGAAACCTACATGGACAGCCGGGTCATGTGGCTCAAGATCACCGCTGCGCGCACGGGCGCACGGGCGTTGCCGCTTTTTGGCCCCACGGTCACGCGCCGCCTGGGTCTGGCGCGGCTGGACGTGGGCACAGTCATGTTTCAGCCCGGCAGCCCCTGGATGCTGGCCCGCACCACCGACACCACGGTGCCAGAAGGCTTTTTGTTTGTCGCGCCTGTGGCCAGTCTGGCCAATTTGTCGCGCCAGCCGGTCCGCTGGCGCAAAGTGGCCCAATTCAGCGACGGCGTGGTTGATGTAGCCCTGAAAGGCCAGCACGCCTACGTGCTGACCCACAGCCAAGCTCCGCGCAACCGCCTTTTAAAGCTCGACCTGAACCAGCCCGATTTAAAAACCGCTCAGGTGGTGGCCCAGGCCCCGCCCAACGCCGTGCTGGAAAGCTTTGCTTTGAGCAAAAACTCGGTCCTGGCGGGCGTGCGCGAAGGCACCTCCATCGGAATTCGGCGCTACTCACCCGGCGACACGACGGGCAAGGCCCTTGCCATGCCCTACCCCGGTGCCGCCCAAACCTATGCCGACCCCAACCAGGCTTTTGACGACGTGATCTTCACCTTGGGCGGTTGGGCTCAACCGGCCCGCACTTGGCGCAGCAGCCCAGGGCTGGACAACAGTGACGCACAGGCTGCCACCGAAATCTCATTGGCCACCACCCGCAATGCGCTCGCCGCACTCGACATAGAGGTGCGCGATGTGGTCGTGAAAAGCCATGACGGTGCCATGGTGCCCATGACCGTTCTGCACAAAAAGGGTTTAAGCCGCACCAGCGCCCACCCCACCCTGCTGGAAGGTTATGGCGCTTACGGCCTGTCTGAAACCGCGCATTACTCGCCAGCCAACCAGGTTTGGCTGGAGCGCGGTGGCGTGCTGGCCTTTGCCAATGTGCGCGGCAGCGGTGTGTATGGGCAAGACTGGTACCGTGCGGGCCAAAAGGCCACCAAACCCAACACCTGGAAAGACGGCGTTGCCTGCGCCCAATTTTTAATCGCTGAAGGCTACGCGTCCCCCGCGACCCTGGCCATCACGGGCGGCAGTGCAGGTGGCATTTTTGCGGGGCGGGCCATTACCCAGGCACCCGAGCTATTTGCCGCCGCCGTGGTGCAGGTCGGCGTGATTGACGCGGTTCGCGCAGAACTCAGCGCCAACGGCATCACCAATATTTCAGAGTTTGGCAGCTTCAGAAACCCGGCTGAATTCCCCGCCTTACTGGAGATGAGCGCCTACCATCAGATCAAGGACGCCACCGCCTACCCCGCCGTCATGTTCACCCATGGGCTGAACGACCCGCGGGTTGACGTGTGGCACAGCGCCAAAGGTGCGGCCCGCCTGCAAGCCGCCAGCACCAGCGGCAAACCCGTGCTGTTGCGGCTGGACGCCCAGGCAGGGCACGGCATGGGCAGCACATCGACCCAGCGCCAGCAGTTGTCAGCCGACGTTTACGCATTTTTACTGTGGCAAATGGGCCAGGCGAATTGAGTTGGGTGCCAAGATCGCTGATGGAGTGACTTTGATGGTGAATCATGACCCTCTAAACAAGGTTTTGGCCTACATCGACCTACCATGAAACCGCGCAAAATGATTAGAGAGTTGAGTCTGATTACATGCAGTTACCGGGGGCTTGCCCTAGTCAACCGACGTGTTTGGGGCCGCTATACTTGCGCCCTTCGGGGGGACGGCTGGCCTTACAAGGGCATGCCGTGTCGCCAATTTGTTTGAAAAAGGACGCATAGTGCAAAACATTATTTCTAAAATTTTGGTCTCGGGCGGAATCAGTCTCGGTTTGGCACTGCCACTGACGGCGACTTTGGCAACTTTGACCCCCGTGCCCGCCCACGCTCAAGCCGCACCAGCCGCATCGGCTGCTGCTGCCACCCCCGCCGCTGTTGCGCCCACTTTGCCCGCACTAACCCCAGTCCCAGGCCCCGCCGCTGCCAAGGCACCCGCCAAAGAAGCTCTTGAGAATCCTTACGGCCTCGAAGCCCTCTGGAAAACCTCTGACTGGATCGCCAAAAGCGTTTTACTTCTCCTGCTCATCATGAGCGTGGCCAGTTGGTACATTTTGGTCGTCAAACTACTTGAGCAAGCCAAAATTGGCCGCCAAGCCAAAGCCGCCGCCAAAGACTTCTGGTCTGCTGGCACCGTGGAGCAAGGCGCAGCTGCCCTCGAAAAAACCAGCCCGTTTCGCTTCATTGCCGACGCTGGCCTGGAAGCCACCAAAAAGCACCATGGTTTGATGGGCCATGTGCCTTTGAACGACTGGGTCACCATGAGCATTCAGCGTTCAGTTGACCGCATTCAAAGCAGCGTGCAAAGCGGCTTGTCGGTGCTGGCCACGGTCGGTTCCATTTCACCGTTCGTTGGCCTTTTTGGCACGGTTTGGGGTATTTACGGCGCGCTCACAGCCATCGGCATCTCGGGCCAAGCGTCGATTGACAAAGTGGCTGGCCCCGTGGGCGAGTCGCTCATCATGACAGCCATTGGTCTGGCGGTTGCGGTTCCAGCCGTGCTCTCGTACAACTGGCTGGTGGGCCGCAATAAATCCGCCATGGAAGATGTTCGCGCCTTTGGCAGCGACCTGCACGCCGTCATTTTGGGCTCTGCAAAAAAGGTCTGAGCCTAAGTTGGCTCACCCTTTTGCGCATTTAAGGACATTGCCATGTCAATGAACGTCGGCCCTTCAAGTGGTGAAGACGAAGTCATGTCAGCCATCAACACCACGCCCTTAGTGGACGTGATGTTGGTTTTGCTGATTATTTTTCTGATCACCATCCCAGCCGTCACCACCTCCATCAAACTCGATCTGCCCAAAGAGCGCATTGAGGTGCGTGAAACCAA
The DNA here is from genome assembly GCA_031431035.1 of Rhodoferax sp. Classification (GTDB taxonomy): domain Bacteria; phylum Pseudomonadota; class Gammaproteobacteria; order Burkholderiales; family Burkholderiaceae_C; genus JANYCG01. The sequence continues at coordinate 2,993 of JANPCR010000211.1, forward strand.
GCCTGAAAACGTCATCATCTCAGTTGACAAAACAGGCAATGTGTTCTGGTACGACCAGCGAATGCCCAACGTCAACGCCTTGGTCGACAAGCTGAAAAAAGTGTCCACACTCGACCCACAGCCTGAAGTGCAAATTCGTGGCGACTTGGCCTCGCCCTACGAAGGTGTCGGTAAAGTTTTGTACGCCTGCCAGCGCGCTGGCATCGTCAAAGTCGCCTTCATCACTGAGCCACCCGCGCTGGGCGGCTAGGCACCCAAAGTCCCAAAAAGACCCCATCTGGCCCCATAAGGACCAAAGACAAGGATATCCCCATGGGTATGAACATTGGAAATTCAGGCGCGTCTGACGAGCCACAGGTGATGATGGACATCAACACCACCCCCCTGATCGACGTGATGTTGGTGCTGTTGGTGATGTTGATCATCACCATCCCCATTCAACTGCACGCGGTCAACCTTGAAATGCCGGTGGGTACGCCGCCCACCAATCTAGTCAAGCCTGAAAAAATTCAGATAGACATTGACGAGCGCAGCGTGGTCTATTGGCAAGGCCTGCCCGTGACCGCACAGGAGCTTGATGTCAACATGGCAGCGGTGGCCGCCCAGCAAGTCCAGCCTGAGGTGCATTTGCGCCCCAACAAGGCATCTCAATATGCGGTGTTTGCCAACGTTCTGTCGTCTACCAAGCGCCTGGGCTTGACCAAAATTGCCGTCATTGGCAGTGAGCAGTTCGTCCAATGAGCACAGCCGCCGCCACCTCCCCCGCCGCTGCGGCTGCGGGCAGCACCTCCATGATGGCGAACTCGCACATGGGGTCGAACTACCGCTACCAGCCCAAAGACGCTTCCAAACGCTACAGCGGCATCATTTTTGTCGTGTTGTTGCATGCGGTGCTGGGCTACGCCCTGGTGTCTGGCTTGGCCCGCAAAGGTTTGGATCTCATCAAAAAGCCGCTGGAGGCCGTGGTGATTCAGGAAGTCATCATTCCGCCACCCCCACCGCCGCCGCCCCCGCCCAAAGAAATTAAGCCGCCTGACGCAAAACCCCCCAAGGTGGAAGCGCCACCACCGCCCTTTGTTCCGCCGCCTGAAGTCACAACGACAAGCACTTCTGCAGTGGCGATCGAGTCCGTTGCAGCGCCGCCCACCGCCGCACCAGTGATAGCGCCACCCGCACCCGTTGCGCCACCTGCGCCACCCGCACCGCCTGCGCCACCTCCTAGACCGGTGAACAGGTCTGACATTGGCGTGGCTTGCCCAACGCAGGTAGCGCCCACCATGCCGCGCAAAGCCGAGCAGGACGGCACCTCCGGCGAAGTCTTGGCTCAAATCACGATCCGAGACGGATCCGTGAGGGACGTCAAAATTTTGTCTGGCCCAGCCGTGTTCCACGCGTCCGTCAGGTCGGCCATCATGCAGTACAAGTGCATTACCGATGGCGGCGACATCATTGCGACGCAAAAAATCGTGTTCAAAGCACCGGAATAGTGGGTTGCTGAATAGACCCAGAAATTTCATCAGAATCGTATTTTTTAGTTTCCTAAATTCAGCGGAACAAATGACGCGCTATCGGCTGGCAAGCCCATAGTGTGTTTTCATTGGTGACAGGCTATTTTTATGTTGCACATTCGCAACGTGTTTTCACTGCGCTGCACCAATATAAAACTGGCTTTGAAGACCTAAAAAGGCACTGTTTTAGCCCGCTTTTTGTCTTCACAAAAATTTACTCCCAGTAAATCAACAGCTTGCAATGCCGTTACAACTGCCAGTTGGGCAAAATCACTTTAAATCAAGCGCTTGCACTTAACGATTTCCGGGAAAACCACGAGACAAATCCACACTCTCTCTATGACAATGTATTTTTTTAATCAATATGAAATAAGTTATTGATGATGTTTTTTTTGGCTTTGATGTCGTTCACAAAACGATCTTAAGACTCAATCAAACCGATTTTTTGTAACTTTTTCAACCCACCTCAAAGGACTTTCAATGCAAAGCAACCAACTAATGTTCCGAAAAACCTTGGTCGCTCGTGCGCTTTTTGTCGCGTTTGGTGCAGCTACTCTGGCGGGTGGCATTGCCACCAACGCAGTGGCCCAAACCAATGCAACAGGTACGATTTACGGCCAGGTCGCAGCGACCCCAGGCATGACGATTTCCATCGTCAACACCGAAAACGGCGCACGTCGTAACGTGGTGCCTGATGCCAATGGCCGTTTCAATGCGCCATCCTTGGCAACCGGCAACTACAAAGTTGAACAAATTGTCAATGGCGCAGTGACCAAAACGTCTGACACGGTTGAAGTTCGCATTGGCCAAGGCAGCGAAGTTAACTTCGGCACCACCCTGCAAACGGTTCAAGTGACCGGTGGCCGTGCCAAGATTGACGTGTCCTCAGTGGGCTCCACCACCAGCTTCAGCGCCGCTGACCTGGCCCGTGTGCCCATTGCCACCAACGTGGGTGCGGTCATTCAGTTGGCTCCCAACACGACTTTGGGCGACTCCCGCTACGGCGGTAGCAATGCGCCAAGCTTCGGCGGCTCTAGTGCCTCTGAAAACGCTTATTACATCAACGGTTTCCCAGTCACCACTTTGCTGACACAAGTGGGTTTCTCGCAACTGCCATTCAACTCCATCGCCCAAGCCCAAATTTTGACGGGTGGCTACGGTGCTGAGTTCGGTCGTTCAACGGGTGGCGTGGTCAATCTTGTGACCAAAAGTGGAACAAACCAGTGGGTCGCTGGCGGAGCCATTTCAGTGCAGCCGACCGAATGGCGCGCTGAACCATTGAGTTCTTTCTACGAAAAAAATGGCAGCGCTCTTGATGGCACTTACCGTTTTTACAACGGCCTGAACAAAGACTCCACCACCTCAGCGTCTTTGTATTTGGGTGGTCCCATCATCAAAGACAAGCTGTTCTTCTTCGCCTCGGCTGAAACCACCGAGCGCAAACGCGACAGTATCCGTACAGCTAACGTGAGCGCCACTTACACAGCTTCTGCTGCGTCTCAATCCACAGCTTTCCAAGAAATTAACACCTCGACGCCTCGTTACTTGGTGAAGTTGGACTGGAACATTACCGATCAACACCGCTTGGAATACACCAAGATCTCTGACACGGTCAATGACAGCCGGCGGTTCTTTGGCTTTGACTACAAGACGTTGCAGCGCACCAATGTAGTTAACGGTGGTCAAGATTACAAAAACTGGGGACCAACCCCTGTTGCAGCCGCCCAAGGCGCCGATGTAGATATTTTAAAGTACACCGGTTACCTGACTGACGCGCTGACTTTGACCGCTGTTTTGGGCAAGACCAGAACGGCGCACGAACAGACCCCAGTGGGTTATAACCCGGCCTTGGCGCAAGTAGTCTCTACCAGCGCAGATGAAATTGCCGCCTTCGCCCCGTACAACAAACCTCAAGGAATTACTGGCAATTTGTTGGTGCCAGGCTCTTTTGACGAAAACGTTGGCGCTCGCCTCGACTTGGAATACAAGTTCAACAACAAGCACACAGTTCGAGTTGGTTTGGACAAAAACACCATTACCTCTAAAAGCGGTCAAGCCACAGCAGGTGCCGTCATTTGGCGTTATGGAAAAACCGACCCAGCAGTTCCACTGAACCAGCAAACCGCTGCAACCAACACGGTTGCAGGCAACCCGAATGCACAACAAGGTTTCTATGTCGAGCGAATTGTCAGTTCCACAGGTTCAACGCCTACGGTTGACCAGTCCGCTTGGTACATCGAGGACCGTTGGCAAGTAACTGACAACGTCTTGCTGTCACTAGGCCTGCGCAATGAAGGCTTTAACAACAAGAACGGTGATGGTCTGTCGTACATTGACCTGCCGAGGCAATTGGCTCCCCGCTTTGGTGCGACCTGGGACGTCAATGGTGACGCCAGCATGAAAGTTTTCGGTAACTTTGGCCGCTACCACGTGCCCGTGCCCACCAACGTCGCTATTCGCGGTGCTGGTTCGTCGCTGAACGCTCAGCAGAACTTTGTTTACACCGGCGTTGATGCCAACGGTGCACCTACTGGCCTGACGGCCATTAGCCCGTTCTATTCGTCTAACAACGAGCTCGGTCAGGCCAAAAACCCGAGAGAAGTTGCTGCGGAAAATATGGAAGGCAATTTCCAGGACGAGTTGGCTATCGGTTTCGAGCGGGCCATTTCCAAACAATTAACGGTAGGCGCCAAGCTGACTCACCGTTTGCTGCGCACCGCTATTGACGACCATTGCGATGACCGTCCATTTACTCGCTGGGCAGCTCGCAACGGCATTGACAGCTCAAACTTCCATTACAACTGCGCATTGTTCAACCCAGGTATTGGCAACACTTTCAATTTGGACATTCGGGGTAACGGCACATTGGAAAAGATTGTGTTGTCAGCAGATGACCTGAAAATAGCGCCTGTCGAGCGGATCTACACTGCGCTTGACTTGTTTGCTGAGCATCCGTTTGATGGCAAATGGTGGGGTAAGGCCACCTACACTTGGGCTCGCAACACGGGTACAACAGAAGGTCAATTGCTGTCTGACGTTGGTCAAGGCGATGTATCCACCACCCAGGCGTTTGACTTCCCTGAGTTCTCTGTCAACGCCAATGGCCCCTTGCCAAACCAGCGCAAGCACCAGTTGAAACTGTTTGGTTATTACCAAGTGGCACCTGAGTGGGGCATTGGCGGCAATTTCCTGTGGGCGTCGGGTCGTCCAAGAAACTGTATCGGCAATGCACCTAGCACCACCGGCGATTTCTTCACTGACGGCAGCGTGACCAACTACTCGCAATACGGCTCAGCCTACTTCTTCTGCAAGGGCCTACCAGCACCGCGCGGAAGTGATGGTGAATTGGATCCGTCGATTCGTTTGGACATGAACGTCACTTACAAGCCTCAAGCACTGAAAGGCTTCGCTTTGAAGCTTGACGTGTTCAACTTGTTCAACCGCCAATCAATTGAAACAATTGAAGAGCGTTTCAACACCCCAGGCGGCGCATCCACAACCTGGACTCGCTATGCCCACGTTGAGTCCTATGCAGCGCCTCGCAGCTTCAAGCTGACCGCCAGCTACGACTACAAGTTCTAAAAACTTGGTGCCTCGCCTCATGCCTCGCAAGGGGCATTGTTAAAGCTCCCAACAAAAAAGCCACTGCAGAAATGCAGTGGCTTTTTTTGCCTGCTCACTCACGTTAAAGACGCAGACCCTGGCGAATTTGGACGTTAACCCAACATCGCATGCATCTCTTGCACCGAGATGACCCCCAAGGTGTCCATGTATTTCATGCCTTCCACTGCGGCTTCTGCCCCAGCGATGGTGGTGAAGGTTGTCACCCGAGCCAGCAAGGCCGAGGTGCGAATTTGACGGGAATCGGCAATGGCGTTGCGCCGCTCTTCCACGGTTGTAATCACCAGGTTGATCTCGTTGTTTTTGATCATATCCACGATGTGCGGGCGACCTTCTGCTACTTTGTTCACCACCCCGCATGGCGTACCAGATGCCTTGATGGCCGCAGCCGTGCCTTTGGTGGCGATCAATTCAAACTTCATCGCCGACAAGCTTCGGGCGATTTCGACAGCACGTGGTTTGTCGCTTTGCTTTACCGAAATGAACACCTTGCCGCTGGACTCGCCCGATGGCTTGAAAGGTTTAGGCAGTTTGGTGCCCGCGCCCAATTGTGATTTGACAAAGGCTTCGCCAAAGGTTTTACCAACACCCATGACCTCACCGGTTGACTTCATTTCGGGGCCAAGAATCGTGTCCACGCCTGGGAATTTGACAAACGGAAACACCGCCTCTTTGACACTGAAATAGGGCGGGTTCACCTCGTCAAAAATACCTTGCGAATCGAGCGACTGACCCGCCATGCAGCGAGCTGCTACTTTGGCCAGTTGAATGCCTGTGGCTTTGCTGACAAAGGGCACCGTGCGGGATGCGCGGGGGTTGACTTCCAGCACGTAAATCACATCCTGGCCCTCAACAGTCTGGATGGCGAACTGAACGTTCATGAGACCAACCACGTTCAGACCCTTGGCCATGGCCGCGGTTTGAACTTTGAGTTCCGCCACGGTGGCGGCGGACAAAGAATACGGTGGCAATGAACACGCCGAGTCGCCGCTGTGCACGCCGGCCTGTTCAATGTGTTCCATCACGCCGCCAATGAAAACGCGCTGGCCGTCGCACAAGGCGTCGACATCGCACTCGATGGCGTCGTTCAAAAAACGGTCCAGCAGCACAGGCGAATCGTGCGACACCTTGACGGCTTCGCGCATGTAGCGCTCTAGGTCGCGCTGCTCGTGCACGATCTCCATGGCACGGCCACCCAACACATAGCTGGGGCGCACCACCAGTGGGTAGCCCAGAGCTGCGGCTTTTTCAAGCGCCTCGGGCTCAGTGCGAGCTGTGGCGTTGGGCGGCTGGCGCAAGCCCAACTGGTGCAGCAGCTTTTGAAAACGCTCCCGGTCTTCGGCCGCGTCAATCATGTCAGGGCTGGTGCCGATGATGGGCACGCCATTGGCCTCTAAATCTAGCGCCAGCTTCAAGGGGGTTTGCCCGCCGTACTGAACAATCACGCCCAGGGGCTTTTCTTTGTCCACAATTTCCAGCACGTCTTCAAGCGTGAGAGGCTCAAAGTAGAGGCGGTCCGAGGTGTCGTAGTCGGTTGAAACCGTTTCAGGGTTGCAATTGACCATGATGGTTTCGTACCCGTCTTCGCGCATGGCCAAGGCCGCGTGCACGCAGCAGTAATCGAATTCAATGCCCTGCCCAATGCGGTTCGGGCCACCGCCCAACACCATGATTTTTTTGTTGTTCGTGGGCGCAGCCTCGCATTCGCTGGCCGAGTCAAACGGGTTTTGGGACTCGTAGGTCGAGTACATGTAAGCCGTGTTGGTCGAAAACTCAGCGGCACAGGTGTCAACCCGTTTGTAAACGGGGCGCACGCCCAAAGCGCGGCGTTTTTCACGAATGGCGGTGTCGGTGGTTTTGAGTTGCCGGGCCAAGCGGCGGTCTGAAAAGCCTTTTTGCTTGAGGGCGCGCAGTGTCGATTCATCAATGTCATCGAGCGATTGAGTTTCGAGCTCCAGCTCAATTTTGACGATCTGCTCAATCTGCACCAAAAACCAGCGGTCGATTTTGGTCAAGGCAAACACTTCTTCCACGCTCATGCCCTGGGCGAACGCGTCGCCGACATACCAAATACGCTCTGGGCCTGGTGCGCCCAGCTCTTTTTCAAGCACTTCGCGGTCCTGGGTTTTCTCGTTCATGCCGTCCACACCCACTTCCAGGCCGCGCAAGGCCTTTTGGAAGGACTCCTGGAACGTGCGGCCCATCGCCATCACCTCGCCGACCGACTTCATTTGCGTAGTTAAACGCGAGTCTGCGGTGGGGAACTTTTCGAACGCGAAACGCGGGATTTTGGTGACAACGTAGTCGATGCTGGGCTCAAAACTGGCGGGAGTGGCACCGCCCGTGATTTCGTTGCGCAGCTCGTCAAGGGTGTAGCCACACGCCAGTTTAGCGGCGACTTTGGCGATGGGGAAGCCAGTGGCTTTGGAAGCCAGGGCGGATGAACGCGAAACCCGCGGGTTCATCTCGATCACCACCATGCGACCATCGTCCGGGTTGATGGCGAACTGCACGTTGGAGCCACCCGTGTCCACGCCAATTTCGCGTAGCACGGCAAGGGAAGCATTGCGCAGAATTTGGTATTCCTTGTCCGTCAAGGTCTGAGCCGGGGCCACGGTGATTGAATCGCCCGTGTGCACGCCCATGGGGTCCAAGTTTTCAATGGAGCAGACGATGATGCAGTTGTCTGCCTTGTCGCGCACGACTTCCATTTCGTACTCTTTCCAGCCCAACAGCGACTCTTCAATCAACAGCTCATTGGTGGGCGATGCCTCGAGGCCGCGTTTGCAGATCGTCTCAAACTCCTCGGAGTTGTAGGCAATGCCGCCACCCGTGCCGCCCAAGGTGAAGCTGGGGCGAATGACAGTGGGGAAACCCAGCGTCTTTTGCACCACCCAGGCTTCGTCCATGCTGTGCGCAATGCCTGAGCGCGCAGAGCCCAGACCGATGTGGGTCATGGCGTCTTTGAACTTCAAACGGTCTTCGGCCTTGTCAATGGCCTGGGGCGACGCGCCAATCAGCTCGACGGCCTTGCCGGTTGCAGCCCCTTTGTACTTTTCAAGGACGCCGTTGTGCCACAAGTCCAGGGCGCAGTTCAGCGCTGTTTGACCGCCCATCGTTGGCAAAATCGCATCGGGTTTTTCCTTGGCAATGATTTTTTCAACCGTTTGCCAGGTAATGGGCTCAATGTAGGTTACGTCTGCCGTGGCCGGGTCCGTCATGATGGTCGCCGGGTTACTGTTGATCAAAATGACCTTGTAACCCTCTTCGCGCAGCGCTTTGCAGGCCTGCACGCCCGAGTAATCAAACTCGCAGGCCTGGCCAATGATGATCGGCCCTGCGCCGATGATGAGAATGGATTTGAGGTCAGTGCGTTTTGGCATGTTGATCTTGTTTTATTTTTTTTCGGACACTTTGACCATCAGCCCAATGAACCGGTCAAACAGGTAGCTGATGTCATGCGGCCCGGGCGACGCTTCGGGGTGGCCCTGAAAGCAAAACGCCGGTTTGTCCGTTCGGGCCAAGCCCTGTAGCGTGTTGTCAAACAGGCTGATATGGGTCGCTCGCAGGTTGGCTGGCAGGGTTTTTTCATCGACTGCGAAGCCATGGTTTTGGCTGGTGATGCTGACGCGGCCGCCAAACTGGTCGTAGCGGGTGAGATCTTTCACCGGGTGATTGGCACCGTGGTGGCCAAATTTCATTTTGAAGGTTTTGGCACCGCTGGCCAAGGCCATGATTTGGTGGCCCAGGCAAATACCAAACGTCGGAATACCTGTTTCTATTAATTCAGCCGTAGCGGCAATGGCGTAGTCACAGGGCTCTGGGTCGCCCGGGCCGTTGGACAAAAAGATGCCGTCTGGCTTGAGCCGCAAAACTTCAGCCGCCGAAGTTTGGGCGGGCACCACGGTGACCCGGCAACCACGTTCGCTGAGCATGCGCAATATGTTGAACTTGACGCCAAAGTCATAGGCAACCACATGAAACTTGTGGCTGGTTTGAACGCCAAAGCCCGCTTTGCCGCCTAGGTGCGCGTGAGCCAACTGCCATTCAGACTCGGTCCAGTCGTAGGCGGCTTGGGTGCTGACGACTTTCGCCAAATCTAGGCCAGCCATCGACGGCGCCGATTTGGCCTTTGCAATGGCTTGGTCAATGATGGCTTGGGTGACCGCTTGGCCCTGAGCCAAAGCCAGAATGCAGCCGTTTTGAGCACCCAGGGTGCGCAAATGGCGGGTCAGCTTGCGGGTATCGATGTTGGCAATAGCCACGCATCCTTGGGCTGCCAAGTAGTCGCCCAGGCTTTGGGTTTGGCGAAAGTTGGAGGCAAACTGGGGCAAATCGCGAATGACCAGCCCGGCTGCAAAAACTTTGCGCGATTCGACGTCTTGCGGGTTGACCCCGTAGTTGCCGATGTGTGGGTAGGTCAGCGTGACGAGTTGCTGGCAATAGCTGGGGTCAGTCTGGATTTCCTGATAACCCGTCATGGAGGTGTTGAAAACGACTTCGCCGACGGTGGAGCCCGCTGCGCCGATGGAGTTGCCCACAAAGACGCTGCCGTCTGCGAGCGCCAAAATAGCAGGTGGGGAGGTTCCCTTGAGAGACAATAGCACTGGGTTCTCCGAATGGTGACGGTAGGCCCCGAGCGGACACAAGCTGTGACGGTTGGCGTGCCAACTGCCGCTAACTTGGGTGCTGTTGTTGGTGGGTTTTAGCTTGTGCTTCGCTTGGGGGCGATGTGTTTGGA
>JANPCR010000212.1:0-3955 GCA_031431035.1 Rhodoferax sp.
ACTGATTTCATCACCACTTTGACCTGTCTTGTCTGCCCTGCTTCGAGAACTTCTGACTCGTGTTCGAGTGTCAGGTTCAGGGCGGGCAGTCCGGCTGGGGTGTAACGCAAGGCCTCAACCTCAGCGATACGGGCAGTCAGAACGACGCGGTTGTCAGGGGTACTCACTCCTTGGTCGAAGAAGCCTATTGCCTGTCGCCGCGATCGCTACCGCGGTCAGCGCCACGATCACCACCGCGGTCGCCACCAGCGTATTCCGCCTGGTTGGACTTGCGAGCATCTTCGCGCTCGACCTGTTTCATCATGGAAGATGGGCCGGTGTCAGCTTTCTTCTTCAGGACAGTCAGATGACGCAAAACGGCATCGTTGAACTTGAAGGCATGCTCCAGTTCAGCCATCACGGGGTGATCGGCTTCGATGTTCACGCACAGGTAATGAGCTTTGGACAGCTTGTTGATTTGATAAATCAACTGGCGACGACCCCAGTCCTCAACACGGTGCACCTTGCCACCGCCAGCGGTGATCATGCCCTTGTAGCGCTCCAGCATGGCCGGAACTTGTTCGCTCTGATCCGGATGGATCATGAGAATGATTTCATAATGACGCATTAAAACTCCTTGTGGATTGCCAGGTCAGGAGAGCTTTTTAAAGAAGCCCGCAGCCTGGCGTGGATGAAAGCCACCCTCAGCGTCAGATGAGGTGCGGCAAGGGGAAAGCCCACGATTATATGCCAAAGGCTGGCGGAACTCGCAAATCCACGCACAACGGCGGCGCTTCTCTGCCTTCTAAAACCTGTATTGCGCGACCGCGTGAGTGGCGGGTAAGCGGTCTCGGCCAAACAACTTGCCACGCAATGAGCGACTGTTGGGGCCTGCGGCATAGCCGGTTTTGTACGCGCCACGCTCTTGCAGTAGCGGCACCACCAGGGCGATAAAGTCGTCAAAACATTCGGGCACCACAGTACGGGACAGGTTAAAGCCATCCACGTCGGCATCTTGCGCCCAAGCGATCATTTGGCTGGCAATTGCGTCTGCGCTACCCACCCACGGCGCTTGGCGGCTGCCCATGACCATTTGCTCCAGCAGCTTGCGCCGCGTCCACTGGGGGCCAGCAGCTTGGGTCATGGCGGTGACGTTGGACACAATGGCCTGGGTTTTGGCGGTTTCAATGGGTTCGTCAATGTCGTATTTGTTGAAGTCAATTCCCATGGACGCTGCCGCGTGCACCAAAGCGGCTTCTGAATTGGCGTACCGCCGGTACTCGGCAAACTTCTCTTGCGCTTGGGCGTCAGTTGGGGCGGTGACGATGGTGGCCCCCAAAAACATTTTGATATCAGAGGACGCGCGCCCTTGGGCTACAGCTTGGCTGCGAATGCTGTCGACGATTTTCCTCACGCCCGTCTGGCTTTGACCGTTCAGAAAAACGCACTCCGCGTGCGTGGCTGCAAAGCGCGAGCCGCGTGGCGACGAGCCCGCCTGGTACAGCACGGGCGTGCGCTGCAGGGAAGGCTCACTCAAATGCATGGCGTCCACTTTGTACTGCGGCCCCTGGTGGTGAACCAAGCGCACTCGGGCGGGGTCGGCGTAAACGCCCGTGGCTTTGTTGCGCTGCACAGCGCCATCGCTCCAACTGCCTTCCCACAGCTTGTAAACCAGGGCCATGTACTCATCGGCCAAATCGTAGCGGTCGTCGTGGGCAGTTTGGCCCGTCAGCCCGACGGCGCGTGCTGCACTGTCCAGGTAGCCAGTGACGATGTTCCAACCAATACGGCCTTGGGTCAAATGGTCCAGGGTGGACATGCGCCTTGCGAATTGGTAGGGCGGCTCGTAGGTCAAATTGGCCGTGACGCCAAAGCCTAAATGCTGTGTGGCGGCAGCCATGGCCGGGATCAGCAGCATCGGGTCGTTGACGGGTACTTGCACTGCACCGCACACGGCGGCGTCTGGGCTGGCTCCAAGTACGTCGTACACGCCCAGCACATCGGCAAAAAAGATGCCGTCAAACAGGCCAGCCTCGAGCCTCTTGGCATAGTCCGTCCAATAGTGAATGTCCAGATACCTGGCCGACTGGTCGCGTGGGTGCGTCCACAAACCCTGCTGAATGTGGCCTACGCAATTCATGTCGAAGGCGTTGAGGTGGATCTGCTTGGTCATGTGCGTGATTGCCGGGTTTAGGAGGGACTTGGGGAAGGACTTGGGGAACGACTCGGAAATTAACTTGGCGATGTGACTCAGATTCTTGACGGCATCGCCGCCAAAAGGCAGTCGGCATAGGATTGCCAACTGAGCTCATTGGCAATTTTCGGATTCAGCGCTTTCTGGGGTTCGGCTGCGTCTTTTGTATTTTTGGCAAGGGGCGCAAACACCCCGGCGGCTGCCTGGTCTGCCACCCATTGGTGTTTGTTGGCGATCGCCGCTGCCATGAAAGGCTCAAACCCGGCTTCTTGCACGGTGTTGGCGGCTTCCCGCATTTCTTCGGCACGGCGTTTGCCATGCTGTACCACCCGGCTGAAAAAATAGGCCCCCTGAGCTTGCCAGTCAATGCTAGGGAATGTCTCTGCCAGCGTGGGCAGCACGTGGTCTTCAACCCCATAGGCGCGGGCTGTGGCATAGCTTTCTATCACCAAAGCCTCCAGCCCTTTGATCATGACGCTGCGGCACATTTTGATGGCACTGGCCACGCCCAATTTGTCGCTGACGCACTTGGCGTTCATGCCCCACAAGGTGAGCACTGTGGCAAGCTCCGCGGCGGCCACCCCACCCAGCAGCATCGGAACCCGAATGCCATAGGGCGGCACAGAAGTCATCACCCCAGCCTCTACATAGCGCCCGCCCGCCGTATCTATCAATTGGGCAGCTCGTTGCTTGGTGCCGGGGGACGCTGAATTCAAATCCAGAAAGACCGTGCCAGGCTTGATGTGGGCGGCAGCCTCTGTCGCCACTGCCAGCGTGTTGGACGCCGTGACGGCTGAAATAATCAAGTCCGATCCAAAGCACAGTTCAGACATGGACAAACAGACTTCAAGTTCTGCCGCAGCCGCATGGGCAATGGCATCGCACCGCAACGCAGCTGATTCAAATTGGGTGTCCCACACGCTGGTATGCGCAACCTGGGCCTTCAGTCCATTGGCAAAGGTTTTGCCAACCTCGCCGTAACCGATCAGGCCAATGTGTTGAAATTTCAAAAAATTCTCCCGAAAGGTGTTGGCCGCCTGTGGCGACCTATTGCGTAGGTACCTTGGCGCGGACGATCACATCACCCCAACGTTTGATCTCGCTGCCCAAGAGCGCAACCGCCTGTTCGGGCGAGCTGGGATTGGCTTCAACATTCAAATCATGCAATTTTTTCTTGATGTCGGGGTTGTTCAGCGCAGCCGCCACTTCTTTGTTCAAGCGGGCAATCACGTCTTTGGGGGTTTTGGCAGGGGCAGCAAGCGCATTCCAGCTGGAAGCCACAAAGCCGGGCAGGCCGCTTTCTTTGGCGGTCGGAACGTCGGGCAAAACAGCGGCGCGCTTGTCGCCCGTGACAGCCAGGGCACGCAGAACTTTGGTATTGATCTGCGGCAGCACCGGCCCCAAAATCTCAAGTGCCGCATCGATCTGCCCCCCGCGCAAAGCGGTGATGACGGCAGGTGTGCCGTTGAACGGAACGATCTGCATGTCAGCCCCGGATGTCGTTTTGAACAATTCAGCTGCCAAATTTTGCGTGCTGCCAATGTTGATGCTGCCCAGATTGAGTTTGCCTGGGTTGGCCCGCGCATAGGCCAACAGCTCGCCCAACGTCTTGAATTTTGAATCGGCCGGGGTAATGATGGCAATGTCGAAAGTACCCAAAATAGAGATTGGTGCGAAATCGCGCACCGTGTCGAAGGGCAACGACTTGAACAAGCCCGCACTGACCGCGGTGCCATTGGACATCAACAACAAGGTGTGACCGTCAGGCTCAGCCTTGGCCAC
>JANPCR010000213.1:0-25432 GCA_031431035.1 Rhodoferax sp.
CCCATGGTTGCCGCCAGTTCCTTGCTTACGATGCTGACCAAAACCTGTCCCGGCTGCAAGGAGCCCATGACTTCTTGACCCAAAGCCTTGTCCTTCACCCGGGCAATGAAGTCGCGCACCACGGGCAAGGCCACGTCTGCCTCCAAAAGCGCCATGCGCACCTCGCGCAACATGTCGGCCACATTGGTCTCGGTTATCCGAGCCTGGCCTCGAAGCCCTTTGACCAGGCGGGAGAGTTTGTCTGAAAGTGCGGTCGCCATGCGTTAGCTCAGGTTAAATTCAATTGAAGGGTCAAGACAGAGTCAACATCATGATGGGCATTACAGTAACTTTAAGAGCCCAAGAACCAATATTGGGGTGCCATGTCTGCACTTTCATCAATCTAGGCAGGGGCAGCTTACAGTCGCGGCTCAAAACGCTAAACTCTGCCCATGATTTTACCCACTGGAGTTTCTATCGACGTGATCGTGGCACTGGCTGCAGTGGCAGCTTATTCAGTGCTGGCCCTTGCAGCTCCAAAAATATCGCCGTCATCTGCGCGTTTACTGGCTTTTTCTTCGTTGGCTTTGCATGGCTTGGCACTGGCAACGGCCATGCTGGTGGGTGGCCCGCGGTTTGGCTTTGCGCCTGCCCTCAGTGTGACCGTGTGGCTGGCGGCATTGGTCTACGCCGTCGAAAGTCATTTTTTCCCGCAACTCAAAACAAATTGGACGCTCAGTCTGATTGGGGCGGCAGCAGTTTTGCTAGCGCTTTTCTATCCGGGGAATTTGTTGGGCCCCAAAGCTTCACTTTGGCTGCCCTTGCATTGGGCGCTCGGCATTGCGTCCTACGGACTTTTTGGAGTCGCAGTGGCGCATGGCGTCTTCATGACACGCGCTGAAAAGAACTTCCGCAGCGCCGCAGGCGCTCCAAGCGATATTCCCCTCATGACGCTTGAGCGTCTGACGTTCCACTTCGTGATGGCCGGATTCGCGCTTTTGACCGCCACGCTTTTGGTTGTGATGGTGTTCGGTGAACAGTTGTATGGCGCAAGAACTGTTTGGCGCTGGGATCACAAGACCATTTTTTCTGTGCTGTCCTGGCTCACTTTTGCAGTTTTGTTGGTGGGTCGCGCCCAATTCGGCTGGCGCGGCCGGTTTGCGGTACGCATGCTCTACATGGGTGCAGGCTTTTTGCTATTGGCCTATGTGGGGTCGCGTTTTGTAATGGAAATCGTGCTGGAGCGGTCTCTGTGAAAATTGCCTTGTTGTTGGTCGCGGTGCTGGTGGGTATCTGGTTTTTCAAATCGACCCGCCGGAAGTCAAAGGACAGTTCAGGCTCCAAACCCATGGCCCGCCAGCCTGACAAAGTCGCATTGGACATGGTTCGGTGCCACCACTGCGACTTGCACCTACCAAGACCAGACGCAATTGAAGGCAAGCAAGGCCTCTACTGCTCGCTTGATCATCGACGGCAGTCGGAGCCTTGAATGGCGCAGCCAGCAGAGAAGCACCCCTGGTTTGCTCCAAACTCGTTTCAGATCAGCTCTGACGACTTAGATTCAAAGACCAAAGGGCCGAGCGAATTTGAGCGGCTATGGCGCGGCTTCATGACCGCCCGGGTGACACTCGGCTTGATGCTTCTTGTGCTGCAAGGCACGCTTTGGAGCCTGAGCCCATCTGCCGGGCCTCTGTTGATCTTCATTTGTGGCGGCTATTTTGCCGCCGCACTTGCAGTGCGCTTTTACGCAAGTCCGCGCTACCTGGCTCGCCGATTTGACCCTCAATGGCTTTTCACCATTGGCATTGACGTTGCCACATTTTCCGCGCTGCAATTTCTTCAAGGCGGAGGTATCAACTACGCACCCCTGCTGGCTTTGCCAGTGCTCATGGCGTCAGTTCTGGGCGCGCTGTATTTCGCGGTCGGCACAGCGGCTACGGTCACCCTTATTTTATTGAGCCATTCCGCATGGCTTGCACTCTCTAGCTCGGGCAATTCGACTGCAAGCTTTGTGCAATCCGCTTTGACAGGGGCGGCTTGCTTCGTTCTGGCCTTTTTAGCCAATCAGCTGTCCACCCGCTTGGCGCAAGAAGAGCAACGCTCCCAATTGAATCAACGTGCTGTCCAGGTTCAGCGCCAAGTCAATGAGTTGGTGATTGAGTCATTGACGGACGGCGTGTTGGTTGTTGACTCGTCTGGCGCGGTGCGCGCAGCCAACCCGGCCGCACGCCAAATGTTGGGTTCTGCCACACCCATGCGCGAGGCGTCGTTCAGTCTTTTGGCCGAGCCAGCCTGGTCGGGCCTCGCGTCGCTTGCAGGCCAAAGCTTTGTTCGGGTTGAATTGCGCCGTACCGATGTCACCGTTCACCATGCAGGCCAAGGAATTCGTCGCTTGCGGGTGCGCACCCGGCAAACCGTCAGCACTGCCGTTGACTCCGAGAGCCTGTGCGTCATGTTTTTGCAGGATCAGCGCGAGATGGAGGCGCGAATGCGTACGGAAAAACTGGCCAGCATGGGCAGAATGTCTGCGGCAGTGGCACACGAAATTCGAAATCCATTGGCCGCCATTGCCCAGGCCAACGCCTTGCTAGACGAAGACATCACCGATCCCAAGCAAAAACAGTTGACGCAAATGGTCGCCCAGAACGCCCATCGACTTGGCAAGATTGTTGAAGAAGTCCTTGACATCTCGCGGGTGCAAGAAAGAGACAGTGCCGCTTCGGCCTTTTCGCTGGCCCTGGATGATCGGGTGAACCGCATCGCCCAGGATTGGTCAAGCCAAAATGGTACGCAGAGCCTGGCGCTTATCGAACTTGGCGCTGAAAATTTTCAGGTCGCTTTTGAGCCCGAACACTTGCGTCGGGTTTTGATTAACTTGCTTGACAACGCCCGCCGCTATGCAAGCGGAGAGCCCGCGTCCATCTGCCTTGAAACGGCTCTCAACGACGATGGGCAGGGCAGCTTGTCAGTTTGGAGCGACGGTCAACCCCTGGATCAATCGGTTGAACGGCATTTGTTTGAGCCTTTCTTTTCGTCCGAAAGCAGATCCAGCGGATTAGGGCTCTATATTTGCAGGGAACTTTGTGAAGGGCATGGTGCCACCATCATTTATCGCCGCTCAGTGCGGCATCGGAATTCGGTAGCCACCCAAGGGAACGATTTTTATGTCACTTTCAGAACGGCACGTGCCAATGACCGCCCAGAGTCCAAATGAACTTGAACGTCTTGGTTGGCAAAACCAGGGGATGGGATGCAGTCTTCTGCCAGAATGCCCAATGGGGCTCAATTCAAACGCGAGCTAGAAAGTCGATTGTCAAATTCTGTAGCTGGACGATAGAAATTCAAAATGAAAATATCGACTCCGATCCACTGTCGTCGCTGTTTAGGGGCGTAACTTGAACAACGCCCAAATTCTGGTCGTTGACGATGAGCCCGACCTGAGAACTCTGTACGAATTGACATTGTTGCGCGAGGGTTTCCGTGTCGCAGCCGCAGGCAGTCTTCAGGAAGCCTGGGCGCACCTGAAAGACCGCAAATTTGACGTGGTCATTACTGATATGCGCCTGCCAGATGGGTTGGGGCTTGAGTTGCTGCAAAAGATGAAGGCCGACCAGCGAACGGAACGGTGCGTGGTCATTACCGCCTATGGCTCAGCAGAAAACGCGGTCGAATCGCTCAAGGCCGGAGCATTTGATTACTTGACAAAGCCGGTTGACCTGAAACAGTTCCGCACAGTGATTGCCTCGGCAATTCTGGACACCAGCCAATCCCCCAAAGACGCTCCTGCCTACGCACCTGAGGCAACTCGCAAAACCCACGGCAGTGGTGGGCGTGGCAGTTTGGCTGCTGGCGAAGCTTCTTTGTCCCGCTTGGTCGGCGAATCAGCCAGTATCAGCTCCGTTAGGGAGCGTATTGCAAAGGTCGCCAAAAGCATGGCACCAGTTTTGGTGCGCGGAGAGTCTGGAACTGGCAAGGAACTGGTTGCCACGGCCCTGCACACCAACAGCCACCGTGCCAGCGGCCCTTTGATCGCTGTCAACTGCAGTGCGATTCCTGAAAACTTGCTTGAGTCAGAGTTTTTTGGCGCTAAGAAGGGAGCCTTCACTGGCGCAAACCAAGACCGAATCGGATTTTTTCAGGCTGCGTCTGGAGGAACCCTTTTTCTTGACGAAATTGGCGATTTGCCAATGGCTATGCAATCCAAATTGCTGCGCGCCATTCAAGAGCGCAGTGTGCGCCCCGTAGGCGCAACACAGGAAGAACCCGTCAACGTGCGGATTGTTAGCGCCACCCACCGAGATTTGGCATCAGATGTTCAAACGGGCCACTTCCGCCAAGATCTGTATTACCGCCTCAATGTGATTGAAATCCTAATTCCGCCTCTGCGCGAGCGGCTGGGCGACCTACCTTTGCTTTGCGTGGCCTTGCTCAAGAGGATCGCACACGAGGCTGGAATTGCAGTGCCAGTGCTGTCGCCACGCATGTTGGAACAATTGGCACTTGAACCCCTGCGCGGCAATGTCAGGGAACTGGAAAACCTTTTGCACCGGGCTGTGGCACTGAGCGAGGGAAAAGAACTTGAAGTTGATCGAGCTCATGAATCAGCCCAATCAACTGCACCACAGGACGACGACTTAGAAATAACTCGACCCAGCCCCTTCGTGTCCTCAGTGCCCAAACGGCAAGACCTTATTTACCCGATGCTTCGGGGCATTCCGAACGACTTGCAAAACCATCTTGATCAGCATGAACGAGAAATTTTGGTCAAAACCTTGCAAGAAACTGGCTTCAATCGAACAGCGGCGGCGGCGCTGCTTGGCATCAGCCTTCGCCAGATTCGCTATCGCATCGCGCGACTGAATATCGACCTTGCAGCGGGACATGAGGCCCATGACGAGTCACTTTGACGAAAAACCCCCCGCCGAATCGAATGAGGTGCTTTGGCGAGACGATTGGTACCAGTTTGCACGCCACTTGGCGTCGCCTAACTTTGAATCTAGGCAGCCCTACGCTCAAATCGACTTGATCGTAGTTCATTCCATCAGCCTGCCACCTGGGCAATTTGGCGGGAACGAGGTGCAAGAGTTATTTACCAACCTTTTGGATTGGTCGGCGCACCCTTATTTTGTGAAAATTAAAGGCCTCAAAGTCTCAGCGCACTTTTACATTCGCCGAAACGGTGAGCTTTGGCAGTTTGTCGGCACCTCTTATCGTGCTTGGCATGCCGGTGTATCGCAATACCGAGGGCGCACCGACTGCAACGAAGACTCCATTGGCATCGAGCTTGAAGGCCTGGAAGGCGAGACATTTGAACCTGTGCAATACGAAACGCTCGCCAGCCTGTGCAGCGCCCTCGCACAACGCCATCCCATTCAGCATATTGCAGGCCATGAACACATTGCACCTGGCCGAAAGTCAGACCCAGGCGCGGGCTTCAATTGGACACTTTTGCAACAGATGCTGGGTTGGGCAACTCAGTGTTTTCCCCGATCAATCGTGACCGATTGTGAGCCGCCTACCCAAATTTGACATCGAAAGCCGGTCCGAAAAGCCGCTGCTGATGAAGGCTTCAACGGTCGCCAAAGTTCGAAAGCCATACTGGGTGCCGATTCGCAGCCGGTAGCGACAAATCAACCAGGCCAGAGCCAGGTTTGAATCAATTTTTTCTACCGAGCCAGACGATCCTCGAATTCGACCCGGTACACTACCGGTAGTGTCTTGCGTTCATGCCTGACCCCATATATAGTGGGAAACTTGCAATTGAATCAATCAACGCGCCAAGGAAAATTGACTATCTAAGCGATTCGAAAATCCTGCTAGGGTGCCGAATGAACAAGGCGGTTTTAGCCACCACTCAAAGGGATTTTGGCGAGCGGTCAATTCAAACCAAAACAGTAAAAAGAACTTTACCGAAGACGAGGAAATATGCAGACAGCTTTCAACACGCCAGCAGCCATATCCACACAGGGATCGGTTCGCCAAGCTACCAGCGATTTAACTGGGCTTGGCAGCGATGCGGCAACCAATGCCTTGAACCAATACCAGATCATCCGGCGCAATGGCGCTGTTGTGCCCTTTGAGCCCAATAAAATCGCCGTTGCCATGATGAAGGCGTTTTTGGCAGTGCATGGCACCCAAGGTGCCGCCTCAGCCAGCGTGCGCGAGATGGTGGACGGTCTGACGCAAGCTGTCATTCGCGCCCTGATGCGATCGCGCCCAGGTGGGGGAACCTTTCATATTGAAGATGTGCAAGACCAAGTTGAACTTGGCCTGATGCGCGGTGGACACCATGAAATTGCCAGAGCCTATGTGCTGTACCGGGAAAAGCGCTCGCAAGAACGCGTCAAGCAAGCACCCGGTGAAGCCACAAAGGCACCGGAACTTCACGCTATTGATGGTGGACAACGGATTGTTTTGAATTTGGTCTGGTTGAAAAATCTGATTGAGTCTGCATGCTCTGGTTTGGGAGCGGATGTCCGCCCCGAGCCGATCATGGCTGAAACCATGCGAAATCTGTACGACGGTGTACCGATGGATGAGGTCTACAAGGCGTCCATTCTGGCAGCGCGTACCTTGATCGAAAAAGACCCAGACTACACCTACGCCACGGCTCGCCTTCTATTTCATACCATCGCCAAAGAAGTGTTGGGTCAGGATGTGGCTCAGGAAGACATGGGCCGTGCCTATTCAGATTACTTCCCACAATTTATCAAAAAAGGGGTTAAAAACGATTTACTCGACGAAAAGTTGCTGCAATTTGACTTGACCCGGCTTGGTAATTCCCTGAAGGCAGAACGCGACCTGAAATTTGACTACCTTGGTTTGCAAACCCTTTATGACCGCTATTTTTTGCATGTTGGCAAAGAAAGAATTGAATTACCACAGGCATTTTTCATGCGTGTGGCTATGGGACTGTCACTCAACGAGATCGACCGGGAAACCCGCGCCATTGAGTTTTATGAAGTGCTGTCCAGCTTTGATTTCATGTCAAGCACCCCCACACTGTTCAATAGCGGAACATTGAGGTCGCAGTTGTCCAGCTGTTATCTGACAACCGTACCCGATGACCTTGACGGCATTTACGAGTCAATTAAAGAGAATGCGCTGCTGTCCAAATTCGCCGGTGGATTGGGCAACGATTGGACCAGAGTTCGCGCATTGGGCTCCCATATCAAAGGGACGAACGGCGAGTCTCAGGGCGTGGTGCCTTTCCTTAAGGTCGTCAATGACACCGCAGTGGCCGTGAACCAAGGCGGGAAGCGCAAAGGTGCTGTTTGCACCTACCTTGAAACCTGGCATCTCGATATTGAAGAGTTTTTGGAACTGCGAAAAAATACTGGCGATGATCGCCGTCGCACCCATGACATGAACACCGCCAACTGGATTCCCGACTTGTTCATGCGCCGTGTCGTGGAAAAAGGGCAGTGGACCTTGTTCTCACCCAACAACGTGCCAGACCTGCACGACAAGTTTGGTACCGATTTTGAGCAGGCCTACGTCGCCTACGAAGAAAAAGCAGCCCGTGGTGAAATCAAACCGGCGCGCGTGGTGCAGGCCAGTGACTTGTGGCGAAAAATGCTCACGATGCTGTTCGAGACCGGCCATCCCTGGATCACCTTCAAGGACGCCTGCAATGTGCGCTCGCCTCAGCAACATGTTGGCGTCGTTCACTCTTCAAATCTGTGCACTGAAATCACACTCAATACCAGCGATACAGAAACTGCCGTTTGCAATCTGGGTTCTGTCAATCTGCTGCAGCACTTGAAGACCGGCGCAGACGGCACCAAAGTGCTTGACCATGCCAAATTGAAAACGACGATCACAACAGCCATGCGCATGCTCGACAACGTGATTGACATCAATTACTACGCTGTCAAAAAGGCTCGCGATTCCAACCTTCGGCATCGCCCAGTTGGTCTGGGCGTGATGGCTTTTCAGGACAGTCTGTATGAACAGCGCATTCCTTACGCCAGCATGGCCGCAGTTGAATTTGCAGACCAGTCCATGGAAGCGATTTGTTACTACGCGTACGAAGCATCAACCGAGCTGGCTCGCGAACGCGGACAGTACTCCAGCTACAAGGGTTCACTCTGGGATCAAGGCATTCTTCCGATCGACACTTTGGATCTGTTGGCGGCGTCTCGCGGTGGTGCTGCAGCCGGAGCGCCTGCAGGAAGTTCGCCTTATCTCGAGGTTGACCGGTCATCAACGCTGGACTGGATTTCGTTGAGGCAAAAAATTGCACGCGATGGCATGCGCAATTCAAATTGCGTGGCCATTGCCCCAACCGCGACCATTTCAAACATCATTGGCGTTGACGCCTCCATTGAGCCTTGCTTTGGCAACTTGTCTGTCAAGTCCAATTTGTCAGGCGAATTCACGATCATTAATGGCTATTTGGTGCGCGACCTCAAGCGATTGGGCTTGTGGGACGACGTCATGGTGATGGACTTGAAGCACTTTGATGGCTCGCTTGCGCCCATTGATCGGGTGCCCGCCGAAATCAAGGCGCTTTACGCTACAGCCTTTGAAGTTGAAACCCGATGGCTCGTGGAGGCTGCCGCCCGTCGCCAGAAATGGATTGACCAAGCGCAGTCGCTCAACATTTACATGGCTGGGGCATCCGGTAAAAAACTCGACGACACCTACAAGCTGGCGTGGGTGCGTGGTCTGAAAACCACCTACTACCTGCGTACGCAATCGGCGACGCACGCTGAAAAATCCACTGTCTCGTCAGGACGCATGAACGCTGTTTCGTCCGGTCAGGCTGAGTCGTCCGGCTCAATGAGTGCGCTCGACAAGGCGGCAGCAGCAGCGCAGATTCAACTCTCTACGCTGGCTGCAACAGACGTCAAATTTTGCGGCGTTGACGACCCAACCTGCGAGTCTTGCCAGTAAGTTTTTATTGAATTTAAATTGCTGCAAAGTGGACATCAAAGCTGTACAAAAATATTGTGCGAGTGAAGGCCGCGATGCAATTGAACAACACAATATGTCAGCGATGTGAATGAACACTTTCCATTTCATTTCACTGCTCACATAATCTGCTAATTGGAATTATTTATGTTGACCTGGGACGAAGAAGTCAAGCCCGCTCCGCAAATCACACCGTCACGCGGCTCATCAAGCAGCCGTATGACAGAGCTACCTCCTGAATTTACTGAAACTCCTATGTCAGCTCGCAAGCTTGACGACGGAGAGCCTTTGCCTGAAGTGAGTGTGAAGGCAGTTGTTGCACCCAAGCGTGTGAATGCCTCGGACAAGCGCATCATCAATGGCAAGACAGACGTCAACCAGTTGGTGCCGTTCAAATACAAATGGGCCTGGGAGAAATACTTGGCCAGTTGCGCCAACCACTGGATGCCTCAAGAAGTCAACATGACTCGGGACATTGCGCTTTGGAAAGATCCCAACGGACTGACCGAAGACGAGCGGCGCATCGTCAAACGCAACCTGGGGTTTTTTGTCACAGCAGATTCATTGGCCGCAAACAACATTGTGTTGGGTACCTACCGCCACATCACTGCCCCTGAATGCCGTCAATTTTTGTTGCGCCAGGCCTTTGAAGAAGCTATACATACACACGCTTACCAGTACATCGTCGAGTCGCTCGGCTTAGATGAAAGTGAGATTTTCAACGCGTACAACGAAGTTCAATCCATTCGCGACAAAGACGAGTTTTTGCTGCCCTTTATTGCGGCCATCATGGATCCGAATTTTTCGACAGGTACCCAAAATACTGATCAGACACTGCTCAAATCCCTGATTGTGTTTGCCTGCCTGATGGAAGGCCTTTTCTTCTACGTTGGCTTCACCCAAATTTTGGCCTTAGGGCGTCAAAATAAAATGACTGGCGCTGCTGAGCAATACCAGTACATTTTGCGCGACGAATCCATGCATTGTAATTTTGGGATTGATTTGATCAACCAACTCAAGGCTGAGAACCCCATGCTCTGGACGCCAGAGTTCAAGGCCGAGATCAAGCAACTTTTTGAGAAAGCAGTCGAACTGGAATACCGGTACGCAGAGGACACGATGCCTCGGGGTGTTTTGGGTATGAACGCTTCCATGTTCAAAGGCTATTTGCGTTACATCGCCAATCGTCGGGCGACGCAGATTGGCCTGGAGCCGCTATTTCCCAATGAAGAAAACCCGTTTCCCTGGATGAGTGAAATGATTGACCTCAAAAAGGAAAGAAATTTCTTTGAAACCCGAGTGATTGAATACCAATCGGGTGGTGCCCTGTCGTGGGAATAGTGTTTGTCTGACCCGAATTGAACCGCGTTTGAAAGTTGAAATGACCACAAGAATGATGCAAATTGCTGATTGCCCCATAGAGGGCAAGAGCAGTTTGTACCCCCGAGTTCATGGTGCTGGGATCAAGCCCAACACCATGAATCGCTTTATGCACTCCAACTCGCATAAAGTGCTCTTTGTTTATTGATCAAGGAGAAAATTGAAATGGCAACTGCAAAAAAACCGGTCGCAAAAAAGGCCGCACCAGCAAAGAAAGCTGCACCTGCTAAAAAAGCAGCACCAGCTAAAAAAGTAGCAGCGAAGAAAGCTGCCCCGGCTAAAAAGGCTGCGCCTGCTAAAAAGGTAGCTGCCAAGAAAGCCGCTCCAGCCAAAAAGGCTGCCCCAGCGAAGAAAGCTGCTGCCAAGAAGGCCGCTCCAGCTAAGAAAGCCGCTCCAGCCAAAAAAGCCGCCGCCAAAAAAGCGCCGGCTAAGAAAGCTGCTGCAGCCAAAAAGCCAGCTGCCAAGAAGCCAGCCGCCAAGAAAGCAGCCAAGAAGCCGGCTGCGAAGAAAGCAGCGAAAGCACCCGCTGCCAAGGCAGCGCCTGCTCCCGCCGCTCCTGCAGCTCAGACTACTCTGAATCCGCAGGCTGCTTGGCCGTTTCCTACTGCGACCAAGCCTTAAACCGCTGGGCTCGCTTTAGCAAGGCCCGATATCGAAAGATGTCGGGCTTTTTTATCGCCCAGGATTTTTTGACTACGACGCTCACTGATAGAAAGCCAAAACTCTGTACCCGGCGATTCGCTCTGCACCCCCGCTGACCTTGGCACTCAAAGCCACCGTGCCCGTCCATTCTGCATAAGGTGCCAACGTGTCCGTCTTTGCACCTAAGTCTGTCGCTGTGAGAATTTTTCGCAACAGGGGCTGATCCTGAGAGTCTGTTAACGTCAACTCAACGGCCGGCATGGCCAGTTCAACCGCCGCTGTGTTTTTCAGTACCAGACCAAAGCGATAGGTATCGCCCCGCTGGCGACTGAAGGTCGAGTTATCAACCACGATGGATTCGATCTGCTTCAAAGTTGAAACTGTGCAATTGAGGTACGTGCACAAAGTCTGCACGTGCGGCTTTAAATCTGGGAAAAAACTGGCCACCCGGTTTCGTTCAAATACCAAAGCTTGCACTCCAAGAGTCGCCAGCAAAACCAGCCCCAAAATGGCAAAGGTCACTTTGACCCAAGTTTTTTGCTTTACAGGAAGGCTCTTGCCCTTTTCCAAAAATGAAATTCCCTCTTGCGACTCATCGGTTTGAATTTTGTCTGTGGTGCTTGGGGCCAACCCATCCGGCAAATGGTGAGTCGAGACGGTCGATTTGCCAACTGCTGCGGATTGGGACGATTCCAATGCCGCCGCTGAAGTGTCACCTCGATTGGACCGGCTGGCCACCACCTCGCGCAACGCAGTCTGCAAATCCAACGCATCGGTTGCCATGTTTTGTTCAATCTCGCTCGAACCGGGCGCGGTGCCGACAGCAGTATCGACGTCAACGTCCGCGTCAGAGGAGTTTGATGCGTTTGCAGTCTGCAGGTTGGCTTGCGCGTCAAAAATATCAGAACACTGACCGCAACGCACCCAACCGTCTGACATGCGCAACTGATCGGGCACGACCCGAAACGAAGTCTGACAGGCAGGGCAACGGGTGATCAGGCTCATTGGGAAAAGTCTAGCAAAGACCGAAGCTGCACCTTACAGGCGGGCGGTCATCAAGACCCAGCCGTCTTCCATATCGCTCACTTCAAGCTTGCAACAAGAGGAATACGCGGCCTTCAACTCGTCAGTCTGGCGCGCCAATATACCTGCCAGCACCAAACTGCCCCCTGGCCGCACCCGTGCACAAAGCAAGGGTGCCAAAACCTTCAGGGGCGTCGCCAGAATGTTGGCAAGCACCAAAGAATAGGTAGATGAGTCGCCCGAATTGATCTGATCCGGCAAACCCGCTGACAAAACCACATGATTGGCTTCAGCATTGAGAATTGTGGCTTCAACCGCAGCCGGGTCAATATCGACCGCATCAACATTGCCAGCGCCAAATTTGGCGGCACCGAGGGCCAGAATGCCAGAACCGCAGCCGTAGTCTAAAACCCGCTCGAAAGAATTAAGTTGCCCCGGTGCCAGACCCACACTTTGCTGCGCTATCCAGCGCAGGCACATGCGGGTGGTGGGGTGGGTGCCCGTGCCAAAGGCCAGACCCGGATCGAGCCGAATAATGATTCTGGCCGCTGCGGGCGGCTCGTGCCAAGTGGGAACAATCCAGAACTCGGGTGTGATTTCTACTGGAGCAAACTGCGATTGCGTCAGCCGCACCCAGTCCTGGTCTGGTACCGCCTGCACGCCCAAAACTTTGCAACCTATAAAAAAATCTTGCGGTTTGATCAGGGCCAACGCCTCTTCGGCCAGTAGCGCAGTCGGGAACAGCGCCAAAATCCGCGAGCGTTGCCAGCCGTCTTTGGGTGCGGGCATGCCAGGTTCGCCAAATAGCGCCTGCTCAGCATCGGTATGGGCGTCTGCGTCTTCCACACTGACACTCAGGGCGTCCAGCGCGTCAAGCGCATCACTTAAGGCTTCCACCCGGTCTTGCGGGCAAATCAGGGCAAGCTCAAACATTGGCTTTCAGGCGCTTAGCGCTTATGGTGATCCAACCATTCTTCCAGGTAATGAATGTTGGTGCCGCCAGACATGAACTTGGCGTCAACCATCAACTCGCGGTGCAGGGGAATGTTGGTGTTGATGCCTTCAATCACGGTTTCACCCAGCGCCGTGCGCATACGGGCCAAAGCCTGCTCCCGGGTGTCGCCATGCACGATGATTTTGCCCACCATGGAGTCGTAATTGGGCGGTACAAAATAATTGGTGTAAATGTGGGAATCCACCCGCACGCCCGGCCCACCCGGTGGGTGCCACATGGTGATGCGCCCTGGCGACGGTGTGAATTTGTAGGCGTCTTCCGCGTTGATTCGGCACTCAATCGCATGGCCGCGCATTTCGATCTGGCGCTGGGTGAAAGGTAATTTTTCTCCAGCCGCCACCATGATTTGAGTTTTGACAATGTCAATGCCGGTGACCCATTCGGTCACGGGGTGTTCGACTTGAACGCGGGTGTTCATTTCGATGAAGTAGAAATTCCCATCCTCGTACAAAAATTCAAAAGTTCCGGCGCCCCGGTAACCAATTTTTTTGCAAGCTGCCACGCACCTGTCACCCACGCGCTCGATCAATTTGCGTGCAATTCCCGGCGCAGGCGCCTCTTCAATGATTTTTTGATGCCGGCGCTGCATGGAACAGTCGCGCTCCCCCAAATAGACGGCGTTTTTGAACTTGTCCGCCATGATTTGAATTTCAATGTGCCGCGGATTTTGCAAAAACTTCTCTAGATATACAGCCGGGTTGCCAAAGGCACTGCCCGCCTCCGCTTTGGTCATTTGCACTGCGTTGATCAGTGCGGCTTCGGTGTGCACCACCCGCATGCCTCGCCCACCGCCGCCGCCTGCGGCCTTGATGATGATGGGGTAGCCCACGGCTTTGGCTATGCGGCGGATTTGCACCGGGTCGTCTGGCAACTCGCCTTCAGAGCCTGGAACGCAGGGCACACCGGCCTTGATCATGGCCTGCTTAGCAGACACCTTGTCGCCCATGATGCGAATCGACTCAGGCGTTGGTCCAATGAACTGAAAACCGCTTTTTTCGACCCGCTCTGCAAACGAGGCGTTCTCGCTTAAAAAGCCATAGCCTGGGTGAATTGCCTCAGCGTCGGTCACCTCGGCGGCTGAAATGATCGCCGGCATATTCAGGTAGCTCAATGCCGACGCCGCAGGGCCGATGCAAACGGCCTCTTCAGCCAGTTTGACGTATTTGGCGTCACGGTCTGCTTCTGAATAAACCATCACTGCCTTGATGCCCATCTCGCGGCAAGCCCGCTGGATGCGAAGGGCGATCTCGCCTCGGTTGGCGATCAGTATTTTTTTGAACATAGGTGCGCGTTGAAAGGCCTGTCAAAGCCTGAAACTATTCGATCTCAAACAAAGCTTGGCCGTATTCAACCGCTTCACCGTTTTGGCTCAGGATGCGCGACACCACACCGGTTTTGTCGGCTTCAATTTCGTTGAGAATTTTCATGGCCTCGATGATGCAAATCGTGTCGCCTTGCTTGATGCTGTCGCCCAGTTCCACAAACGCCTTGGCTCCGGGCGAGGCGCTTCGGTAAAAGGTGCCCACCATGGGGGATTTGACAACGTGGTTAGCGGGCGTTGCGGGTGCTGCAGGGGCGGAAAGTGGCACATCGGGCGCTGCCGCCAGCGGCGCTTGTTGAGCTACACCCTGCATGGGCATACCCTGCATCGGCATGGCATACGCTTGCTGAGCCATCATGGGGCCGCCCTTGACGATTCGAACCTTGCCTTCAGCTTCGGTAATCTCCAACTCCGACACATTGGAGTCAGAAACAAGATCAATCAGGGTTTTGAGTTTTCGTAAATCCATGCTGACTCCAACTAATTTTCAAACGCCAAAAAACTTTCGGCAAATTTGTTTTCAATTTTATGAAACGGCGCCTTGTGCGTCTTTGCTGCAATCTTCTACAGTTTATTGCACTTTACTGCGCTTTATTGCGGTCTACTGCGCTTATTTTACGCCAACTTGCCATGTGGGAGGCCAATGAGCAAAAACCTTTCAAAGTGCTCTCGGGCTTGTAACTGGTTGCTACTTTTGAAAATATGACGCGATTATGACGCCTCCTAGTCAACCCACGCCACTTAGCTTTGCAACGCTCGCCCTGACACCGTCCCTAAACTAACGCAGCGTCGCCCAAGCCGTCAAATCCGCAGGCGTGACCTGTCCCATTTTGCGATGTAGCACGTCGCCCTGCGAGCCAATCACTACCGTGAACGGCAAACCACCACTCAGGTTGCCTAGCGACTTGCTGAGTTCAACGCCCGCCAAACCTGACATGGCGATTTGAAATGTGACTGGTGATTTGCTCAAAAACGCTTTAACAGGCGCTGGCTGATCAACCGCCAAACCCAGAACTTGCCAGCCTTTGGCAGAGTTTTCTTGATAAAAGCGATCAATTAGCGGAAGTTCTTCTACGCACGGAGGGCACCATGTGGCCCAAAAATTGAGCAACAAAGGCCGCCCTTTCAGAGATGCTAATCGGAGGTTTTGACCCGATGGGGTTGGCAAATCAAGCCCCCAAAAGGGGCCGAGGCCAAGTTGATTTGTGCCAGGTTCGGACTGGCCTGTCTGGCCAGAGCGCCACCACGCAAAGCCGACGCCAGCCAAA
This sequence comes from Rhodoferax sp., assembly GCA_031431035.1. Classification (GTDB taxonomy): domain Bacteria; phylum Pseudomonadota; class Gammaproteobacteria; order Burkholderiales; family Burkholderiaceae_C; genus JANYCG01. The sequence continues at coordinate 15,545 of JANPCR010000213.1, forward strand.
CCAGCGGTGGCGGCTACACCCACCAACACAGCGCGCCTGCTGGAACTTTGAGGCTTCGCATCGCCTTTTTGCCCAGGCTGGCCTGCATGATCCGCATGATCCGCATGATCCGCCTGATCCGCATGGCGCGCAAGATCCTCCTGATCCATCTGATCCCGCAAGTTGTCCCTCATGCCAGCGCCTTGGTGTTGCCCAATAGGGCTATCAGTGCATTCAAATCGCCGCGCGCCGGGCGACCTGCCGCGTCTGGCTTCATTGCGCCGCGCAGGTCGTCGTAGTCGTAAACCATCAAATGCACGCCCACCTCTTCGTTCAAGCCGTCACAAAAACAATGCAAACTGAGCGCGTCGACCGTTTCACCTTTAAAGCCGGTCACCGTGCGGGGCACGTACTGCACGCGGTGGTCAATGATGGCGATTTCGGCAGATTTGGAATCGTCACAAAACAATTGAATGTGGACGTCGCTCAGGCGGGTTGCCGTGCCACGCCACACTGCTCCACCTAAATGGGGCCGGAACACCGCGAGCCGCTGCATCCAGACCACGGCAAGCTCGCGCAGGGCACGCAATTCAGTGGGTTGGGTGTCGGCACAGAACAGGGCGATATAATCGGCAATTTCGGCCTCAACCGACTGGTTGTCGGGCATGGAAGCTCGCCCCGACAAACCTAGCAACTTCACGGCGCGGCGTTTGGCGGCACCGTATTCAAGCCCTTCTTCGACCACCAAACGGGCGGCGGTGGACGCAATTTCAGAGGTCGCGCTTTGCATGACCGCTATTGTCAACCAAACCGGAGCTGCCGACGAGTCTTGAAAGCGAATCCCAAAATTTGGGCCTGGAATGGGGCCACGCAGCTATCTGTTTGGTAGCTGGCAACACGCAAAGGATCAGGTTTTGCAGGCAGGTCGATCTGGAACTTGTCTAAAATCAAAACATGCATATCCACATCTTAGGTATCTGCGGCACCTTCATGGGTGGGCTGGCCGCGCTGGCCCGCGAGGCGGGGCATAAAGTGACAGGTTGCGACACCGGCGTTTACCCACCCATGAGCGACCAGCTTCGGGCACTGGGGATTGATTTGATTGAGGGCTTCGGTGCCGACCAGCTGGCTCTAGCTCCGGACGTGTTTGTAGTGGGCAATGTGGTGAGCCGGGCGCGCAAACCCGACACCAGCGCCAAGTACCCGCTGATGGAAGCCATCATGGACGCCGGTTTGCCCTACATCAGCGGCCCGCAGTGGCTTGCCGAAAACGTACTGCAAGGCCGCCACGTGCTGGCGGTGGCGGGAACCCATGGCAAAACCACGACCACCGCCATGCTGGCGTGGATATTGGAATGCGCAGGACTGCAACCCGGCTTTTTGGTGGGCGGCGTGCCCCTGAATTTTGGGGTTTCGGCTCGGCTGGGTCAGACCAGTGATGCCGCCGCGCAGGGCCGTCCCAAGCAAGGCGCGGCCCCTTGGGGGGGCAGGGAGCCACACGAAGTGGGCAACCATGGGGGTGTGCAACCCGCCGCCGCGCAGGGCAGCGACGACACGGGGTGCGGGAGCGTGGGGGCCACATTCGTAATCGAAGCTGACGAATACGACAGCGCATTTTTCGACAAGCGCAGCAAATTTGTGCATTACCGCCCACGCACGGCGATTTTGAACAATCTGGAGTTTGACCACGCCGACATTTTTGACGACTTACCCGCGATTGAACGACAGTTTCACCACTTGGTTCGCACTGTGCCAGGGCCAGGGTCGCATGGCAACGGCCGGGTGGTCTACAACGGTCTTGAAGAAAGTCTGACCCGAGTGCTGAATGCGGGTTGCTGGAGCGAAACCCGCAGTTTTGGCGCAGCCGTCAGCGATTTCACGGCAGAAGGCGAGCCCCATCAGTTTGACGTTTTGGTGCGCGGCGAGAAAAAAGGCCAAGTGGAGTGGGCACTAACTGGCGTGCACAACCAATTAAACGCTTTGGCTGCCATTGCCGCAGCAGAGCATGTGGGCGTTGCGGTCGATGTTGCAGCCACGGCTTTGGGCAGTTTTGAAAACGTCAAACGCCGCATGGAGGTGCGTGGCATGGTGAATTTGAAGGGGGGCGTGGTCACGGTGTACGACGATTTTGCCCACCACCCCACGGCGATTCGCACCACGGTAGATGGGCTGCGGCGCAAAATTGGCACCCAACACCGCATCGTCGCGGTGTTTGAGCCGCGCTCCAGCACCATGAAACTCGGCACCATGAAGGCGCAACTGCCCTGGAGCCTGGAGCAAACCGATCTGGCCATCTGCCATGACGGCGGTTTGAGCTGGGACCCAGCGGAGGCGCTGGCCCCCATGGGCGCCCGAGCCCTGGTCGCCCGGTCAATTGACGAAGCGCTGGCACTGGTGATGGCGCACTTGAAACCCGGCGACCACATTGTGTGCATGAGCAACGGCGGCTTTGGCGGCATTCATGCCAAGCTGCTGGACCGCTTGCAAGGCCTTGGCGGGACAGAGCACCAAACTCTGAGCGTTCAATCCCCCTGATTTCACTTCTGGCTCGCGCTCATGTTTGCTATATTAATTATAGCAAACTATTGAATCAAATCGAGAGCTAGAGGCCTATTTTATTGATATTTTGGCCAAAAAGGCACTTTTTGATCACAATATACCCATATTGGGTATGTTAAGGCAAAAAAGGCCCGAATTCGACCTTTTTGAGGCGCAACTGATCAAGCCAAGCAGCCGTTTGGCGGCCCCTTCGGTCAAGCCACCAAGGCCCGCTTTAATTCTGCCGCGCAAATCGCAACGGCCGTGTTCGCCTCGTCCAGCACCCGGCCCATGGTGATGAAGCCGTGAATCTGGCGTTCAAAGCAAATGTGAGCGGCGCGGTTGCCTGCCTGCGACAGCGCCTGAGCGTAGGCCAGGCCCTCGTCGCGCAGCGGGTCGTACCCAGCAGTCATGACAAACGCAGGGGGCAAACTGGCCAAATCGCCATTAAGGAGGGGCGACGCCCGCGGGTCCAGGTACTGGGCTTTGTCGGCCACGTAATGGCCCTGAAAATACTCCATCGTGTCATTTGTCAGCAAATACCCTTCGCCGTTGCTGACGTGGGACGCAGTGCCCCGGCGCATGTCGGTGGCGGGGTAAATCAGCAGCTGAAATTGCAGCGGCAAGGTGCCCGCATCGCGTGCCAAAACCGACACCACTGCCGCTAAATTACCGCCCGCGCTGTCCCCGCCCACGGCGATTCGACTGGCGTCAAGACCGTGCGGACTGGCGTTGTCATGCACCCAGCGCGTGGCGGCCAGGCAGTCGTCAACAGCCGCCGGAAAGCGATTTTCAGGCCCCATGCGGTAATCGACCGCAACCACCGCGCAGCCGGATTTGTTCGCCAATTCGCGGCACAAAGTGTCGTGGGTGTCCAAATCACCAATGACCCAGCCGCCACCGTGAAAGTACACCAGCACGGGCAGCAGCGCGGCCGCAGTGTCAGCCTTTGCGCCAGCGCCTGCATAAGCCTTTGCGCTGGCGTGAGCACCCACTGACTTGGGTTTGTAAAGCCGTAGGGGAATCGCCCCATGTGGCCCGATTGCCGTCAAATCGGCAATGTGGCCCACCTCGGGCGGTTCAGGTTGTAGCACCGCCCGACGATCCCGGTAAAACCGCCTGGCCTCGGGTGGCGTGAGCGTGTGCGTGGGCGCAATGCCACGCGCCTCCATCATGTCCAACAGGGCGCGGGCTTGTGGGTGAAGCATGGCGGGGTTCCAATTCAATTGAGCGAAAACTCCATATTAGCCGCGCCGCGCCTTCACCGCCTCAGACAGGACGTCCAGCACCGTCAGTGAATCGGGCCAGCCAATGCAAGCGTCGGTGATGCTCTTACCGTATTCCAATTGGGCTGCGTCGTCTTGACCAGGGGTGAATTTCTGCGCGCCCGCGTTCAGGTGGCTTTCCACCATCACGCCAAACACGCTTTTGGAGCCGCTTTTGACTTGGGCTGCAATGTCGCGCGCCACCTCGACCTGCTTTTCGTGCTGTTTGCTGCTGTTGGCGTGGCTGCAGTCAACCATCAAAGTGGGCGGTAATTTGGCTTTTTCGAGGTCTTTGCAGGCGGCTGCCACACTGGCGGCGTCGTAATTGGGGGCTTTGCCACCGCGCAAAATCACGTGGCAGTCTTTGTTGCCATTCGTCTGCACAATCGCCACCTGACCGTTTTTGTGGACTGACAAAAAGTGGTGGCCGCCTGCCGCCGCCTGAATTGCGTCAGTGGCGATTTTGATGTTGCCATCGGTGCCGTTTTTAAAGCCTATTGGCGCTGACAAGCCCGACGCCAGCTCACGGTGCACCTGGCTTTCGGTGGTACGCGCGCCAATCGCGCCCCAAGCAATCAGGTCGCCCAGGTATTGGGGCGAGATCACGTCCAAAAACTCGCTGCCCGCAGGCAAGCCCAGGCGGTTGATTTCAATCAGCAACTGGCGCGCCATGCGCAGGCCTTCGTCAATGCGAAAGCTTTCGTCCAAGTAGGGGTCGTTGATCAAGCCTTTCCAGCCGACCGTGGTGCGAGGTTTTTCAAAGTACACCCGCATCACAATTTCCAGCGTGCCCGCGTACTTGTCGCGCTGCACTTTCAGCGCCCGGGCGTATTCCAGCGCGGCGACCGGGTCGTGAATGGAGCAAGGCCCAATGACCACCAGCATGCGGTCGTCAGTGCCGCCCATGATGTCTTGAATGCGATGGCGCGTTTGGGCGATAAGCGCCTCTGTCGGAGTGCCACTGATGGGGAAAAACCGGATCAAATGTTCAGGAGGTGGCAACACGGTGATGTCCTTGATGCGTTCGTCATCAGTTCGGCTGGTGCGATCGTTGGAATGAGGATGGCGGCGGTCATGCGGGTAGCCCTGCCAGGCGTCGGGCGCGGTGGCGGTGGCAGTGGCAGGGTTTGCAAACGGTGCGGTAGCTGCGGTGGTCATGGCGGGAATCCTCAAAAATCAACAGTCAAAAAAAAACCGCCGAAGGCTTCGGCGGTTTCTGGGAGTTCAGGTCAGCTTGTTCAGCCGCACTTCCAACTCTCGACCGCCTGCGCGTGTGAGAACCAAAAATAGCTAAAGAAATACTGGACTAAATTCATGGCCTTGAATGTAGCACAGGCGGGGGTTGGGGCTCTTTTGGGTTGGGTTCGCTCGGGTGAACTTGGGTGCGGCTGATTCGGGAGCCATTTGAGATTGGGCGAGCCGACGACGCCGTGGCAAATAGCTACGCGAATGTCCCCCGCCTTCGGCTCCTCCTTGATTTCGCTGCGCCATCCGCCACAACGCCATCGGCCATCGGCGTTGGTCGATTGCTTTAAGGTCACAAAAACAAGGCGTGCAGCAGACCAGGCGCCTGCTAGTTATCCACCCCGCACCAAGATCAGGTCGGTGGGGCACTCAACGCAGCGGCATCAAGGAGGAACTGGTGGCCCTAGGCCGCCGTGGGGGTCAGCCGCGGAGTTGAGTGCCCCGCCGGCCTGATCCGCCCACGGATGAACCCGATTTGCAACCTGGGAAGTAGAGTGAAGATCTTTACAGCTCGCCTACAACGAGAATCGCGACAACGATACACCCTGCATCTCGATCAATTTGCTATTTTATTTGTAGCAAACTATCTAATAAATACGAGAGATAGAGGCCAATTTTATTGAATTTTCCCGAATTCTACTCACAATATACCCAATTTGGGTATGAAATCTTCAAAATCGAACAAATTGGTCAATTTACTGGCGTCGCCTCAATTCGATCAACTTGCCATCAAGCCGTACCGCCCACCGTCAGCCCGTCAATGCGCAAAGTCGGTTGGCCTACGCCCACGGGCACGCTTTGGCCTTCTTTGCCGCAGGTGCCAACGCCGCTGTCGAGTTTCATGTCGTTGCCAATCATGCTGACGCGTTTCAGGCACTCGGGGCCGCTGCCGACCAGGGTCGCGCCTTTGACCGGGTACAAAATTTTGCCGTTTTCGACCCAATAGGCTTCGGATGCTGAAAACACGAATTTGCCTGAGGTGATGTCAACCTGACCGCCGCCAAAATTGGTTGCATACAGGCCTTTTTTGATGCTGGCGACGATTTCTAGCGGGTCTTTGTCGCCGCCCAGCATGTAGGTGTTGGTCATGCGCGGCATGGGAATGTGGGCGTAGCTTTCACGGCGGCCATTGCCCGTGGGTTTGACACCCATCAGACGGGCGTTCATGGCGTCTTGAATGTAGCCCTTCAAAATGCCGTCTTCAATCAGCACGTTCTTCTGGCTGGTGTTGCCTTCGTCGTCCACGTTCAATGAGCCACGGCGGTCGGCAATGGTGCCGTCGTCCAGCACGGTGACGCCTTTGGCGGCCACGCGTTTGCCAATTTTGCCGCTGAAAGCGCTGGAGCCCTTGCGGTTGAAGTCGCCTTCCAGCCCGTGACCAATGGCTTCGTGCAGCAAAATGCCAGGCCAGCCTGGACCCAGAACCACCGTCATCTCGCCTGCAGGCGCGGGGCGCGACTCCAAATTGGTCAGCGCCGCGTGAACCGCTTCGTTCACGTATTTGTTGATGATTTCGTCGTCAAAATAAGCCAGGCCAAAACGCCCGCCGCCCCCGGCAGAACCGGTTTCGCGACGGCCTTTTTGCTCGGCGATCACGGTCACGCTCAAGCGCACCATGGGGCGCACGTCGGCGGCAATGGTGCCGTCGGCGCGGGCGACCATCACCACGTCGTACTCGCTGGCCAAACCGGCCATGACCAAGGCCACGCGGGGGTCTTTGGCGCGGGCCAGTTGTTCAACCTTGTTCAGCAAGCCGACTTTGGCCGTGCTGTCCAGCGTTGAAATAGGATCCAAATCTTTGTAAAGCGTGCGGCTTTTAGAAATTTTGGCCGCTGGGGTTTTGACTTTGCCTGATTTGTAGGCGCTGGAAATCGCCCGCACAGTGCGCGCCGCGTCCAGCAAACTAGCCTCTGAAATGTCGTCTGAATAGGCGAAGGCGGTTTTCTCGCCACTCACGGCCCGCACGCCCACGCCTTGGTCGATGCTGAAGGAGCCGGTTTTGACGATGCCCTCTTCCAAACTCCAGCCCTCCGAGCGGGTGTACTGAAAGTACAAATCGGCGTCGTCTACTTTGTGGGCCTTGATCTCATTGAGCGCTTTGACCAGATGAGATTCATCCAGGCCAAACGGCGTGAGCAAAAGGGATTTGGCAATCGCCAAGCGTTCGATGGTGGGTTCGCGTGAAATCATTTGACCATTTTAGGCGCTGGCACTCCGGACTGCGCTCAGTCAGGGTTAGATAAGGGTTTGGTCAGGGTTTGGACAGCCATTGGTACAGGGCAGCATCGTCCAAACCCGCCAGCCCGCCCGCGCTGGCCGCAGCAAAAACGTCACGAGCGTTGGCCCCCAAAGGCCCATCAAAACCGCTGGCCAAGGCCGCTTGCACCGCGAGGCGGGTGTCTTTTTCAAGCAAAGTCATGTGGGCGCGCGGCACGTAATCGCTGGCCAAGGCACGGCGCATGCGGTCCGACCCGATCCAGCTTTGGCCGCTGGACTGTTCGATCACGTCCAGGGTTTTGGACGGGTCCAGCCCCATTTTTTGCGCCATGGCCAACACTTCTGCCGCCCCCACCAGGTTGATGGCCGCCAGCAAGTTGTTGACTAGCTTAGTGCGGGCCGCGTCGCCCGGGCGCTCGCTGATGCGAAACACTTTGCTTGAGAGCGCGTTCAGCAGCCCCTGCGCACGCACCCAAACGTGCTCGGCGCAAGCAACCATCAGGCTCATGCTGCCGTTGGCCGCCCGCACCGGGCCGCCAGACATGGGCGCGTCAATCGTGTTGAGCCCCAGCGGAATCAGCTCGGCCGCGAAGACTTCAACATCTTGCGGCGATATGGTGGGGCACAGCATCACCGTGCGCCCCAAACGCATCGCCCGGGCAATGCCGTGGGTGCCAAACAGGACCTCGCGCGTTTGCTCAGCGGTGACGACGCACACTACCGTGACCAAGGCGTCTGCCGAAGCCAGTGCCGCATTGGCAAAAACCGACGCGCCAAGCGCCTGCATGCCGTCCATTTTGATGGCGTCGATGTCAAACACATTGACTGTCCAGCCCAACGCCCGCAAATTGCGCACCATGCCACCACCCATGTTGCCGGTGCCAATGATGGCGATTGTTGCCCCCACGCTTGCCACTTCGTGTGCTGCGCTGCCCCCCAAGGGGGCTAATTTCCCTAGGGGCGGCCCGTCGGGAAATTGCAGTTTTCCCTCAAATGGCTCAGTCACGATTGCACCAGTCGTTTTGACTTCGAAATCGACATCAAAATCCCAAGCCCCAGCCCCAAGGTCACCATGGCCGTGCCGCCATAGCTGATGAAGGGCAGCGGCACGCCGACCACCGGCAAAATGCCGCTGACCATGCCCATGTTGACAAACGCGTAGGTGAAAAAGATGAGCGTGATAGCCCCTGCCAGCAGGCGAGAGAACAAAGTCGGCGCTTCCAGGGCAATGGTCAAACCACGCAGGATCAAAAATGCAAACGCGATGATGAGCGCCAAATTGCCGGCCAGGCCAAACTCTTCAGAAAACGCGGCAAATATGAAGTCAGTCGTGCGTTCGGGAATAAATTCAAGATGCGTTTGCGTGCCCTGCATAAAGCCCTTGCCCCACACGCCGCCCGAGCCAATGGCAATCATGCCCTGAATGATGTGAAAACCCTTGCCCAGCGGGTCGCGAGTGGGGTCAAGCAAGGTGCAAATGCGCTGCTGCTGGTAGTCACGCAAGAGCGGCCAGCTCACGCCATCAGCGCACAGGCGGGGCTCAAACACCACCAGCAAGACGGCAGCTATCAGCCCGATCAGCAGTGGAGGCGCAATCCAGCGCCATTTGAGCCCGGCAAAAAAGATCACCGCCAAGCCCGCCACCATCACCAAAATGGCGGTGCCCAGGTCGGGCTGGCGCACGATCAAACCCACAGGCAGCGCCAGCAGCAGCAACGCCACGCCAAAATCAACCGGGCGCAAATTGCCTTCGCGTTTTTGGAACCACCAAGCCAGCATCAGTGGCATGGCGATTTTGAGGATCTCGCTGGGCTGAATGATGATGCCCACATTCACCCACCGGCGCGCGCCTTTTTTGGTAACGCCAAAAATCGCCACGGCAACCAGCAAAGCCACGCCAAACAGGTAGAGCGGCACGGCCAGCCGCATCAACCGCTGCGGTGGAATTTGCGCCACCAAAAACAGGCAGACCCCTGCAATCAGCATGTTGCGGCCATGATTTTCAAACTGGGTGCCATGGTCGTGACCACTGGAATACATGGTGATCAGCCCGGCACAGCCCAAAATGACCACGGCAAACGCCAAAAGGCCGTCAAAGCCCTGAAACCAGGGGATGATTTTTGATGTGAGCGAAGGGCGATCAAACGTGGAGGCCATGGCCAGATTATCCTTTGCCTGCGCTCCACAAAAACTCGCCGCCACCATGAATTTGCCAACCTGCACCCACCTGCTCTATTTGCATGGCTTTCGGTCATCGCCGCTGTCCGCCAAATCGCGCCTGATGGCGGCCCGCGTCGCAACCCAGCACCCGCACATCGTTTGGTGGTGCCCGCAGTTGCCGCCGTCCCCGCGTGCGGCAGCCAGATTGATTGACGAAGGAACCAAAGACTGGCCACGCCAGTCGATGGCGGTGATCGGGTCGTCTTTGGGCGGCTTCTACGCCACCTGGCTGGCTGAGCAGACTGGCTGCAAGGCCGTGTTGCTGAACCCTGCCGTGCATGCAGCGCGAGATTTGGCCAAGTACGTGGGCGAACATACCAGTTGGCATGACCCAGCGGAGAAATTTGTATTCGAAGCGGGTTTTGTAAACGAGTTGTTTGCCCTGGAGAGCCCGGGCCTCACCCACCCCGAGAACTTCATGGCA
>JANPCR010000214.1:0-10830 GCA_031431035.1 Rhodoferax sp.
ACACCACATGCGCCGCATTGCCGTTGACCATCAAGTGGGCAAACGCCCACACCTTAACGCCCAACACCATGGGGTGGTGCACCCTCGACTTGATGCCATTGCCCGGCACGTAAGAGGCCGCCAACAAAACAAACGACACCAGGGTCAACAGCAAGGCCACGTGTCGTAAAAACGCCGGCGGGCTCCACCATTGCACCGGCATTTGCCGCGCTTGGCCAAACCCCCAAACGATCAGCCCAAAACCGACCAGGGACACCAGTGAATAAACGCCTTTGAAAGCGCTTTCGCCCACCCGCGCCCGGGTTTGGGTGCGCCAGTCGTCAGCCACCATGCGCACAGAATGCACGCCCAAGAAGATGATCAATCCCAAAACAAGGTAGGTCATTCGCGTCTTTCAGAGGGTGAACTCAAGGTGTTAAACCCAGCAAAAACCGCTTCACCTCGCCCACCGTGCGAGCGGCGTCTTCTTCGTGCGGCACGTGGCCCAAACCTTCCAGCATCACCAGTTTGGAGCCCGCGATGTCACGCTCAAACGATCGGGCGTTTTCGGGGGGAATCAAGCCGTCTTGGGCGCCCCACAAGATCAATGTGGGCACTTTCAAGGTTTTGATTTTGGCCACATCGCTGCCATAGCCCTGTTCCAGCCTGCGCGCCAAAGCCTTTCGGTTGCCGGTGCGCAGCGTCAAATCAACATACCGGTCCACCAGTTCGGGCGTAACGCGGCTGGGGTCGCCGTAGACATTGCGCACGCTGCTTTGCACTATGCCGCGCGGAAGGATGTGTTCCATCAACATCGGCATGCCGGGAATGTAGGTCAAAACAAAACCAATTGGCACCGATTTGGGCTTCATAGGGTAGCCGCTGGAGTCCACCAAAATCAGGTGCGACACCCGCGCGGGCGAGGCCACGGCAAATTCCCAGGCCACCTGCCCGCCCAGTGAATTGCCGGCCAGCACCACGCGCTGCAAGGCCAGTTTGTCCATCACCGCAGTTACAAACGACACATAGGCGGCGATGGAATAGTCGTTTTGCGCGTTCGGGCCTGTCAGGCCAAAGGCCGGCAAGTCAAAGCGAATGACGCGCCGTGTAGGGGCAAGTGCTTGCGTCCAGCCGTCCCAAGTGTGCAAGCTGGCAGAGGTGCCATGCAGCAGCACGATGGGGTTGGGGTCGTCACGCGGGCCTTCATCGCGCAAATGCACCTGCAAGCCACCCACGTCAATAAATTGTGACGGTGCCTTGGCCCAACGGGGCTTGAGCGAATCCAGCGACTTGTCAGGCGCCCAGGTCGCAAGCGCGCCAGCCATAGCAAAAACCACCAAAGCGACTAACGCCACCAGCACGAGTTTTAACGAGAATTTCATGCGCTGGACTATAGCAAGAGCCGGCTCGAAAACATAGGCTGGGCAGTCTATTGCTGAGCCCAGCATCCCAGCTTATCTCGCTTCGGCGAAAGCGCGATCAAAGCGCTTTGAACTGGCTGACAAAGACCCGGCCTTAGGCTTGCTGGGTTGGTGGTCGTATCAATCGGCCGTGACCAGCCGCAAATGGGTAATTTCAGACGCCACGCCAAAACGCTTGGGCGGCCCCCAGTAGCCCGTGCCCCGGTTGGTGTAGACCCACAAGTCTTTGAGCTTGTTCAAGCCCGACGTGAACGGCTGCTGAAACTTCACAAAATGCATCCACGGCCAAAACTGCCCTCCATGGGTGTGGCCCGACAGTTGCAAATGAAACCCCGCATCAGACGCTGCCTGCGCACTGCGCGGCTGGTGCGCCAACAGCAAGCGCGTGTGGGTACTCGCGGGCGCGGTGGCGATGGACGCCGCCGGATCGCTGCGGTGGGCTTCATCAAACTGGTGCGCATGAAAATCGGCCACGCCTGCCACCACCAGCGACGCCGTGTCGTGTTGCAACACCACATGCTCATTCATCAGCACGGTCAGGCCCAAGCGCCGCAATTCAACAATCCAGGCGTGGGCGCCGCTGTAATACTCGTGGTTGCCCGTCACAAAAAACGTGCCGTGCTGCGAGCTTAAATCGGCCAGCGGCGCCACATGGCGCTGCAAATCGGCAACGCGGCCATCAACCAAGTCGCCAGTGATAGCCACCATATCCACTTGCAGCGCATTGACGCGGGCCACAATGCGCGCCAGATAGGCCTTTTTGATCGTCGGCCCGACGTGAATGTCAGAAATCTGCGCGACCGTGAAGCCATGCAGCGCGGCCGGCAAGCCCGCTATGGGCACATCGACCTGCACCACACTGGCCGTGCGCCGAGCGTTCCAAAAGCCCCAGCCAGTGACCGCCAGTCCCAGCAAAGGCACAGCCAACGCAGTCCAAGCTTTCAGCGGGTCCAGTAAGGTGTGAATCTGGTCGACATCCTGCCCAGCCAACCCGACCAGCCAGGTGACGGCCCACGCCGCAACCAGCAGCCCATCGCGCAGCACTGTCAAAACAAACAGGCTTGAAAACAGCCCCATGCAGATCAACCCCAGCCAGGTCAGCACCACGCCAGCCCTGCCTTTTGACACCCGCCGCGCCACAAAGCCCATCGGCATCAGCAGCGCCGACGCCACCAAAAGCACCCCAAACAGCCCCGCCAGCACCGGCTGCGCACCCGCTAAAGCGGGCAACACTCGCCAACTCACCCACGCGTGAAACAGGCTTGAAATCAAAAACAGGGGGACGAGCGGCATGGTTTTGACCTTGAATTGAGGTCGTTCTCAAACAAACGCTGTAGGTGAGGGCTAGGCTGGTAGATTCAAGCGGGCGAGCTAAATTGCAAGTTCAGACCCTCAACGATCCCCGGTGTAGAGCGTCCGGGCGGACGCAGCTACACATTTCGTCCATCAGCGCCTGCGCGTGTACAAAAAGCGCCTGCCACGCTCCGGGCCGGGTGGAGTCAAACCGCAAGTCAGAGGCCATGCCACCCCTTGCGTGGCGACTTCAATGCGCGCGCCCATGCACCCAAGTGTTTCCAGACCTGCGCGGGTGGTACTTTGGCCTGGCTCGCTGCGACTGCCACCGCGGCCACGACCACAGGCAACGGCGCTTCATCGAGCAAGGTGCTGACGTAGGCCATGTAGGGCGCAGGAATATCCCCAATGACCATTGCCGCCGCCAGTAACTTGGCCGGCATGGCATTGCGATAACTCAAGCTGGCCGATTGCGCCGCAGTTGCAAACGCAGACCAGTTTGCAGCTGCGCCCTTTTTCGCCACGCGAGGTGCTAACTGCAGCCGGGCACCCAGCTCCTGCAGCAAACGGCCAAGTGTCCCTACGCTCAAGTCCGATACCATGCCGCGCTCCAGTGCGTTCACTGTTGAGCGCGAAAAACCGGCTGCTGTGCCAGCGCCGCCTGCGACAGGCCTAATTCGGCGCGGCTCTGCAATACGGTGGAGCCAATCCAGGCCAAGTCGTTCATGCCGCCAGCATATTCACGATCGCCGAATATCTAATATATTAGACACTTGGCGATGTTTTTGAAGCGGCGGAATCAAGAAATTTGATATCCATTAGTAGCTTTACACGCTTGTCCGGTATGGCTCAACACCCAAACTTAAGTCTTAAAGTAGCACCCAGCCGCTGCATTTCATCGTCCTTGGCTACTTGGTCGGCCAAGTAGCATACGGGGGATTCCGCCACATCAAGACGACTTTCCAGCCCGGTTTTGACTTGGCAATTCGTCATGAAGAGCAGGGCAAAATAGGTTGCCCGGTGCCAATTCTCATTTTGGAACCAAGTGAAGTATCAGTTCTGTCGTACCTTGTCGGGCACTTCGATTTATACCAGTTCCACCGAGCGTACTAAAAGTAGACTTAATCACTTTACGCGCAACCAAGAAATATTGCCCAGAAATCTCTTCAACGAGCTGACCTGAAAGTCCATTTGAAGCACTTCCTTCTGGAAAGGTCACCAAAGCTTGCGCCCCGCAGGCAGCAACACCAATCATGAGCTGATCGAACTCCTCAAGTGCAGGTGCCGTTCGACTGAAATTCGATTGTGGTCGCACCTCAATTGGGGGATAGCGACCGACACCAGTTACCTGACCGACATGCCCAACGGCAACACTTTCAAGCACATGATAAAAGCGACTGTATTGAACTTCGGAATATGGGGGATCAATAAATACGAGATCTTCTTCCTTTAAGTTGATAGTTTGCTGGACAGCGTCCGCCACATAGGCGGCGCCCTTTACCATTGCATGCTGCCGTGCTAACAACCCCAAACTCTGGCGTGTTCGCCCCGCAACATCTCGGGCCCACGCGCCCATTAGATGTGGTAGCCCCGTCTGGCTTGGAGCAAAAGGTTGGGCTGTGTGGCCCGGCGATGCTGAACACTCGCTGGCCGCCTCAACAAGGGCAGCAAGACACAGCTCCTCAAACTCGCCCTCCTGCACCGTTGCTCTCAGCGCGTCCAGCCACAACGATTGCAATAGACTGAAATAGTGCCCCCCATATGCTCGACTGAGTGAAAATCTCTCAGGTAGTTGCACACACGCTTGGCGCACTAGGTCAATTAGTGACACATAGTTTTCGAATTTCGATGAATCGGAGTAGCGCGTGTCAAGAGAATTTGCCAGCTCCAAAAACTCCGGCTCCATTGCAAGATAACCCTTCGCACGATAAAACCACGATGCCCACATCACTTCAACTTGAACGGGGCCAGTGCGGCGAACAATTGCACCAGCAAGCGCAGCCGCGAAATTTTGCAAATCGGATGCCAGAACAGGAATCGCGTGTCGACTCGCCACAAACTTTACGACAGCACCAGATCCTGAGAATAAATCTACAAATCGGGATCGCTCTTCTATAACCTCAGTAATTAGCGTGCCGAGGCCGTTTGTCAACATCGCCCTCTTCGAACCCATGTACTTCATGGTTGCCTAAAAAGTGGATGGTTATTAATGTTCTCGTAAAACTGCGTTTTTATGTACTTCAATAATGCGTAGTCTTCTTCGCTATAGGTTCTTGTCCCACTTGGATGAGCTGGAATTCGTCGAAGCACATTGAATTTATCCATCCAATCAAGATAGTAAGTTTTCCCTTTTTCTCCCAATAGTGGAATTGAGTAAACCGATTGAAAATATTGCCAATTCGTCTTTTGGCGAACAATTTCCTTGAGGTCAACAATATCAAGGTAGGCCTCAATTGGCCGGGAAGACTTGTCTTCTAACTGTTTTTGGTACGCAGCGCCTTTAATCTTCGCGCTGTCAACTCCTTGCCGCCAATACGCCTTCTCGCCGGACGGGCCGATTGCTTCGCCAAAGGTGTTCTTCAATATCGCAACCGCCTTGTCCAGCAACTCTTTGCTAAGAGCGATCACATCCGCGTCAGCTGCAAATCGCCTCTGATCTTTTTTCAATGCGAGGGTATTGCGAAGATCAACTGTACCGAAATCTGGATGCTTCTCACACACCAGTTCAGCCAGATTTTCAAAGTACTCCCGTACTCCGCCTTCTCCAAATTTCCTGGAAAAGCGCGCCTTGATCTCAATATCGTTATCAATACGTACAAATGAAAGCACTGGGTCAATCAACTCAGCGACCCTATTCACAAGCACGTCTTCTTGCACGGCAACGGGATCTAACACTCCAGAAAGCTGGAAGTACATGCAGCACTCAGACAATAGAAGTAAAAAGGCCCGCACCCCTGGATTAGTAGAAATATGACCATCACGTCCCAATTCCCAGCGTCGTGGATTGGCGTCTCTTATAAGATGAAAAAAAAGGTCAACAACTTTTTGCCCACGACTGATAGTTAGTTCATCAGTTGGGCCTGTCAATGGTCCAGGTACATGATTGCCCTGAACAATGCGGCCAAGTAAGCCTGCACGAACCAGCCCGTTGACCACCTCTGGGATGGTGAGGCTCTGCCCGTCTTGAGAGTGCATTCCCTGCACGGCAAATCGTTGAAAGAACGGGCTGGTCGGGTCGGCACCAGCACCCTTTGCCACTGTCGAGGCGATCGCACCGAGCCGCTCCTTTGGTACTTTTGAGTTGATCCGCAAGTCTGCTTGCAGTCCTACCAACACACTCTTAGGAACACTTTTTTGCTCGTGGTTGATTGTGATAAACAATTCAGCTTCATCTCTTACCGGCAATAGTTCGAACGCAATAACAGCAATCGGTTGGTCCAGATACTTGCCTGACAGATGGGAATACCCATAAAGGCGATGCTGCCCGTCAATCACCCATGCAGCTTTGTAGCTACGAGGAAGGTACAACCAGCCAAATTTCGTAACTGGATCCGTGTTGTCTTTTGGTAGCAGATCAAACCGACAGACGCTATTGAAATTAACGAGAATATTCGTTGGGAAATAGCCGCCGTTCTCAATAAACTTTTGCAATTCTTTGATTCGACTCGGTGAAATCATCCGCTGGTACGCCGGACGCCCCTCTGGATGATTCAGCGCTTGATGGTTGACAAAAGCAATTTTCAGCAATCGCCGAGGTGTTGAAACAAAGCTGAAGAATTTTGTCTTGCCAAAGACTCCTTGCGTCGCTGGGATACGAACATCCTCCAGTCCGGGAATATCTTGTCCCACAAAATATTCGGCAAGAAACTGGAAGCGCCCTGCTGGGCCCATATAGCGGATAAACGAGTCAAAATATTTGAATTCATTTTCTGTAATGACCCGTATTCCTGCCGCCGCCGCACCTTCAATATCTGACTCCGACCAAATCACATTACGAGTTGCGTACAGCCAAAGAATTTTGTGTTTCGGTCTATCTCGGTGCCGTACCTGGAACTGCTTTTGTAGCGCGCGCCGCGCGATAGCAGATTCAACAATATCTTTGGCAAAACTCTTTCGCCCACGATCCTGGCGAACCTTGCACTCAACCACAACGACAGTCTCTTCGTCCTCCGCAACAACAGCAAGTGTTCGTCTCCCAGAAGATCCATCCGCGTTCACATATAAAACCTCGAAATCCTCCACATTAAGCGTGCGATAGCCCATTCGATGAAAGAGTGACCATAGATCGTCCTTCAGTTGGTGTTCAATATCCTTGGGCTGCTGTAATCTCGTCCTCGTCTTTCCTTCCTTAAAGGGAACCCAACCCTGATCAAGTAGACCGACTACATCGTTGACATTGACGGAAGTGAAAATATTGTCAAGGCGACGTTTGGCGAACTCTGACCGTAACTTAGCTTCATCCGAACACAATTGTGTTTCCTGAATATTTTGAGGCGCCACATTTTTCGTTGCCATGCCGTACATTCTTCCTCTTTTAGTAACCATCTGGAGTTCGCGCTGATTCACACGCGGTCAGTTTCACCGAGGGGTTTTAATGGGTGTCCAAGAGAGTCTACCCGCCCCGCCCCTGCCACCCGACTAAACTGCCACCGATATCAAACTTCAATTCGCCTGTCACGCAGATGAGGTTCATTACTTTTGGGAACTGCAAAGTGAAGTAATTTTGTAGGTGGATGTCGACATGGTGGCCGAACTAGTGCAATTCTTTGATGATTGGCTGGACTATTTCTGCAAACCAGCGGGCTGCGAAAGGCGGGCAGACCCATATCGACACGGCCGTCGCGCCAAATCGCAAACTAACCAACACCCCGGCGTCACCACCGCGCGGCTAAAAACCTGTCGGGAGTAGCCAATATACGCGTTAAATTGAGCTCTAAATTTGGAACCCATCATGCAAGCGCTGCCTACTCCTTTAACTGTCGGCATCAGTGAATTCAAGAAAGACCCCGGCGAGCCAGGCTGGTGAATGATCTGCGCGGTAAAAAACCCAAATCACCATGATCGACATCGACAGGCTCAACGAAGCCGAACTGATCGACCTCAACCACCGGGTCGTGGCGCGCCTGAAGTTTCTGCAGCAAATGCGGGCACACGGGCACATGCTGGATTTTTCCATCGGCCAGCGGGTGATGTTTCAGCCCGACGGCCATCCGCTTTTGAGCGGCATCATCGCCAAATACAACCGCAAAACGGTGACGGTGATTGCCGACAACGGCCAGCAGTGGCGGGTGTCGCCGCAGTTTTTGCGGCGGATTGAAACACCGCCAGGCGCTGGCCCTGCCTCCCTCCGGGCCATCAAAATGACGCCGTGAATCAAATCCCGGCTTCCGCCTCGGGCCATAAACCGGGAAAGTAAAAACGCAAGGCATGTTGAGGCACACCAAAGCGCAACTTTCCGTGGGGGCTGTCTGTTATCAGCAAGCCACGCGCCAGCAGCGCAGACACTTGGGCGGTGGCAAGGCGGTCGCCCAAACCCAGCATGGCCTTAAAGTCGGCACGGTCCAGGCTGCCTTGAGTGGCGAACAGGTAATGCAGGGCACGCAGGGCTTCGGTGCGAACGCCGTGGCGCAGCACTTTTTCTTCAAAACCCAAACAGGCGGCAATACGATCTTTCATTCGGTCCAGCCCCAGCGCACCGGTCATGTAGCGAACTTGGTCCAGGCATTGCGCAAGCACATAGCCGACCCAGTCGCACAGGGCGCGCTCTGACAGGTTGCCGCGGCCATCTAGGTCACCGGCTCGGGGTTCGTCTGCGGCCGCCAGGTGGGCGTAATAGGCTTCATGGGTTCGCGCAAAGCCGCGCAAGGGCGACCACAGTCCATTCGTCAGGCCCAAGTGACCCAGCGCCAAATGGGTATGCAAACGTGCCACACGGCCATTGCCATCACGAAACGGGTGTATCCAGGCCAGCCGATGGTGCGATGCCGCCACCGCCAGCACCTGCATTTCGCCACGGCGCACTTGGGCATAAAAACTGCCCCAACGCTCCAGAAATACCGGCAACTCTGCGGCCAGCGGTGCGGCGTGGCGGCCCACGCTAACCTCGCGGTCACGCAAGACGCCCGGCTGTAACGCATCGCCTTGCGCTAACAAACGGTCGGCATCGTTCAGGCGGGCAAACAGGTCTTGGTGAATGTCTTGGACGGCTTGACCAGACCATATGTCACGCGCACTCCACTGGGGCAACCGCTGCTCTAGCGCCTGCTCGGTCGCCATGTGCGCCAGCGCCAGCCGCTGCCGGCGGGCTTTGTCGGCATCGGTCGAATAATCGTTGCGCAGGGCCTGCTCTATCTCGATCGGCAAGGTGTGCTGACCCTCAATGCGGTTGGTGTAGTAGGAGTTCATGGCACGCAGCAAGGTGCGCAGGCCGTCCATCGCGCCGGGTTGGCATTGGCCAGACAGTTGGTCAGCATGGCGAATCAAGTCGTGCGCCTGCTCCAACAGCGCCCCCAGCCGATGGTCGGCTGGCAGCAGCGGCTCCATCTGAGCTGGGTGATCAAATAGCGTGAATTTATGCGACTTTGAAGACATAGTTAAGTGTATGTCTTATATAGCTATTATGCAACAATTGCGAATTTGCTTGCGGCTTATTTTGCGACATGCCATGCGGATTACATTGCAAGCTTCTATGTCACACTATCTGGTAAATTGAGCTTGAAACTGTTGGTCCTAGCCGCCCAACCACCCCACAAGCTAAACCCCACGCCGTGCCCGCACCGCCGCCGCCAACCCCTCCAACACCGGCACGGTTTGCGCAAAGCTGATGCAGGCGTCTGTCACTGACACGCCGTGTTTCAGGGGTTTGCCCTGCACGATGTCTTGGCGGCCTTCGTTCAGGTGACTTTCGATCATCAGGCCGGTGATGCGCGCGTCGCCCGCGGCGATTTGCCCGGCCACGTCGGCTGCCACGGTGACTTGGCGAGCATGCTGTTTGCTGCTGTTGGCGTGGCTCACATCAATCATCACCTGCTCGCGCTGGCCCGCGCTTTGGAGCAAAGCGCAGGCGGTATCCACATCCGATTTCGAGTAATTGGGCTGTTTGCCACCGCGCAAAATCACGTGGCAGTCGTCATTGCCACGGGTTTCAAAAATAGCGGCTTGGCCCATTTTGGTCATGCCCATGAAGGCATGCGCCGCTTTGGCCGCCTGAATGGCGTCGGTCGCCACTTTGACGCCGCCATCGGTGCCATTTTTAAAGCCCACTGGGCAGCTCAAACCGCTGGCCAGTTGGCGGTGGCTTTGGCTTTCGGTCGTGCGCGCGCCTATCGCGCCCCAGCTCACCAGGTCGCTGATGAACTGCGGGCTGAGCAAATCCAAAAACTCAGTGCCCACCGGCAGACCGACGCCCAGCACGTCCAGCAGCAAGCGCCGCGCCATCTCCAGGCCTTTGTTGATAGCGAAGCTGTCGTCCAGATGCGGGTCGTTGATGTAGCCCTTCCAGCCCACCGTGGTGCGGGGTTTTTCAAAGTACACGCGCATCACGATCAGCAGGTCTTTGGACAGCAAATCAGCTTGCGATTTGAGCAGCTGCGCATAGCCCAGCGCCTGGTCGTGGTCGTGAATCGAACAGGGGCCAACCACCACAATCAGGCGGTCATCCTGGCCATGCAAGATTTTAGAAATCGCCGCTCGGCTGCTTTCCACCAGCGCTTGCGCGGCGTCGGGCACGGGCAGCATTTCTTCCAGCAGCGCGGGGGTCAGCAGGGGCCGCACCGCGCTGATGCGGGTGTCGTCAATGCGGGTGGTGTCGTGGGTGGCGAGGTGGATGGGGAGCGCAAGGGAGGTCATGGCGGCAAGTCCGGGTGGTGGGCTGATGGGAGCCATCAGACATTGACACATCTGCTAAAAGTTGATTTTGCCAGTTTTTGGCCTAAAAAGGCAAATATTAACCTGCAGGTTATTTTTTTCTAAAAAAGCAACAAAAACGCCATTTTTAGAATCTTGGATTCCAGTACGAAGTGCAACACCCCCGAAACAGGTGGGTCAAGGGCGCATAGGATTGCTTCTTGTTGACCTACCAGTCTGCGAGAAGCACTTTGAACTACACACACCTGACCCAAGACGAACGATACCAAAT
>JANPCR010000215.1:0-7492 GCA_031431035.1 Rhodoferax sp.
AATGGTCAAGGCGTTGGCATCGACCACCGTCAGATGCCCGCCCGCCACCGTGACGGTATTGAAGTCATTGGTGGGCTGGCCGAACAGAATGTCGCCAGTACCTGCATTCACATTCGTAGCGCCAGCCACCGTAATGGCTCCGCCCGACTGCGAGATCAATCCATTGCCCGCGCTTGAATTCAGGGTCAAAGTGCCGGCCACATTCAAATTATCAGTCAGCGTGATGCCTGCGGGTGCCGTGATTGACACGTTGCCATTGGCTGCTACGTTAGCCAGGGTGATCGAATTGGCGTCACGCAACGTGAGATTCGCGCCGGAATATTGAAACGTGCTGAAGTCATTCCCAGGCTGGTTAAGCGAAACCGCTGCCGCAGAGCTGGCCAACACCGTGGTGTGACCTACCGCCGTGATGGTTCCCACCACCTGGTTGATAGCTCCGCTGGTTCCAGTGGTTTGTAGCCCAAGTGTCCCCGTGGCACTGATGTTGCCGTTGATCGTCATCGGGTCAAACGATTGCAGCAACACGTTCGAACCGCTGATAGTGCCGGGTGTGGCAAAGCTGCTGCCTGAAATCAGCGTGACGGGTGCTGTGGTGATGATGTTGCCCACGGGCAACGTCAAAGCGCCGCCCGCCCGCAGAAACACTTCTTGCGCGCCACCATGGGTTAAGGAGGTAATGGTGACCGCGTTGCTGTCCGCCAAGGTGATTTGCCCGCCCGACAGACTGACGCTGTTGAAATTGTTACCCGTTTGACCCAGTGCAATATCGCCCGTGCCCGCAGTGGCGGTGGTGGCACCGCCCACCGTGATCACGCTTGCAGTTTGGATGATGCTGCCACCACCTGCTGACGTGTTCAGATTCAGGGTGGTGGCAGCCTGCACAATACCATCGAGAAAAATGCCTGAGGGTGCGGACAATGAGACGCTGCCCAAGCTGGAGGTGATTAGTCCGGTGCTAACTAACGCCCCGCCGCTGGTAATGAGAATATTGCCCACCGCCGTCGCGTTGATCAAATTGGTTGGGCTAACGTTATTGAAGCTAATCGTATTACCGGCCGCTGCCAAATGAACAGTGCCAGTCAAGTTATTGGACAGCGGCAATGAAATACCGTTGTTCGCAGAGGCAAAAAGGTCCTTGCCAGTGATGACGCCCGAGAACTGCTCCAAATCTATGCTGTTCGCCTGAAAATTCAGGTTGCCGTTGGTGCCCGCATTGACACTCGCAAGCAGTTGGAGGGTGTTGCCGCCGACATCAGACGTGTTGGAAATCAGGGTCACCGCAGCCCCTGCAGGAAAGGCACCGCCCCCTGTCGTGTCAATTGGCGCTTGAACGTACAACGCGCCCTCGCTCGGGCTTGTTAGCGAGCCTGAGTCGCCCGCGATCAATGTCACTGCACCGCTTTTGGTGGTGATGCCCGAACCCACCGCCACGTTCAAAAACCCACCTGCCCGGGCGGTGAGCCCTACGCCTGGGTTGATCATGGCGACAGGAGCGGTGAAGGTTATGTCTTCATTTGCCTGAAGTACCACGTTGGTCGAAGCCGCGTTGATGGTGGCAGGTGAAATGATGAAGTTAGCTCCTGGATCGGCAAATTGATCCACATTGGTCAAACCAGCCGTGCCCCCAACATCCACATCAATAAAATCCGGATCCAACAGCAAAGTCCCGGCTTTGCCCTTTGATGCCAACGTATTCACCGTCGCCGAAAACGCCAGTTTGTGTTTACCCGACACCTCCACAAACCCGCCATCGCCCCCCTTCGCGCCGCCTTGCGCGCTGATGTTGCCGTAGCCCTGTGTCTGCTGATCCGCCCACACAATCACCCGCCCGCCGTTGCCTGAATCAATCGCGTCGGCTTTCAGCGTCGCATCTGGCCCCAAATAGGTTTTGCTGGCGTTCTGCACCGCCGCATTTTTGCCCTGAAAATCGCCGCCAATGCGAATGCCACCGCCACCCGTTTGGCCCGACACGTCAATCAAACTTGTCCCCGCAATCGCCACGCGCTCACCCAGCACATCGACCTGGCCGCCCTTGCCGCCCGTACTGCCGACACCGCCAGTTGCCACTATGTGCCCAGCGCCTTCCACATAAGCATCGCCCACGGCCTTCAAAACAACCTTGCCACCTTCCAAATTGGCCTG
Organism: Rhodoferax sp.; assembly: GCA_031431035.1. GTDB lineage: Bacteria > Pseudomonadota > Gammaproteobacteria > Burkholderiales > Burkholderiaceae_C > JANYCG01. Next base: position 2,143 of record JANPCR010000215.1, read on the forward strand.
TACTGCCTGAATCATGCCGCTGTGGCGCAGCGTGCCCGCAAAAATGCCCACCGCATCGCCTTTGAGGGTACCCAAGTTGATGGCTTGGTCAGTGGGCGCTTGCATTTGCAGGGTGATGCCCTCCAGGCCGCGACCCGTCAGTTCCACGCTTTGCCCGGCCACCAACGACACGCTGCCGCCTTGGGACTCGACCACTGCGGTTTTGGCCAAATCCACGCTGGGGGCGATCAACACCACGTCGCCACCGCGCGCGATGATGTTGCCCTGCACGGTCAAAACGCCGCTATTCACGCTAGCGCCGCTGTTGCCGCTATTTGTAAGTGAATTGTTGCTAAAACGCAACTTTCCAGCCACCGCATCGGCCTGCGACATGCCAACCACCGACGCTGTAAACCCCGCCGTGTCCACCACGGCACCAGCGCCGACCGCTATGCCAGACTGGTTGACCAAGACCAATTGGCCGTTGCTGGACAAGGTGCCAAACAGTTGCGAGGGCGCGTTGGTAACCACCCGGTTGATCGACAGACTGGCCGCATTAGGCTGCACAAAATTGACCGTGTTGCCAGCGCCAATGGAGAAGCTATTCCAGTTGATGGCCGAATGGCCAGTGTTGACGCCGTTGGTGGTGGTGACCGTTAACTTGTTGGTTTGGCTGGTGTCGAATTTGGCAGCGCCTTGCACGGCCAGACCGCCTGTGGGCAGCGTCTGCGCGTGGGCTGCGCCCGAGGCAAAGGTCAACACTGTCAAAAATCCCAAACCGATGGACAGCGCCAAATCGCGCAGCGCTGAAGGCGGCTGACTGTCTGGCGCACCCTCGCGAGCCAGCACGCCAGCCAACGTAGCGCGACCGCGAGCGCCGCCCGATTGGCCACCCGCTGAAGCAATTTCAGCCACCGCCACCATGGCACCCAAAGCCGGGTTCCAAATGGTTCGGTAAATGTGATTCAAAGATGCGCGACCTGACATGGTGAATTCTCCGCATTTCGACTGAAAGCCGGCAAAACATCAGCTTAATCAGTCTGGACCGTTAACACAATCTAACAACTCGAGAAGTAGTTTGACTGGTTTTATCACGTCAGCTCAGGTAATGCGTCACACAAAAGTACGACTTTCGGCTAGGTAGGGCGGTAAAAATCGAGGTTTAAAGACGATTGCAGACTTTTGCCGACGTTTGTAGCCGCTTGTCGACTTTCATCGACGTTGATGCCTGAATGTCGGCGTTCATGAGATTTTGGCGTTGTTTTGACAAAAAAGAACCTGCAGGTTCTTTTTTGTCAAAAAGTCGTGAAAATTGCCAAAATATGAACGAAATAGGCCTCTAGATCTCGAATAATATAGATAGTTTGCTATAATTAATATAGCATTTTACATCGACCCGACAAGCTCAACCCACGACGCCCCTAAACCAGCACGCGCTCAATGCCGCCCGTGTTGGCAGCCGCCACGTACTTGGGCATCCAGTCGTCGCCCAAAATCTGATTCGCCATTTCCACCACGATGTAATCGGCCTCCAACAGGCCGTTTTGCAGGTCATTGCCATAGCGCGTCAGGCCTTGCAGGCAACTCGGGCAACTGGTCAAAATTTTGATGTTGCCTTTGGGTTTGTCATTGGCGTCAGCAGAGCCAGCCACCAAGGCGCGCAGTTCGGTTTCGCCCTTGCGCAGCTCTTCTTCTTTGCGAAACCTGATTTGCGTTGAAATGTCTGGCCGCGTGACGCCCAGCGTGCCCGATTCGCCGCAGCAGCGCTCGTTTTTCAGCACGTTGTCGCCCACCAGCGCCTTCACCGTTTTCATCGGGTCTTGCAACTTCATGGGGCTGTGACACGGGTCGTGGTACAGGTAGCCTGCCCCGTTCGATGCGCCCAAGGTGATGTTTTTCTCAAGCAAATACTCGTGAATGTCGATGATTCGGCAGCCTGGGAATATTTTGTCAAACTCGTAGCCTTGCAACTGGTCGTAGCAGGTGCCGCAGCTAACCACCACCGTTTTGATATCTAAGTAATTTAGCGTGTTGGCGACGCGGTGAAACAACACCCGGTTGTCGGTGATGATTTTTTCAGCCTTGTCGAACTGGCCGCTGCCGCGCTGCGGGTAGCCGCAGCACAGGTAACCCGGTGGCAAAACGGTTTGCACACCCGCGTGCCACAGCATGGCTTGGGTGGCCAAACCCACTTGGCTGAACAGCCGCTCGGACCCACAGCCCGGGAAGTAAAACACGGCTTCGGTCTCTGCCGTGGTGGTTTGCGGGTTGCGAATGATGGGCACGTAGTCGCCATCTTCAATGTCCAACAAAGCGCGGGCGGTCTTTTTGGGCAAGCCGCCGGGCATCTTTTTGTTGATGAAGTGAATGATCTGCTCTTTGATGGGGGCAGGCCCCAGCGTGGCTGGCGGCTGGCTGGTTTGCTTTTTGGCGGCCAGGCGCAGCACCTGGTTGGCCAGGCGCTGGGCTTTGAAGCCCACGCCCACCATGGCCGTGCGCATCAGCTTGATGGTTTGCGGGCTGGTGGCGTTCAAAAACGTCATGGCCAGCGCGTTGCCGGGTCTGAACGACTTTTGGCCCATTTTGCGCAGCAAATTGCGCATGTTCATGGACACTTCGCCAAAGTCGATGTCCACCGGACACGGGCTCAAACACTTGTGGCACACCGTGCAATGGTCGGCCACGTCTTCAAACTCTTGCCAATGGCGCAGGCTGATGCCTCGGCGGGTTTGCTCTTCGTACAAAAAGGCTTCCACCAAGAGCGAAGTTGCCAAAATTTTGTTGCGCGGGCTGTACAGCAGGTTGGCGCGCGGCACGTGGGTGGCGCACACGGGTTTGCATTTGCCGCAGCGCAGGCAGTCTTTCACCGAATCGGCAATCGCGCCAATGTCGCTTTGCTGCATGATCAGCGACTCATGCCCCATCAGGCCAAAACTGGGGGTGTAGGCGTTGGTTAAATCAGCATGTCGTTTGTGCGACTTTGACGCATCGACCCGCAGCAGCTTGCCTTTGTTAAAGCGACCTTCAGGGTCGACGCGGGCTTTGTAATCGGCAAAGGGTTTGATCTCGGCGTCGCTCAAAAACTCCAGCTTGGTGATGCCAATGCCGTGTTCGCCTGAAATCACGCCGTCCAGCGACCGGGCCAGTGCCATGATGCGTTTCACCGCGCCGTGAGCCGACTGCAGCATGTCGTAGTCGTCGCTGTTCACCGGCAAGTTGGTGTGCACATTGCCATCGCCCGCGTGCATGTGCAGGGCGGCCCAAACGCGGCCTTTCAGCACTTTTTTGTGCACGGCATTGCATTCATCCAAGATGGGTTTGAATGCCGCACCGCTGAAAATGCCCGCCAACGGTGCCCGCAACTGAGTTTTCCAACTGGCACGCAAGGTGTGGTCTTGCAGTTGGGGGAACAGAGTTTCTACGTTTTGCAGCCAGCCCGCCCACAGGGTGCGCACTTCGCTAAGCAGGGCCAGCGCCTGCGCCACGCGCTCGGCCAAAAGGTCAGGCGACGCGACTTCGTTCAAGTCTTCGTGTTTGCCCAGTGGCAGGTTGCCGTTGCACAAAAACTCATCCAGCGCGTCGCACAGCTTGATTTTGTTTTGCAGGCTCAGCTCAATATTGATGCGCTCTATGCCGTCGGTGTATTCGGCCATGCGCGGCAGCGGAATCACCACGTCTTCATTGATTTTGAAGGCGTTGGTGTGCTTGCTGATGGCCGCCGTGCGCTTGCGGTCCAGCCAGAATTTTTTGCGTGCCTCGGGGCTGATCGCAATAAAGCCCTCACCGTTGCGCGAATTGGCAATGCGCACCACCTCGGACGTGGCGCGGGCCACGGCATCGGCATCGTCACCGGCGATGTCGCCAAACAAGACCATTTTGGGCAAGCCTGAGCTGGTGGTGACGGCGCGTTTCGATTTGGTCGCGTAACCCACCGCTTTCAAATAGCGGTCGTCCAGATGCTCCAGCCCCGCCAACAAGATGCCCGAACGCTTCTGTTCAACAAACATGAAATCTTTGATCTCGACAATGCTGGGCACTGCGTTTTTAGCATCGCCAAAAAACTCCAGGCAAACCGTGCGCACATGCGTGGGCATGCGGTGCACGATCCAGCGGCAACTGGTGATCAGCCCGTCACAGCCTTCTTTTTGAATGCCAGGCAAACCGCTCAAAAACTTGTCGGTCACGTCTTTGCCCAAACCTTCTTTGCGAAAGCTCTGGCCAGGAATATCCATGCGCTCGGTTTTTTCAAGCGTTTTGCCGTCGGCTTTGTAGTAATTCAGCTCAAAACTGGCCATGGGCGTGTCGTGGATCTTGCCCATGTTGTGGTTCAGCCGCGTGACCTCCAACCACTTGGCCTCAGGCGTCACCATGCGCCAAGACGCCAAATTGTCGAGCGCTGTGCCCCACAAAACCGCTTTCTTCCCACCCGCGTTCATGGCCACGTTGCCACCAATGCACGAGGCTTCGGCCGATGTGGGGTCTACCGCAAAGACAAAGCCCCCGCGCTCGGCCGCATCGGCCACGCGCTGGGTCACCACCCCAGCTTCTGAAAAAATAGTCGGCACAGCGTAGTCCATTCCGGGCAAGGTCATCATTTCGACCTCACTCATGGCCTCTAACTTTTCGGTGTTGATGACCGCGCTTTTCCAGGTGAGTGGCACCGCGCCGCCTGTGTAACCGGTACCGCCGCCGCGCGGGACAATGGTCAGCCCCAATTCAATGCAACCTTTGACCAAACCCGCCATTTCAGCCTCGGTGTCGGGCGTTAGCACCACAAACGGGTACTCGACCCGCCAATCGGTGGCGTCAGTCACGTGCGAAACACGGCTTAGAGCGTCAAATTTGACATTGTCTTTGGCCGTCAGTCGGTTCAGCAAACGCTGGGTTTTGCGCCGCAAATCCGCCACTTTGTCAAAAGCCTCATCAAAACGCTGCACCGCCACGTCAGCGGCCTTCAGCAATTCGACGACCAAAGCATCGCGCAGGGTGTCGGCTGGCTGCTCAGGCAACGGGGAGCGGCGCTTTTGCACTTCGCCCAAACGGTGCTTGAGCGCATCGACCAACTGGCGGCGGCGTTTGGGATTGTCCAGCAGGTCGTCTTGCAAATAGGGGTTGCGCTGCACCACCCAAATATCGCCCAGCACCTCGTACAACATGCGGGCACTGCGCCCGGTGCGGCGCTCACCGCGCAGTTGCAGCACCACTTCCCATACCCGCTCACCCAGCAGGCGCATGACGTTTTCAGACCGCGAAATTGTCATGCGCCTGTTGGGCGAACGGGTTTGGCACTTGGTGTTGCAACTGCGCGGTGAGCGTCGCACGGGGCGCAGTGCCCGCATGTTGTACGAGGTGCTGGGCGATATTTGGGTGG
>JANPCR010000216.1:0-14894 GCA_031431035.1 Rhodoferax sp.
TGGCGATGGTGGCGGTATTCATCAATAGTCTCCTGGTCTGGCGTGGAACTGGAATCGAACTAAGTTTGAGCTGAAGGCGGCCTGCCGCAGACCTAAAAGTGGCCCGGTTGCAGCGGCATCGGTTTTCATTTTAGGCATGTAGCTCTCACTATGCAAGTAAATAAATTCAAGTTGATAGCAGCAATTTCGCCCCAGAGACTGTTAATCAATACATGGTTTTTGCTTTAACGCAAGTGGTTTGGGCTTGCACTTAAACTCACCACCTTAGCCACATCCTTTCGGTTCCCACCCACCCCCATGCCTGGCCCATTGCCCTCTACATCGGTGCAGCCGAGTCTCGTTGCGATCAACGCTGCACTGATTGCCGTTCGCCAGGCGGCTGCGGTGTTGTGTGACCGCGCCACGCTGCTGGTGCTGTTGCATGCCCACAGCGGTGCCTGCCGCTATGCAGAGTTTGGCGACCGCACTGGCCTGGCCAGCCGCTTGGTCAGTTCCCGTTTGGCCCGGTTGACGGATGACGGCTTGCTGGTGCGCATCCCGTACTCGCGAAGGCCCCTGCGCCATGCCTACCACCTCACGCACATGGGCGTGGCACTTTTTGACGTGCTGGCGTTACTTGCAACGTGGGAGCAAGCCTGGCCCGATGGCGCAGGCACCGACACCTTGGTCAGTGTTGAGCACTTGGGTTGTGCGGTCGCGCTGCCCGTGCTACAACCGCCCAGCCCAGCGCCGTCCCATAGGGTGCGCCTGAAGTGCGCCGCCTGCCAAGAGGGCATCACCGCCCAAAGCATTTCTCTCGTGGTGCGACAAAGGGAAATGGCCCAAATGCCTTCCAAAAGCACCGCGATGCGCCGCACCCGCCAAGACCCTTGCGCCCAGGCAGAAGGCACATTGAAGGGGCCGTTGGCACAAGGGCTGTCGGTGTTGGGCGACAAGTGGAGCATTGAAGTTCTGGTGTGCGCCTTTTTTGGACTGCGTCAGTTTGGAGACTTTGGTACGCGCCTGGGAATTTCCACCAACATCTTGACCGACCGGCTAAGCCGACTGGTCGCAGAAGGCTTGCTACGCCGCAGCGATGCACACGAACCGCTGCGCAAAGGCCTGTACCTGCTGACCGACAAAGGGCGTGACTTCTACGCCATCCTGATCGCCATTCAAGTCTGGGCCGACCAGTGGATCGACCATCGCGTGCGTTCACCGGTCAAATTACGCCACATCCCCTGCCAAAAATTGCTGCAACCCGTGCTGGCTTGTGTGGCCTGTGGCCAATTAATCACCCATGCGCAGGGACGAATTGCATTGACCGCCCGAACCTAGTTGTCTGGTTCAAGGCTGGGCGGTTGTTGATGTGAGTTTAATCCAAACTTCTTAATATTTACCACAATTGTGGTAAATATTGACTAAATTGAGCGATTTTCGAGTATCTTGATCAAAATATCAATCAAATCTGCCTCTAGCTCCCGAATAATGTCAATAGTTTGCTATACTAAATATAGCATTTAAGTCAGCCAACGCCAATCTTGCAGTGCAGTCGCCCAGTCTCAAACCACCCCCGCAACCGCCCCCCGCCGCTGCTGTAAAGCTAGCCAGATCAGCGCGATGGCGACCAAAACCACGGGCAAGATGGAGCCCAGGTTCAGCAATGTCCAGCCTTGGGTGGTGACCAGCACGCCGGATGAAAACGAACTGAGAGCCATTGTGGCGAAGACGAAAAAGTTCAAAGCACCCTGAGCGCGGTCTTTTTCTTCGGGGGTGTAGGTTTGCAATGACAAGGTGGTGCTGCCAGTAAAAAGGAAGTTCCAGCCCACCCCCAAAAAGAACAGGGCGGCCAAAAATTGGTGCAAATCGACCCCCGACAGGGCGATGGCGATACACAGCGCATTCAGCGCAACGCCTATGGCCATGATGGGCAAGGTGCCAAAGCGTTTGATCAAGTGCCCGGTAAAGAACCCAGGTGCAAACATGCCGATAACGTGCCACTCCAACACCAAAGCGGCATCTGAAAATGGCAATTTGCACTGCTGCATGGCAATGGGGGTGGCGGCCATGAGCAGGTTCATCACGCCATAGCCCAATGCCCCGCTGGCGGCTGCGACCATAAAAACAGGTTGGCGCATGATGACAGACAGTGGCCGGCCGCCATTGGTTGACGTTTTAACGGGCGGTGGCGCAAATTGCACAAAACTCATGAGCAGCATGGCCAGTGTGGCCACCACGGCCAGTGCGAGGTAAGCGCCTGCAAAAGGTACGTCAGTGAAGGTGCGGGTCTGTGACGCCAAATTTGGCCCCAACACAGCGCCAATCAAACCGCCTGCCATCACCAAAGACACCGCTTTTTCGCGCCATTCGGGCTTGGCCAGTTCAGCGGCGGCAAACCGGTACAAGTTAGCGTTGGCGTTGTAATAGCCTGCAATCACCGTGGCGGCGCACAGCAAGCCAAAGTTTTTGTTGATGGCCGCATAGGCGCACAACAGAGCAGACCCAAAGGCCACCATCAGCCCAATTTGGAAAGCCGTGCGGCGGCCAAAGCGCGATTGCGACTTGGCGACCAAGCCGGTAGACAAAGCGCCGCCCACCACGTAGCCCATGACCGGCAAGGTGGCCATCCAGCCCAGTGGCGCCAAACTCAAGCCCACCAAACCGTTGATGGCAATGAAGACCACGTTGTTGGTCAAAAAAAGTCCTTGGCAAACTGCCAGAAGCCATAGGTTTCGGTTCATACCAGCCACAGGTTTTTGTTCATACAAGCAGTGTAAGGGCCGCCAGCGCGGCTGTTTCGGCGCGCAGCACGCGCGGGCCGAGGGTGACCGCTTGAAACCCGTTGGCCAAAGCTGCGGATTCCTCGGCGGAACTCAAACCACCTTCGGGGCCAGATAAAAAGGTGACTGGTTTTGACGGCTGCGTTGAAAATTGACTGGTAATGCGATCCTGAAGCACCAGACTGCCTTCGGCAAGCGAAAGCAAATAGTGCAGGGCACTGCCACGAGCGTCGGCAGCTTGTTTGAGCCACTGCGCCAATGTCAGGACCGGGTGCACGGTAGGGACGCGATTGCGCCCGCACTGCTCGCACCCAGCAATCGCAATGCTCTGCCAATGGGCCTGCTTTTTGTCCGCACGGTCACCCGAAAGACGCAGCACGCTGCGGTCTGTGGTGAGTGGCTGGACGCTGGCCACACCCAGTTCGGTGGCTTTTTCAATCAGCCAGTCCATGCGGTCGTTGGCGGGCATTCCCAAAGCCAAATGAACCACTTGGGCGGATTCGCGCTCAATCGGGTGGTGCGCGCCGATTTCAACCTCCACGTCGCTTCGCCCCATACGCAAGACGGTGGCGTCAAATTCACCCCAAAAAGGCATCAGCCCGTTGAATAGCGTGATGCCGCTGCCCGGTTGAAGTCGCAGCACTTGCACGTGACGTGCAGCACCTGCAGGCAAGGCGAGCGCTTGGCCGGTTGCCAGGGGCAGGGGGCAATAAAAACGCGGCATGCCTGGGCTTAAACGCGACCGTAAGCAAAACCGGTCATGGCCTCGAGCCCTTCAACGCGGTCAATGAGGCGAAGCAGGGGCTTGAGTTCGCGGTAGCGGCTGCAGGCTGAGCGAATGTAATGGATGAACCGGGGTGTATCGGCAAGATATTGCGGTTTGCCGTCGCGCAGGGTCAGCCGGGCAAAGATACCAGCAATCTTCAGGTGGCGCTGCAGGCCCATCCATTCAACGCCGCGGTAGAACTCTCCAAAATCGTCACCCACTGGCAAACCGGCTTTGCGGGCTTTTTCCCAATAGCGGATGGTGATATCGAGCACGAAGTCTTCTTCCCAGCTTAAAAACGCATCGCGCATCAGACTGGCAATGTCGTAGGTGATGGGGCCATACACAGCGTCTTGAAAGTCCAGCACGCCAAGCGAAAGCGGCGGCAGTTCACTCGACACGACGGGGCACCGCATCAGATTTCTAGGCATGAAGTCGCGGTGAACATAGACGCTGGGCCAGGCCAGGTTTTGCGCAACGACGTGTTTGAAGGCCGCATCCAATGTGTTGCGAATATCACCCTCAACCACCACACCCCGGTGCCGGGCCAAGTACCAATCCGGGAACAGCGCCAATTCCCGGTTCAACAAAGCCTCGTCATAGGTCGGCAAGATGCCAGGCTGGGACGCCAACTGCAAGGCGATCAAAACGTCAACGGCCTCCATGTAGGTGGCATGGTTGGCCATGGGGTTGTCGCAGTCCATTTCCTGCATCATGGTTTTTTCGCCCAAATCACTGAGCAACAAAAAGCCGTGCGCCTCGTCCCATGCCAAGATGTCCGGCACGCTCAAACCTGCCTGGCGCATCAATCGGGCGACGTCGACAAAAGGCTTGCTGTCTTCTTTGTCGGGCGGGGCATCCATGATGATGCGCGACCCTTGTGCTGAATCTATTCGCAGATAGCGGCGAAAACTGGCATCAGCCGAAGCCAATCTGAGGGTCGAGGGCAACAATTGCTCGACAACTGTCAGGCGGGTAAGCCAGCGGTTGAAGGTGCTCGCTCGCTCGGGGTTTGCCCAAATGACCGGTGGAAAAGGGGTGTCTTGGCTTGAAATGGAATGCTCCGTCTGGTCTAAAAGGCTCCAAAGGCCAAACGGGTCGCCGCCTGGTCGCTGGCCTTCGGGGCTCATGGATAATCCATTCTACAAAGCTATGCATGCGCTCCCACTTTTCAGTCTGTCCCAAAGACCTTTCAATTTGCGAACTGCGCGATCTTTTTACGCCAGCTTGGTGTTGGTTTTTGGCCTTCCTTGGGGCTGCGGGCTGGCGCAGGGCCAAGTCAAACCCATCGTCCCGCCCAAATCTGACGCTGGCGTAGCTTTGCCGCCTTTGTTGCTGAAACCCAGCCTGCAGTTGTCTGAGCAACTGCCTTCATCCAAGTCGGGGCCATTGCCAACCTTTCTTTACGGAGACAATTTAACTGGCCGCACCGACCTGGAAACCGTGCTTCAGGGCAACGCTGTGTTGCGACGCGGTGACATGGTGATTCGGGCTGACCGCCTGGAGCATTACCAACCCGAAGATCTGGCCAAAGCCCGTGGCAACGTGCGCATCAACCGCGCAGGCAGCGTGTACGAAGGCCCGCTGCTTGAGCTCAAGGTGGATGCGTTTGAAGGGTTTTTTATTCAGCCGCGCTACCAGTTTTTGCAAAGCGGCGGGCACGGGCAAGCAGATCGGGTTGATTTTTTGGATGAGCAACGGGCGGTCATCACCAATGCTACCTACACCACCTGCAAGCTCCTGCCTGGCCCAGCCTGGATGCCAGACTGGCTGCTGCGCACGGCGTCGCTGAGTCTGGACTACGAAGAAGATGTGGGCGTGGCGCAAGGCGCGGTGCTGACCTTCAAGGGCTTGCCGATTTTGCCAGTGCCCTACCTCAGTTTTCCTTTGAGTGATCAGCGCAAATCGGGGTTTTTGCCACCCACGTTTGGGTTGGACAACCTGAACGGTGCGCAGGTCACGGTGCCCTATTACTGGAATATCGCACCCAACCGCGATGCCAAGCTGTCACCGACTTTAATGACCAAACGCGGGGTCGATCTGGCAGCAGAATTCCGTTTTTTGGAAGCCAACTATTCAGGTGAAGTGCGCGCCAGCGTGTTGCCCGGTGACGCTCTGCGCAATGCCGACCGCTGGAGCGTGGCATCGCTCTACCAGGGCCGACTGAACACCGGGCTTGCAGCCGTGGGCGGTGTGGGTTTGAGCCTCAACCTCAACCGCGTGAGCGATGACAACTACTGGAAAGACTTCACCCGAGACACAAGCACCAGCCTGACCCAACGCTTGCTCGCCAACGACGGAACGGTGTCCTGGGCGCGAGGCGACTTTTCTGCCAGTGTGCGGGCGCTGAAATGGCAAACCCTGCAAGATGTGTCGTCACCCATCACACCGCCCTACGACCGTTTGCCGCAAGTGGTGGGCCGCTTTGCCCGCAATGTGTCGGGTTTTGATGTCTCGGTTGATGCAGACCACACCCGCTTTGATGCGGATCGAACCCTGACCGGGCAACCCAACGCGGTGCGAAGCTTTGCGTTGGGGCAATTGAGCCGCACTTGGGCAGATTCCAGCGGGTACGTCACCCCCAAACTTCAGTTGCATGCAACGCGCTATGAATTTGATTCACCACTGGCAAATGGATCTCTGTCAGCCAGCCGGGTGGTGCCCACCTTCAGCCTGGACTCCGGGTTGGTGTTTGAACGCGAAACCGACTACTTTGGCCGAAATTTCTTGCAGACACTGGAGCCCCGTATTTTTTATGTCGCCACACCGTTTCGCGATCAAGGCCTGTTGCCCAACTATGACTCGGGCGCCAACGACTTCAACTTTGCCACCATCTTCACTGAAAACGCCTTCGTGGGCAACGACCGCATTTCAGACAACAACTTGCTGACCCTGGGCTTGACGACCCGCTTGATTGACCCGCAAAGTGGCGCTGAAGTTGCCCGCCTGGGGCTGGCACAGCGCCTGCGCCTTGAGGATCAATTGGTCACCCTCCCCGGTGGCAGCGCCGTGGTGGAGCGCTTTAGCGACGTGCTCTTGGGCGCGGGCCTGAATTGGAGCCCTCAGTGGTCGCTGGATTCCACTTTCCAGTTCAACCCCAAAACTGAAAAATCGACCCGGGCCACTATTGGTGCCCGCTACAACCAGGGCAATTACCGCGTGGTGTCGGGCGCCTACCGGTTTCAACGCGATTCGAGCGAGCAAATTGACATTGGCTGGCAATGGCCCCTGAATGACTTGTGGGGCGACCGTGGACAAGACTTGGGCGAAGGCCGTGGGCTGGGCGACGGCCGCTGGTACAGCGTGGGTCGGCTCAATTTCAGCTTGGCAGACCGCAAACTGGTGGATGCCGTGATTGGGCTTGAATACGACGCGGGCTGCTGGCTGGCCCGCTTTGTGGTGGAGCAGCTGCAAACCAGTCTGGTGTCTGCCAACCAGCGCATCATGTTTCAGCTTGAATTTGTGGGCTTCGCCCGGGTTGGGGCCAACCCTTTGAAGTCCCTCAAGGATAATATCCCGCGCTACCAGTATTTGCGTGAGCAAATAGGCGTCCCCAGCCGTTTCAGCAATTACGATTGATTTACCATGACCTACCGCGTTTTTGCCATTGCCACTGCGTCAGTTTCTAGCCTGGCCCTGGGCCTTCTTGCCGGATTGGCTGCCACCGGTAGCAGTGAAGTGCAGGCCCAAGGCTTGCGGCCCCTGCCCTCCCAATCCATTGGCTCCACGCGGCCAGCGCCCGTGAACGCAGACCCTCAGCGCCCAGCCGATTTTATTGTTGCCATCGTCAACTCAGAACCCATCACGCAGGGCGAAGTGCGGCTTGAAACAGCACGCCTGGCCCAGCAGTTGGCGCAAGCACGTCGCCCAGCGCCCAGCAATGCTGAATTGACCAAGGCAGTGTTGGAGCGCATGATCAACGACAAGGCGCAATTGCAGGTGGCCCGCGACACAGGTATTCGCATTGACGACGCTGCTGTCGATGTGGCCGAAACCAATGTCGCCCAGCAAAATCGAATTGATGTGCCCGAACTTCGCCGCCGCTTGAGAGCCGACGGCCTGGGTTTGGCGCAGTTTCGGGAGCAACTGCGTGACCAGCTCACCTTGACCCGAATTCGCGAACGCGATGTGGACGCGCGGGTGCGGGTGTCAGATGCTGAAGTGGATCAATTCGTCCGCAACGGGTCACCCCTAGCGAACGCCGGTCCGCTGGAAATCAACATTGCCCAAATTTTGGTGGCGGTTGCAGATTCTGCCTCGCCTGCACAGGTGGCCACCCTGCAGGCCAAGGCGCAGAGTGCGCTGACCCGGGCCCGCGCGGGCGAAGACTTTGCGGCCTTGGCGCGTGAACTGTCTGACTCGCCTGACCGTGCCAACGGAGGCCAGTTGGGTCTTCGAACCGAAGATCGCTTGCCACCGCTTTTCATCACTGCCACACAAAATTTGGCTGAAGGGGCAGTATCAGACTTGCAGCGTTCAGGCGCTGGCTTTCATATTTTGAAGGTGATAGAAAAGCGTTCTCAAAGCGCCATGACGGTGATGCAAAGCAAGGCTCGCCATATTTTGCTGCGGTCGTCGCCGGATTTGAATGAGGCGCAGGCCCGCGAGAAACTCAACGGTATCAAACGCCGAATTGAGGCCGGGCAAGCCACTTTTGAGGCAATGGCCCGCGAAAATTCGCAAGACGGCAGTGCGCCACAGGGCGGCGAGTTGGGTTGGACTGTGCCGGGCCAACTGGTGCCAGAATTTGAAGCGGTCTTGAACACGCTTTCTCCGGGTCAAATCAGTGACCCTCTGATCTCGAGGTTTGGAATGCATTTGATCCAGCTGTCGGAGCGGCGCACTGTGCCCATGACCGAGCGTGAGCAACGCGAGGCGATTCGCAGCCAATTGCGCGAGAAAAAGCTGGACGAAGCCTATATCGCTTGGGCGCAAGACGTTCGAGGCCGCGCTTATGTCGAGTTACGCGACCCCACCTTGTGACGGTTGACAACAACTTCGCGGCTTCGTGAAGCACATTCCGCGCAAGCGTTTTGGTCAGCATTTCCTGGCCGATGGCGGTGTCATTGAAGACATCGTTGCCCTGATTGCCCCTGAGCCGGGACAGGCGATGGTGGAGATCGGCCCCGGGTTGGCAGCGTTGACAAGACCGCTGGTTGAGCGATTGGGTCAATTGACTGTGATTGAGCTGGACCGCGATCTCGCCGTCAAACTGCGCGCCAACTTAAAATTAAATGTGATTGAGTCTGACGTGCTGAAAGTGGACTTCACCGAGTTGGCGCAAAAAATGGCGACGCCAAAGTTGCGGGTTGTTGGCAATCTGCCGTACAACATCTCGACACCCATCTTGTTTCACTTGCTTGAGCACGTGAACGCCATCGAAGATCAGCACTTCATGCTGCAAAAAGAAGTGATTGATCGCATGGTGGCTAAGCCTGCGACTTCAGATTTTGGCCGTTTGAGCGTGATGTTGCAGTGGCGCTACGCGATGCAAAGTGTGCTGTTTGTGCCCCCAGAAAGCTTCGACCCGCCGCCCAGAGTCAATAGCGCAATTGTTCGCATGCTGCCGCGCACTGACTTTGCGTCAGTGGATGTGAATCGTTTGAGTGAAGTGGTGAGAGTCGCCTTCAGCCAACGCAGAAAATTACTGCGTCACTCCCTGGGCAAGTGGCTGGAGGAAAAAGGATTCAGCGGTAACTTCAATGTTCAACGTCGCGCCGAAGAAGTGCCCGTCGACGAATACCTTCAACTTGCTGAATCCCTTAATTTCAACGGGCCGCCCCAATAAAAAAGCCCGCGAAAGCGGGCTTGGTATTCAAGAATCGTCAGTGACAACGACGCATTTCGATGCAAGATCAGCGCGAGACAAGGCGCGGTGACGCAGACAGTGCGATTAGCACGGCCAGGAGCCGCAACGCCGTATCGCGTTGATATTGCATCGAAATCAGGCTGCGGCTAGCCAGTAGCCGGCGTTAAACGGACTACTCATCCGCAACGCAAATGCCGAAACATCCAACAGCTTGTCCGTGGGCAGTTTTTCTGCCGAATCCGTCGTCAACTCTATGCCTGTCAAGGAATCAGCGGCTGGTGTGTCGCTTTTTGCCTCGTTCGCCCGTTCTGCTTGGCTGGTGTGTGCAGAACGGGCTACAGAAAAGAATAGAAGCACCTGAAGGGTATTTTTCGATCCCCCCAGTAATCGGCGGCGTCGCGGAATATGTCCAGCAACTGCTCGCGGGCTTCTTTGTCAAATTTGACGTTCGCGGGAATGTGCTCCAGCACAGCGATGAAGCCAGGCTGCGGGCCCGATTTGTGCACCGGGTCGGTGATGCTGTCGTACAGCGCGTCAAAGTTTTTGCCGGTGTGCACGGGCAGCATGAATTGTTGGCCAATCATGTCCAAAACGTCTTGTTTGGTCAGAGCGTTGGCCAAGTTGGCGTACAAAAAGTGCTGACCCAGGTGAATAGCGGCATCTTGCAAGTCTTGCACACGAAACGCACGAATCGACTGCACGATATTGGTGCGAACACCTTTGAGCGGCGTGTCGGACGTTGCACGAAGCGGGGCGCCAGTACTTGCCGCAGTGCTGGGGGTCGCGCTGGTGGTTACAGCGGCACCTGGTGGCGCAGCCGGTATGCTGCTGCGCAGCACGGGGGTTTCTTTACGAAGAGGCATAGTTGCTCCCACTTCACTTTCTTAAATAACAAAAAACGTTAATCAAGGCTGAATCTTGCGAAAACTCGCATAGTGATCGGCCGTGTAATAACAAGTGTCAGGTGCCTTGGCTTGCCCACCACACACAATGCGCCTGGTTCCCCGGTTACGCGACCCTGGGGTCTTCACCGTGTATTCGCGGTAATAACCGCGAACTTTTGAGGGGAGCAATCGCTCCCGGTTACCAAATACAGTCCCATCTTTTTCATATGAAAAAGGGCCACCTTGGTGAATTTTCTCGTAAGTTTGCTGACCTTGGGCTGGCAATTCAGCCAGTGAAATCGTACCCAAGCTGTCTTGCTGCTGCGGTGCCTTGGCCAACGCCAAATTAGACGTGCCCAGCACAGAAAGCAATACACCAGTGAGCGCTAACTTAAGCGCTACGGCGCACGATATGTTGCTCCACGACTTGAATACCGCTTTTCCAACCAAGAAGACACCTCATGCAAATCTGAATAAGTGACTTCGGGTAAACCCGAAACCGTCAAGCTATTGAGTGTCGCGTATTTGAGGAAAAAACGCAATAGCTTGCCCAAAATTTAGGCAAGCACCACCAATCTCACTGGCGGCTGGCGTTGGCGTCGGCCACAGTCAAGGCAGTCATGTTCACAATGCGCCGAACGGTGGTGCTGGCAGTCAAAATGTGCACCGGTTTGGCGGCACCCAGCAATACAGGCCCAATGGCAATGTTGCCGCCCGCAGCGGTTTTGAGCAGGTTGTAAGCAATGTTGGCGGCGTCAATGTTGGGAAGTACCAACAGATTCGCGTCGCCTTCAAGCGTGCTGTTGGGCATGGTGGCCGCGCGGGCCGCGCCGTCCAGGGCCACATCGCCGTGCATTTCACCGTCCACTTCAAGCCATGGAGTCTGAACGCGCAGCAATTCGAGGGCGCGGCGCATTTTGAGGGCGCTGGGCTGGTTGCTGCTGCCAAAGTTGGAATGCGACAGCAAGGCGGCCTTGGGTCGAATGCCAAAGCGCATCATTTCTTCAGCCGCCATGGTGGTGATTTCAGCCAGTTCCTCGGCCGTGGGGTCGTAGTTGACGTGGGTATCGACCAAGAACACCTGGCGGTCGGGCAACATCAGCCCATTCATGCAGGCATAGGTTTGCACGCCTGCGCGGCGGCCAATCACTTGGTCAACATGGTGCAAATGCACTGTGGGGGTGCCCCAAGTGCCACAAATCAGGCCGTCCACGTCGCCTTTGTGCAACAGCATCGAGCCAATCAGGGTAAGGCGCCTGCGCATTTCAATTTTGGCACCCTGCGCGGTCACGCCTTGGCGCTCGGTCATGCGGTGGTAGGTTTGCCAAAAGTCGCGGTAGCGGTGGTCTTGCTCGACGTTGACCACGTCGTAATCCAGCTCTTCTTTCAGGCGCAGACCAAATTTTTCAATGCGCTGGGCGATCACTGTTGGGCGGCCAATCAGGGTGGGGCGTGCCAAACCTTCGTCCACCACGATTTGGGCGGCGCGCAAAACGCGCTCTTCTTCGCCTTCCGCGTAGGCCACGCGCTTTTTCAGGGCTTTTTTGGCCGCTGTGAAAATGGGCTTCATGGTGGTGCCAGACGCGTACACAAAGCTTTGCAAACGCTCCACGTAAGCCGCCATGTCGGTGATCGGGCGAAGGGCCACGCCACTTTCAAACGCTGCTTTGGCAACAGCGGGTGCAATTTTCATCATCAAGCGCGGGTCAAACGGCTTGGGAATCAAGTACTCGGGGCCAAACGCCAACTGCTCGCCCGCATAAGCGGCGGCCACCACTTCGCTTTGCTCGGCCTGCGCCAGTTCGGCGATGGCGTGAACGGCGGCGATTTCCATCTCAACCGTGATGGTGGACGCGCCCGCATCCAGCGCACCCCGGAAGATGTAAGGAAAGCACAGAACGTTGTTAACCTGGTTGGGGTAGTCGGTGCGGCCCGTGGCCACGATCGCGTCGCTGCGCACGGACTTGACGTCTTCCGGGCTGATTTCGGGGTTAGGGTTGGCCAACGCCAGAATCAACGGCTTGGCGGCCATCTTGGCAACCATGTCTTTTTTCAGCACGCCACCAGCCGACAGGCCCAAAAAGATGTCAGCGCCTTCAATAATTTCGCCCAAGCTGCGGGCGGTGGTTTTTTGGGAAAATACAATTTTGTCGGCGTCCATCAGCTCGGTACGGCCTTCGTACACAACGCCTGCCAAGTCGGTGACAAATATGTTTTCACGCGGCATGCCGATTTTGACCAGCAAGCCCAAGCAAGCCAGCGCCGCAGCACCCGCGCCCGAGGTCACGAGCTTGACCTTTTTAATGTCTTTGCCCGTGACCTTGAGGCCATTCAAAATCGCTGCTCCCACCACAATGGCGGTGCCATGCTGGTCGTCGTGAAACACCGGAATCTTCATGCGCTCGCGCAGCTTGCGCTCGACATAAAAGCAGTCGGGTGCCTTGATGTCTTCCAAATTGATGCCGCCAAATGTGGGTTCAAGCGACGCAATGATGTCGACCAGCTTGTCCAGGTCGTCACGCTCGTTGATTTCCAGGTCAAACACGTCAATGCCAGCGAACTTTTTGAACAAAACGCCTTTGCCCTCCATCACAGGCTTGGCTGCCAGCGGGCCAATGTTGCCAAGGCCCAGCACCGCCGTGCCGTTCGTAATGACCGCGACCAGGTTGCCCCGGCTGGTGTATTTGTAGGCGTTGTTGGGGTCTTTGACGATTTCTTCGCAAGGGGCCGCCACACCGGGTGAATAGGCCAGCGCCAAGTCATGCTGGTTGACCAACTGCTTGGTCGCTGCAATGGCGATTTTGCCGGGCGTGGGGAACTGGTGGTATTCCAGCGCGGCGCGGCGCAGGTCGGTTTGTTGTTGCTCGGTTTTGGCGCTGGTTTGTGGCATATCTTGTCTCCGGCCATTGGTTTGGCCATGATTTGAATGGGCTTTGGGCCTATTTTGGGAAGATGATTGTAGGCCTGCTCTACCCCTGCAAAGGGAAAACCCTAGTGAGTGAATGTACGTAATTTGAGTGGCGGCGGCAGAGTGGGATAGGGTCCTCGGGTCGGCGCTAGGTTTGGACGAGTTTTGGGATTGCGCTTGCCAGCAGGGGATTGCCGGGTTTCGCCCCGGCGGGCGACTCACTTGTTCTTTGCTTCGCCAAAGAAAAGTAAGCAAAAGAAAGGCGACCCGACAGTCTGGGTCCCTACGCTGACGCTTCGGGCAACTTGCGGTGCTCGAATTCAGCGGGGGCTTGCTCAAACTCGCTTTGCTCAGACAGTCGCAAGCCCTGTTCCGCTGAATTCTGCGCTCCTCAGCCCAGCCTGGACGGGGGGTGCAGGCGGCAGGGGGCAGGGGGCCAGACCTTTGGACTACCGTGGGGTAACAATTTTCCGCAGGGCCGCCCCAAGGAAAATTAGCCCCCTCGGGGGGCAGCGACCCGCGCAGCGGTGGAGCGTGGGGGCGACAATTTCCGCAGGGCCGCCCCAAGGAAAATTAGCCTCCTCGGGGGGCAGCAACCCGTGAAACGGTGGAGCGTGGGGGTCATGTTTTACAGTTCGACAATCTCAAAATCCGCCTTGGCCACGCCGCATTCGGGGCAGGACCAAGTGCTGGGCACGTCGGCCCACAGGGTGCCCGCGGCAATGCCATCTTCGGGGCGGCCATCGGCTTCGTCATAGACAAATCCGCAAACGATGCAAAGGTAAGTTTTCATGGTGTTCTTCAATCAAAAAAAGGATGTCGGGGTGTCAGGGTGCCAGGAGGCAAGCCGATCAGCACGTCAGTTCAGCACGTCAGTTCAGCGCGTCAAACGTGCGCGTCAGGCCAGCACTTTAGCCAATTGTTTCATGTAGTGGTTGGCGTGGCGTTCTTCAACCTTGGCCAGCGCGGCGAAACGCTTTTGGGCTTTTTCCAGCGTCGCTTTGAACTGGGCGGCGTGCTCGCGTGACTCGGCAATCTGGTCGTCCATCTCAGCCACTGCGGCGGCATTGCCCTCGGCTTCGGCGGTTTTGCGAAAGCCGGGGTACATCTCGGTGTACTCGTAGGTTTCGCCGTCAATTGCGATTTGCAAGGCGCGGGCGGGCGTGAAGGTGGCCTTGGGGTACAGCAAATCCAGGTGGCCAAAGGCGTGCATGACCTCTTGGTCGGCGGTTTCTTCAAAGGTGCGGGCGGTGGCTTCGTCGCCCGCTTCGCGACACAGTTTGGCGAAATAGCGGTACTTGATGTGCGCCATGGATTCGCCTGCAAATGCCGATTCAAGGTTGGCGATAGTTTTGATTTCGGGGCGCTGGGGAGCGGTTGGGCTGTGGGTCATGTGGGTCTTTCGTGGGTATAGAGTGATAGCTGTTTTGTATTGGCTGAGATGTAATGTTAGTAAATAACTATAATTTAGGCCAATTGGAATTGACTAATTGATTGATAGACGCTATCGGGCAGAAGCGAAAACGGACGCGGCAAGCCTTGGAGTTGGCAGCTTGAATGAAAATAGGCCATATTTACCACAATTGTGGTAAATATGGCCTGTTGGAGGCTTTGCGGGTCAAATTAGGAATCTTGGATTCCAGTACGAAGTGCAACACCCCCGAAACAGGTGGGTCAAGGGCGCATAGGATTGCTTCTTGTTGACCTACCAGTCTGCGAGAAGCACTTTGAACTACACACACCTGACCCAAGACGAACGATACCAAAT
>JANPCR010000217.1:0-4044 GCA_031431035.1 Rhodoferax sp.
AGCATGGGGCGACGCGCGCATTTCTTCGTCTGACAACTCGCGCGAAGGGTCAACACCCTTCAAGCAGGATTCGACTTTGGACATCGCAATATCGAAGCCGATCGTGCGAAAGTGCTTGCCAAATTCAATTACCAATGGCAAGCCCACATAGCCCAAACCAATCACTGCAACCACGGTCATTTCAATTTCTCCATCGCATTCAAAGTTAACAAGTCGGGCGAATCGGCATACCAGCCAAAACAATCAGCCCACTCGCTGGCTCAGCAATCCGGCTATTTTGGCCGCCTCGCTGAGGCCAACGTTTTGTTGATCTGGTCATAGTTCGCATCCAGAAATCGCTGCAAAGTGGCTTCAGGTGCTCCAGCCGCGCTGCCCGGGTCACGGGTTGTGTAAACCACGATCACGGCTGAATCATCGCCCCGCCCCAAAAGTCGGTAGACCGAACTATAAACTTTGGCAAGGTAATCGCTGGCGGTCAAAGTTCCGTTTACCCAGTATATTTGCCACGCAATGAGCCGCAGATCGGCTGATTGACCTGCAGGCGCTGTTCCACGCAACTCGACTGACCGCAGCGTGACAGGTTTGCCTTGTACGACGACGCTGCGTTGAGAATTTTTAACCCAAGCCCAGTTACTGTCCTTGCTGCCCACCAGCACGTTGGTGGAACTGACCATCTTGCGGTCATATGTTTGCTGTTGGTAGTAGCCCAAATACAGTCCGACCTGGCCGCCTTGATTGCTAAACCCTGAGTTGACCTCGGCAGACGGGTTTTGAAAGCCAGGTTTGAAGACCACAGCAAAGGCTGGGGTTGAGGGCCAGTCTGCTGAAAGCTTCAAGGGTTGTTGGATTTGGCCCGTCACCGCGCTTTCAGAGCGCTCAATGGAAGCCAAAATAAAATGCGGCAAGCTAACCAGCGCTGCAAAGCACGCAGCCGACAAGCCAAAACCGGTTAGCGACCCGCCTGAGCTCGGGTTGGCAGCGTTCGCATTGGTCAAGGCTTTGGGTTGATCAGGCTCGGCCCAACGCGCCCCAATCATGAACATCAACATGATCACCACGCCGAAAAACACCCAGCCGTAAACCAAATGGTCCACGCCCGTGGCCAGTTTGTTGCCTGACAAGTGCCCCAACATCACAATGATGTAGGCCCTAAGCCAATTGGCCAGCACCGGAACCAGAAAAGAAACTGCCACAAAAAGCAGGCGACGTTGCGTCGACTGATAATTCAAATAGGCAAACAGGGTGCCCACCGTGACCGAGGCAATCAAATAGCGAACACCGCTGCAGGCCTCTACCACCGACCAGTTGCCCGATGGAATGACAAATTGCAGCCCTTCGCGGTAGACCGGAATGCCGCTCAGGCGAAGGGCTTCAACCGTGAAGTCGGCCGTCCAAACCATCAACTGCGGCATGGCAAATTCGCCGATGGGCACCGCGAAAAACAAAAAGCCCAAGGCAAAAATGATCGTGCGGGTGATTTGCCAGCCCAGCAAAGTTGGTACCAGCAAAACCAGCATCGCCACCAAGGCCAACTGAGTCAGGGCGTTGACGGCAGACAAGTCACCCAAAAGCCAGGCCAGTGCTGCGCCTGCCAGCAAAACAAGCGCCCAAAGGCTGGGCTTGGGGGCCATGCGCGACAGCACATCGCGCTGTCGCCAAATAAGCCAGGCCGAGATTGGTGGCACCAAAAACCCGTGGGTGAAGGTTTCTGACCGCGACCAAATCAAAACGATAGTGCTGGCCGTTTGCCAGTACAGGAAAATGGTCAGCCCGATCAGAACCGCCAAGGCTGTCAGCGCCCAACGCCACGTGATGCGCCCCGAAGCTTGCTCTAACTTTGCGGAAGGCATTTGAAGGTCAGCGCTCATGCAGCCACCTTTTGGACCACATTGACCGAACCAGACAGGTGCTTGTCGATTTTGCCAAGATGGGCGGACCAGCTGTAATCGTTCAAAACTCTGTGCCTTCCTGCCAAGCCAATGTGCTCTCGTTGCTGAGAATTGCCCAAAAGGGCTTCAACCTGAGTTACGAATTCTTGCGCAGTGTTCGCCTGCAGCACCTCGTTGTCTAGCAGCGCGCTGATGGCTTGCACGCATGAGACAGACGCGACCACGGGTCGGGCCATGGCCATGGCCTCCAGAATCTTGTTTTGGATGCCACGGGCCAATCGCAAGGGTGCCACCACCACATCCGCATATTGTAGGTAAGGACGAACGTCATCGACCGTGCCTGTGATCACCACATCTTGGGCGGCCAGCGCCGCCACAGTAGGCGTTGGGCTGCGCCCCACAATGTAAAAACGCAGACCGGAGTGTGACCTGCGCAATGCTGGCAAGATGTCTGCGACAAACCAGGTCACCGCGTCAACATTGGGCCAATAGTCCATGGCCCCGGTGAAGACCACCACAGCGCCATTTGCCTCAGCCAAACCTGGCAAGTAAGGATTTTGGCGCTTTGAGTCGGGGGCGAAAAAGTCTGAATCTACGCCGTTGCACATGGCCTCGACCTTGCCAGTGGACTCGGGCGCTGCCTGGTTGAAAAGCTGAACTTCGTTGTCTGTTACAAAAAAAGATCGGTTGGACTGCAGAGCCAACTTGCGCTCGTATTCAAGCAGCTTTTTGCCTTCGCGCTGATAAACCCAAGACAGCGGCCAGCGGTGGTTGGGCGCATATTGCGTCCATTTGGCCGAGTCAACGTCGACAAAATCGACCAGCAATGCAGCCCCTGCGCTGTTTTGTGCATACTGACCCATGGCCGATGAAAACACCACCACGGCGTCGATCTTTTGCGCGGCAAAGACCTGCCCCACCCAGGCTTTCAGCCCGGCATTGAGGTAGTAATTTAAGGACAGAGCTTGGCCAGTCAATATTGCAGACAAGCTGCGAACCTTTTGCAGCGCGGGAGTGAGCTTGGCCGCATGCAATTCAAAACAGAGCTTGCGCACCGTTTCCACATGAATTTCATCTGCTGGGTCATCCACAAACGTCCCCAAAAAGACCCGGTGGTTTTTTGCCAAATGCTTCAACAAATGGTACGAGCGCACCTTGTCGCCCTTGTTCGGCGGATAGGGCAGCCGGTGAACCAGCAGAAGAACATTGGCCATGGCAACGGTCAGCCCAAGTTGCGCACAATGAAGGGCCCCAGCCAATTGGCCAGCCCAATCGGCATGCGCCGCCAGGTTTCAATCAGCAACTTGTACTTGGCGTTGGATGGGTTGTTTTGCGGAATGGCATCGTGTTTGTAAAGGCAATATTGGTAGTTCAACTGGCGCGGCTCAAAGCCCCAGTTTTTCTTGAAGGCGTATGAGCCGGTGCCCTGCTTGCTGCGGCCGTAGTCAAATACTTTCAAGCCTTTGGCACAGGCGCGGCGCAACAACTCCCAGTACTTGAAGTCATTGGCTGCCAAGTCGCGGGCAGATTCATCGTCTCCCGCGTAATACGGTAAAACCTCATCGCGAAAGTAAAAACTCAGGACCGAGCTGAGCAAGCGACCATCAGGCCCGGTCACAGTCAAAATCTCGCAATTGGTAGCAAATTCTTGTTGCAAAGCCTGAAAATAACGCTTGGGCATGGCGGGTGTGCCGTGGCGGTGGACGTTGTCGGCGTAAAGACTAAAAAAACGATCAATCTGCGTGTCAATTTCACTGACCAGCCCGTTTTTGATACCTTTGCGCACCATAGCGCGCTGCTTGCGTGGAATGGCCAGCATATTGGCCTCCTCTGCCGCCAAAATTTCTTTGCGAAAGGTGACGTACAAATCCTGAGTGGGCCAGTCGTCATGGCGCTTGTCTACGTTTCTAAGCTCCAGGTGGTCAACTCCTAAACGTTTGGCGATTTTTTGGGCTTCGAGCTCCAGCACTTCAACAGCCAACGGGTCGGTCACCGCCACTCCCCCGTACACGGCAAAGGGCAACGCAATCAGGGAGTTACCAAACAACCAGCTGTTGACGTGGGCCAGTGGCAGTACGCCAACCAGGGTGTCGCCCTTGTGAGCCGACAAAAAGTAAGTGTCGTGGCGAAACACCTCGCGCACAATTTTTTGCCA
>JANPCR010000218.1:0-10054 GCA_031431035.1 Rhodoferax sp.
GCTTATGGCTGTTCTATACTACTGCTTACTACTGCTACTACTAGTTCACGTATTGATGAGAAACACGCAATGAAACCATCCAAGGATGTCGGTTGGTTGATTGGGTTGATTGGGTTGATTGGGTTGATTGGGTTGATTGGGTTGATTGGGTTGATGAGGTGGGAGCCCTTGCGGCTTTGCTCGGCGTCAAAAATAGTGGTGCCGGGGACGTCAAGGTAAGGTTTGTCTAGGGACATGAGAATTCCTGGGTCAGGACCAATAAAGTCGCGTTGGGTTGCTCACCAACAGTTTTTGCTGCAATTCGGCCGTGGTTGCGATGTGCGGAATAAAGTCCACCAGCAGGCCGTCATCCGGCATGTGGTCTTTGAGGTTCGGGTGCGGCCAGTCAGTGCCCCACAAAACCCGATCCGGAAACTGCTCAACGATGCGCCGTGCAAAGGGAATCACATCTTTGTAGGCATTTTGCTCGCCATTCAGGGCTTTAGGGCCGGTAACAGACAAGCGCTCTGGGCAGCTCACCTTGCTCCAGACATTGGGGTGCTCGCGCATGAATTTTTCAAAAAGAGCAAACTCGGGGCCATCCGCTGGCTTGCTCACGTCGGGTCGGCCCATGTGGTCGACCACTACCGTTGTCGGCAAAGTGGTGAAGAAATCCCACAATTCAGGCAAATCGACCGCTTCAAAATAGATCACGACGTGCCACCCCAGCGGCTTGATACGATTGGCAATTTCAATCAACTCGTCTTTGGGTGTGAAGTCCACCAAGCGCTTGACAAAGTTAAATCTCACGCCGCGCACCCCCGCTGCGTGCATGGCTTGCAATTCGCTATCGGTCACGCTGCGTTTAACGGTGGCGACACCACGCGCTTTGCCTTTTGAATGAATCAGCGCATCCATCATGGCGCGGTTGTCGGCCCCGTGGCAGGTGGCTTGCACCACCACATTTTTGTCAAACCCCAAGTGATCGCGCAAGGCATAAAGCTGCTCTTTGGACGCATCACAAGGCGTGTACTTGCGCTCAGGCGCGTAGGGAAATTCTGCACCGGGGCCAAACACGTGGCAGTGGGCGTCGACCGCGCCTGCGGGCAGTTTGAACTTGGGCTTCGTGGGGCCTGTGTACCAGTCCATCCAGCCTGCGGTTTTGGTGAAATCACCAGATGTGGGTTTGGTCATTTCAACCCTTCAGTCGATGTATTTTAGACCAGCTTTGGCCAACGGTTCGCGCATGTTGTACATGTCTAGCCCCAGCACGCCAGCAGCCAGTTTGGCGCGCTTTTCGCCTTCAAGATCTTCGCGGGCTTGGGAGGCATCGGCCACTTTTTGGGCGTCGGCTGCGGGCACCACCACCACGCCGTCGTCATCAGCAATGATCACATCTCCGGGGTTCACGTTAACGCCCGCGCAGACCACGGCGATGTTGACTGAACCGAGTGTGGACTTGATGGTGCCCTTGGCGTGGATGGATTTGGCGAACACCGGAAAATTCATCGACGTGAGGTCTTTCACATCGCGCACGCCGGTGTCGCTGATTAGGCCTGCGCAGCCACGCGCCTGGAACGACGTGGCCAACAGGTCGCCAAACATGCCGTCGTTGTTGTCTGACGTGCAAGCCAGCACCACCACGTCGCCGGGCTGAATCTGCTCGGCTACGACGTGCAGCATCCAGTTGTCGCCGGGGTGGGTCAGTACGGTGACAGCCGTTCCGCAGACTTTGGCACCGGGGTAAACGGGGCGCATGTAGGGCCGCATCAAACCCACCCGGCCTTGGGCTTCGTGGATGGTGGCCACGCCAAATTTGGCGAGTTGGGCCACGGCGGCCTTGTCGGCGCGAACGAAGTTGCGTTTAACGATTCCGAGGGTGGTCATGTCATTTACCTTTCAATTTCAATGCGGCATCCAGCCGTGGGAAGACGCGGCGCGTGTTGCCTTCGTAAATCTGATAGCGGTCATCGTTGCTCAGAATTTTGGAGGCTTCGATGTAGCGCTTGGTGTCGTCGTAGTAGTTGCCGGTTTGCGGGTCAATCCCCCGCACGGCACCAATCATTTCACTGGCAAACAGCACGTTTTTGACTGGGATCACGGTGTTGAGCAAGTCAATACCGGGCTGGTGGTACACGCAGGTGTCAAAGAAAATATTATTCAGCAGGTGCTCTTCCAGCAAGGGCTTTTTCAACTCTTGCGCCAAGCCACGGAAACGCCCCCAGTGGTAGGGCACCGCGCCGCCGCCATGCGGAATCAAAAAGCGAAGCGTGGGGAAGTCTTTGAACAAGTCGCTGGTCAAGCACTGCATGAAGGCAGTGGTGTCGGCATTCAAATAATGCGCGCCTGTGGTGTGAAAGCAGGCGTTGCAACTGGTGCTGACATGGATCATGGCGGGAATGTCGTACTCCACCATCTTCTCGTAAATGGGGTACCAGTGTTTGTCGCTCAAAGGCGGCGACGTCCAGTGGCCGCCTGAAGGGTCGGGGTTCAAGTTGATGCCGACGTTGCCGTATTCCTTCACGCACTTTTCCAGCTCGGGGATGCAGGTTTTGGGGTCGACACCGGGGCTTTGCGGCAGCATGGCTGCGGGAATGAAGTTGTCGGGGAAGAGCTGTGCGACGCGGTAGCAAAGCTCATTGCAAATGGCCGCCCAAGTGCTAGAGACATTGAAATCGCCAATGTGGTGCGCCATGAAGCTAGCGCGTGGGCTGAAGATGGTCAGGTCGCTGCCCCGCTCATTCATCAGCTTGAGCTGGTTTTGGATGATGGTTTCACGCAGCTCGTCGTCGCTGATTTTTAGATCGGCCACTTTGGGCATCATCGTGGGATCTTTGATGCCAGCAATTTGCTGATTGCGCCAGTTCTCCAGCGCTTTAGGGGCCGTGGTGTAGTGGCCGTGACAGTCGATGATGATAGGTTTGGTTTTGCTCATTGTTGTCTCCTCGGGTTCAAATAGGTTCCATGCCCTGGTTTCGCTTGGCCGTTGCAGCATCGGGCGAATTCATGTAGTTCAACACAGTGCGCACGGCATTAGCCTGGCTGGAGTTTGCACACACCGCGGCAGAAAACGTGGTGATGATCTGAATGGCAGCTGGCAGCGGGCCCAGCACATCGATACCAGAAAGGTGCAGCAATTCACTGAACTGCTGAAAACCCAATTCGACCTCACCCCGCGCGACCAGCGTGCCGACCGGGACGCCGGGCGGGGCTTGTTTGACGCGGCCCTGAATCTCCTCAGCAATGCCCCACGCTTCAAACAAGCGGGCCAGCGCCACGCCGCTTGGGCCAGTCGAATAGCTGATGCTGCCCGCCGCCAACACAGCGGCGCGCAGCAAGGCTTCAGTCGAAATATCGGGTGCAGGCGCACCGCTGCGCACAGCCACCGCGACACCCGAGCGTACCAAGTCCACCTTAGAGCCTGGCATCAGCTTGCCGCTTGCCATGAGCTTGTCGATTGCGTCGGATGCGAGGATAACCACGTCAAACGCTTCACCCGCTTGCACGCGCTTGGCCGCATCCACCCCGCCCACGGATTCAATAGCGACCTTGATCAGCGACTGCTGGTGAAAGCCTTCCAGCAATTCGGCCAGCAATTGGCGCGTGGCCATGGAAGAAATGCCTTTGATTTCGGTCGTCATGGCAGGTCAGAGTCGGCGTAAAACATAACGGTGATTGTGCCCACAGCCCCGGCTTGGGCCAAGGTGCGGGGGTTTCTATCAGATATCGCATTTCGGCATAATAGAAGCCAAGGTATACCGAATTAACCCATAAATTTCAATGGATCTGAAGCAACTTGAATACTTCGTGCGCGTGGCCGAACTCGGCAGTTTCACCCGCGCGTCCCTCGCGCTGGACATTGCGCAACCCGCTTTGAGCCGGCAAATTCGCCTGCTTGAAGTGGAACTGCGCCAAAACTTGCTGACACGCAATGGCCGCGGCGCGACTCCCACCGAAGCAGGCAAATTGCTGCTGGAGCATGGCCGTGGCATCTTGCACCAAGTGGCCTTGGCCCGCGAAGAGCTGGGTGCAGCGCGCGGCGCCTTGGCCGGCAGGGTGTCCATCGGGCTGCCACCGAGCTTGAGCAAACTGATCACAGTGCCCCTCACCCACGCGTTTCGAAAAGCGCTGCCGCTGGCGCAACTGACATTGACCGAAGGCTTTTCAGTGTTGATGTTTGAAGGACTTCGGGTGGGCAACCTCGACATGGCCCTGCTTTACAACCCCGACAAGTCGCCAGAGCTTGAAATGAAAACGCTGCACACCGAAGAACTGGTGCTGATATCGCCCCACACCTCCGCAGAACCGGTGCATGCCAAAGTGCCGCATTTGAAGGCGGTAAATTCAGCCAAGCCCAGCAAAGCCATGAAACCCATGGCTGACGCTGCAACCAGCCCGCAAACAAACACCCCGATCACGCTGGATGAAGTCGCCAAACTGCCGCTGATTTTGCCGAGCCGCCCCAATGCCTTTCGCATTCTGATTGAAGGCGAATTGAAGGGAATTGGCCGCAAACCGCAAATCAGCCTGGAGGTGGATGGCCTGAACGCCATTCTCAACCTCGTGAAAGAGGGCTTGGGCCACGCCGTGCTACCCGCCTACACCCTGAGCAACTTTGACAACGTGGACTCGTTTGCCCTGCGCAGCATTCACAGCCCGCGCATTCTGAGTCGGCTTGACTTGGTCTGGTCATCGCGCCGACCTACAACAGCCACCCAAAAGAAGGCGCTTGACGTGATTCAGGCGGTGGTTTTAGCAGCGATCAATGAGGCAGCGTGACCCGACCTTGCCTTGCCTCGTGTTGCAGCAAAAACCTGCGCCGCGCTGCTGCAACTTGAAGGTTCTTTGAGCAACTCTCGAATGCTATAAATTAAATAGCAAACTATGACCACAAAACGAGAGCTAGAGGCCATTTTTATTAAAAATTTTCATTTTTGACATGTTTTTGACCACTAAATACCCAAATTGGGTATTTAGTGGTCAAAAATAGTAAAAATGCAGCAAATTCGGCGCCTCAATTTCCAGCGAAAATAGCCGTATGACACATTCGACTTTTGGCCTCGCCGGGGTGATGGGCTGGCCCGTTTCCCATTCGCGCTCGCCGCTCATCCACAACCACTGGCTGGCGCAGCATGGCATCGTTGGCGCTTACGTTCAATTGGCAGTGGCACCCAGCGGGCTTGCCGTTGCGCTGCCGGGCCTCGCGGCCTTGGGCTTCAAAGGCTGCAACATCACCATTCCGCACAAGGTCGATACGCTCCAGCTGGTTCATCAGGTGGACGCCAATGCCAAGCGGGTAGGAGCTCTGAACACCATCGTGGTTCAGCCAGACGGCTCGCTCAAGGGCTTCAACAACGACGGATTTGGCTACATTCAAAGCCTGCTCGACGCCAAACCAGATTGGCGCGCCGACTCCGGGCCAGTCACCGTGCTGGGTGCAGGCGGGGCCGCCCGCGCGGTGGTGTTGGCCCTGGCAGATCGGGGTGCCAAGGAGATTCGATTGATCAACCGCACCTTTGAAACGGCCAACGCCCTGGCCAAAGAATTCGGCTCGCCCGTCCACGCACTGCCATGGGCCGAGCGGCATGCAGCCTTGGCCGACATTGCCCTGCTGGTCAACACCACCAGCCAGGGCATGCACGGCAACCCGGCGCTGGACTTGCAATTGGACGCCCTGCCCACCCAAGCCGTGGTGTCTGACGTGATCTACGTGCCGCTTGAAACGCCGCTTTTGGCTGCCGCACGCCTGCGCGGAAACGTCACCGTGGACGGCCTGGGCATGCTGTTGAACCAGGCACGGCCCGCCTTTGCCGCCTGGTTTGGCGTGATGCCCGAAGTCACGCCTGAACTACGCCGCTTGCTGATGGCAACTTTGTAATCCGCGCGCAGACTTGCAGATCAAATTGCCCCCTTTGTATTCTTCGCACTCTTCGCCCACACCCATGCCCGTGCCTATTCCCAAAACTGTCGCTTGGCTCGGCTACGGAGGTCTGCTGCCCTTCATAGGTTTGGCGGCACTTATTTGGTTGCTGCCAGACAAAGCGCCTGCGTTTCTGTCAGCCTTGCTAGCATACGGCGCTGTGATCTTAAGTTTTGTCGGTGCCTTGCATTGGGGCTTTGCCATCGCCCTGCCAGCGCTTGACGACAACAGCCGAAACGCCAGCTATGTTTGGAGCGTGATTCCCGCGCTTTTAGCCTGGGTCGCTTTGCTTGCGCCGCAAAGCATCGCGGTGGTGTTACTGGTGTCGGGCTTTTTGCTGCAATACGGGCGCGACCGTGCGCTGACCCAACGCAGCAGCCTGCCGGGCTGGTACCTCGGGTTGCGCCTGCAACTCACCAGCGTAGCCAGCCTTTGCCTGATCGCTGCTGGCATGGCACTTGTTGCGAAAGTTTGACCTATGGCCAGAATTCAAGGTAATTTTGACGCGGGAGATATCTCACGAATCATCGAAATGGCGTGGGAAGACCGCACCCCATTTGAGTCGATTGAGCGCCAATTTGGCCTGCCCGAATCTGGCGTGATCTTGCTGATGCGCGGTCAACTCAAGCGGTCGTCGTTCAACATGTGGCGCAAGCGGGTAACCAACCGGGCAACCAAACACTTGGCTTTGCGTTCGCCCGAAGTCAACCGGGCCTACTGCCCAACCCAGTACAAACCGTGAGCTGATGGCCGCCGTCAAGCAAGATAAACTCCTATGTCCAGGCTTTTCGCCACTTTTTGATTCCTGCAACTCCCTTCCCAACCGCCATGGCCACCCAACCGATCATTTTGAATCCGCGCAGCAAAAACATCACTGAGGGCAAGTCGCGCGCGCCCAACCGCTCCATGTACTACGCCATGGGCTACGAGGCGGGTGATTTCAAAAAACCCATGGTCGGCGTCGCCAATGGCCACAGCACCATCACACCGTGCAACTCAGGCTTGCAAAAGCTGGCTGACGCGGCGGTAGCGGGCATTGAAGAAGCCGGTGGCAACGCGCAAATATTTGGCACGCCCACCATTTCAGACGGCATGGCGATGGGCACCGAGGGCATGAAGTACTCGCTGGTGTCGCGCGAAGTCATCAGCGACTGCATTGAAACCTGTGTGCAAGGCCAGTGGATGGATGGCGTGCTGGTGGTCGGCGGTTGCGACAAAAACATGCCCGGCGGCATGATGGGCATGCTGCGCGCCAATGTGCCAGCCATTTATGTGTATGGCGGCACCATTTTGCCGGGCAGCTACCAAGGCAAAGACATCAACATCGTCAGCGTGTTTGAAGCCGTGGGCCAAAACGCTGCGGGCAACATGAGCGACGAGGACTTGCTGCAGATTGAACGCCGCGCCGTGCCCGGCACAGGCTCCTGCGGGGGCATGTACACCGCCAACACCATGTCGTCGAGTTTCGAGGCGCTGGGGCTGTCATTGCCCTATTCCAGCACCATGGCGAACCCGCACGACGAAAAAATGAACTCGGCCAAGGAATCGGCCAAAGTGCTGATTGAAGCCATTAAAAAAGACATCAAACCGCGTGACATTGTGACCAAAAAGGCGCTGGAAAACGCGGTTGCCGTCATCATGGCCACGGGCGGCTCCACCAACGCCGTGCTGCACTTTTTGGCCATTGCCCATGCCGCTCAAGTGCCCTGGACGATTGACGACTTTGAGCGCATTCGCGTCAAAACCCCGGTGCTGTGCGATTTAAAACCCTCGGGCAAGTACCTGGCGGTCGATCTGCACAAAGCTGGTGGCATTCCGCAAGTTATGAAAACCCTGCTGGCCGCCGGTTTGCTGCATGGCGACTGCCTCACTATTTCTGGACAAACCATCGCCGAGGTGCTGAAAGACCTGCCCGACGTGCCGCCCACCACGCAAGACGTGATTCGCCCCATGTCAAACCCCATCTACAAGCAAGGCCATTTGGCGATTTTGAAAGGCAATTTGAGCCCCGAAGGCTGTGTGGCCAAGATCACCGGCCTGAAAAAACCCGTCATGACAGGCCCAGCCCGCGTGTTTGACGATGAGCAATCCGGTTTGGCGGCGATTTTGGCGGGCAAAATTGTGGCGGGCGACGTGATGGTATTGCGTTATTTAGGCCCCAAAGGCGGCCCCGGCATGCCCGAAATGCTCGCCCCCACCGGCGCCTTGATCGGCGCGGGCCTGGGCGAAACCGTAGGTTTGATCACCGACGGCCGGTTTTCCGGCGGCACCTGGGGCATGGTGGTGGGCCACGTTGCGCCTGAAGCGGCAGTGGGCGGCCTGATTGCTTTCATTCAGGAAGGCGACTCAGTCACCATCGACTCGATTCAGCTGAAACTTGAATTGAACGTGAGCGAAGCTGAAATCGCCAAACGCAAAATCGGCTGGAAACCTCCTGCGCCGCGCTACACCCGAGGAGTACAGGCCAAATTTGCGTTCAATGCGTCAACCGCCAGCAAAGGCGCGGTGTTGGACGATTATTGACGCGTTTTTCAGCTTCGCTGACTCGAAAGAAGGCGCTGAATCAACGGCGGCGCTTGTTTTGCAGCGTGCCAATCGCCTCTTTGTTTTTGTCCACACGCGCTTTTTTCTTGGCTTCTTCGATTTCCATGGCTTTGCGCTTGGTGTAGCCGCTGGCGTCGGCATAGGCCCACCAAGCCACAGCCAAGCCAAAGGGTGCAAAAATAATGTACCAAGACCAACTGGCAACGGGGCCAATCTCAAGGTACCACATGGCTAAAAAGACCAAGCCCAGACCCAGAAACAACATGCCAGACTCCTAAAATAAGTCGCTATTGATGAATCGAGCCTGTCAACGCAGATCACTACAATAACGTTGAGGGAATGTAACCGAAGTTCCCAGAGCCGCAACCTGCTCTGATGGCTTCCACAACACGACATTCCAGCGACACTTCAGCTTATCAAGTTATCCACGCCAAGAGGAAATCAATGAACCGCACCCTGTTTGCCCAATTCGCCACGATCGCCGCTTTGTCTGCCACAGGATTTGCCGCCGCTCCAGCGTTTGCAGACCAGGCCTTGGCCACCTCTAAAAACTGCATGGCCTGCCACGCAGTCGACAAAAAACTCGTCGGCCCATCCTACAAAGAAGTCGCCGCGAAATACGCCGCAGACAAAGGTGCCGCCGACAAACTGGCCGCCAAAATCGTCAAAGGCGGCGCAGGTGTCTGGGGTGCCGTGCCCATGCCCGCCAACGCGCAAGTGAACGACGCCGATGCCAAAAAATTGGCTGCATGGGTTTTGGCGACGAAATAAGTCGCTCAAAGGGAGCTCTGACGGCGCTGATACAGCGCTGTTGAAGCCCTTGCCCTTTAAAGCCCGCCGAATAGGAAGAAAGCCTGCGAAAGCAGGCTTTTTTTGATTGTTTGCAGCTTGAACGCGGCCTGCGAGATCGCATTTCACCAAACTTCCAACCGCCAATCGACCAATGACCACGCCAACTCCAATTGTGTGAATCAATAATGTGCTACTATATTTATAGCAAACTATTGATATAATTTGAGAGCTAGAGGCCTATTTGTTTCATATTTTGTCAAAAAAGGCGATTTTGACACTCAATATACCCAAATTGGGTATATAGTCGCGGTTTTGACATCAATGACCAGTGCAACCGGCGGTTCCTGGAGGTTTGATAGTTCGGAGGTTTCCCCAGCCCCCTCCCGCCCCCGTCCGGGCTGGGAAAGCTAGTCAATAAGCCTGCCCCAACTGATCCAAAATCGCCGGATTCTCCAACGTTGACGTGTCCTGCGTCACCGCCTCCCCCTTGGCAATCGACCTGAGCAAGCGCCGCATGATCTTGCCCGAGCGGGTTTTCGGCAAATTCTCACCAAATCGAATGTCCTTGGGCTTGGCAATCGGGCCGATCTCTTTGGCCACCCAATCGCGCAGCTCCTTGGCCAAGGCTTTGCCCTCATCGCCCGTGGGTCGGGCGCGTTTGAGCACGACAAAGGCGCAAATCGCCTCGCCGGTCAGATCGTCTGGCCTGCCCACTACGGCGGCTTCAGCGACCAAATGCGAGCACGACACCAAGGCAGACTCAATCTCCATCGTGCCCATGCGGTGACCAGAGACGTTCAGCACATCGTCAATGCGGCC
>JANPCR010000219.1:0-24012 GCA_031431035.1 Rhodoferax sp.
TTTTTGCTGGAAATGAACACATCGCCTGGTATGACCTCACACTCGCTGGTTCCAATATCTGCAAAGGCTGCTGGAATTTCTTACCCTGAGTTGTGTGTCCAGATTTTGAAACTTGCAACTTTGGACTACTCCAAAGTCAGCGGCTCCAATATCGTGAGCAAAAGGCCATGAACCCACAAATGACATACCCGCTAGATGTAAAGTTGATGAATGGCACGGCGGCGGCCTTGTTCGTCGCATTCATTTTTTTGACTTTAAGCTTTTCGATTTCTTGGATCTTAAAGTCGCCTTGGTTCGCAATTGGCAAGATTCGTGTTTCCGGGGACTTTGTGCACACCAATTCGATTGCGTTGCGATCCAATGTGGCACCGAAGTTAAATGGAACCTTTGTCACGCTAGATTTGGCCAATGCCCGACAGGTATTCGAGGCAGTTCCCTGGGTGCGACAAGCAGTGGTGAAGCGTGAATTTCCCAATCGTTTGAGCGTGAGCCTTAAAGAACATGTTGCGGTTGCCTATTGGGGCAATGAGGGGGAAGCTCGACTCCTGAACAATTTTGGTGAAGTCTTTGAAGCCAATTTGGGAGAAGTCGAACAAGACTCACTGCCCCGTTTAAACGGGCAGCCAGGCCAAGGTGCGCTGGTATTGGCGGTCTATCAAAGTCTTCAACCGCTTTTTGCAAACCTTGACCTCGTGGTGGATCAAATCGAGTTGACAGGACGCGGTAGCTGGGAGGCGCGTTTGGATACTGGTGCCGTGCTTCAGCTAGGCCGCGGCTCTGCTCAGGAAGTATTTGAACGGACGGAGAAATTTACGTCAACGTTGACGCAAGTGATCCGCAAATATGGGCGCAACCCTGAAGCCCTCGAGTCTGCCGACTTGCGACACGAAGATGGTTATGCGATTCGGTTGCGCGGAGTCACTACCTTGGTGCCGGCGCAGGGCAACAAGCAATGATTTCCAGATTGATATTGAATAAAAACTGGCACGCAAGATGGCAAAAGAATACAAAGACCTCGTAGTTGGTTTAGACATTGGAACCGCCAAGGTCATGGTGGTGGTTGCCGAAGTAATGCCTGGTGGCGAACTCAAGCTTGCTGGCTTAGGAGTTGCCCCCAGCAATGGGCTAAAGCGGGGCGTTGTGGTGAACATTGACGCTACGGTTCAAAGCATTCAGCAGGCTTTGAAAGAAGCTGAGTTGATGGCTGATTGCAAGATTCAACGCGTCTACACGGGAATCACTGGCAGTCACATTCGAGGAATCAATTCGAGCGGAATGGTGGCGGTTAAGGACCGCGAAGTCACGCAAGCAGATGTTGCGCGTGTCGTTGAAACTGCAAAGGCTATCAACATTTCAACAGACCAGCGCTTGCTGCTGGTAGAGCCTCAAGAGTTCGTGATTGATGGACAGGATGTTAAAGAACCCATCGGAATGAGCGGCATTCGACTTGAGGCGAAGGTTCACATCGTGACGGGTGCGCAAAGTGCGGCTGAAAACATCATTAAGTGTGTTCGCAGATGCGGGCTTGAAGTTGAGCAATTGATGCTCAATCCTTTGGCCAGCAGCCTGTCGGTTTTGACGCAGGATGAACGTGAGTTGGGTGTGGTTTTGGTAGACATTGGTGCAGGCACCACCGATGTGGCAATTTTTACTGGGGGTGCGATTCGGCACACGGCAGTCATCCCCATAGCCGGAGACCTGATCACGAGCGACATCGCCATGGCGTTGCGCACACCAACCAAGGATGCAGAGGACATTAAGGTTGAAAGTGGTTGTGCCAAGCAACTGCTGGCAGATCCAGACACTCAAGTTGAAGTTCCCGGATTGGGTGATCGGGGCCCGCGCATGTTGGGTCGTCAGGCCTTGGCCGGAGTGATCGAGCCGCGCGTTGAAGAAATATTCTCGTTGGTCCATCAAGTGATTCGAGGCTCTGGCTATGAGGAAGTGCTATCGAGCGGGATAGTTTTGACTGGCGGCAGTTGTGTGATGCCTGGCATGCTTGAGCTGGGGGAAGACATATTTCTCAAACCTGTGCGTCGGGGCATTCCGAAGTATTCAAGTGCCCTGGCCGATATGGTGGCGCAACCGCGTGCTGCCACCGTCATGGGGCTATTGGAAGAGGCGCGACTTGCCAGAATGCGTGGTTTCAAGGTGGCTCAGAAAAATGGTTCCATGAAAACCGCTTTTGGACAAGTTAAAGACTGGTTTGTAGGGAACTTTTAACCATGATTGACAAAATTTGGCTTGCTCGGGGTAGCCCTCATACGCGATGGCGATACGCAATGAAAAGAACAAAACACAATGACAAAAATTGAAGCATCAAAGCAATTTATTTAGGCAACTGCAAACTAGGAGATTAAAAATGAGCATCGAAATGATTGAAGACGAAGCATTCAACCTGGGCACGCAAATCAAAGTGATTGGAGTGGGAGGTGGGGGTGGCAATGCGGTGGAGCACATGATCGAACGTGGTGTTCAAGGTGTCGAATTCATCAGCGCCAACACTGACGCACAGGCATTGAGTCGCAGTGCTGCGCACAAGACCATTCAATTGGGCAATACCGGACTGGGCGCTGGAAGTAAGCCAGACAAAGGTCGCGATGCTGCTGAGCAGGCGATTGAAGACATTCGCGCCTCAATTGACGGTGCGCACATGCTGTTCATCACAGCAGGCATGGGAGGTGGTACGGGCACAGGTGCTGCGCCAGTGATCGCGCGTGTTGCGCGAGAAATGGGGATTTTGACCGTGGGAGTGGTGACAAAACCCTTTGAGTTTGAGGGCGGGCGGCGCATGAGCAATGCTGATTTAGGTCTGGCTGAGCTCGAGGCCAATGTGGACTCCTTGATCGTCGTCCTGAACGAAAAATTGCTTGATGTGTTGGGGGATGACATTACCCAGGATGAAGCGTTCAAACATGCCAATGATGTTCTGAAGAATGCGGTCGGTGGAATTGCTGAGATCATCAATGTGCCAGCCCACATGAACGTCGACTTTGAAGACGTCCGTACGGTGATGGGAGAGCCTGGCAAAGCGATGATGGGTACCGCCATGGCGGGCGGCCCCGACCGCGCCCGCATAGCGGCTGAGCAAGCAGTTGCATGCCCCTTGCTTGAAGGTGTCGACCTGTCGGGCGCCAAAGGCGTACTGGTGTTGATTACGGCGAGCAAGGGCTCATTGAAACTCACGGAGTCCCGTTTGGCGATGAACACTATAAGGGCCTACGCCTCTGCCGACGCGCACGTTATTTACGGCACGGCTTATGACGACAGCCTCGGTGAAGACATTCGTGTGACCGTTGTCGCGACGGGCTTGAGCCGCCAAGGAGTTCGGCGTACCGCGCCTCCAATGCAAGTTTTGCGAACTGGCACAGACAACGTGCCCTTTCATGTGCCGACCTTGAACATGGTGGCCAGTGCGCCAGCCCCTTTGTCCTCTGGTCACTCAATATCGGCCCAGCCTGATTACGGTAGTTTGGGAACCCCGGCGGTTTGGCGTGGCAGAACCTCCGCCGCAGCCAAAGTCGACGCACTTTCTAGTGGCGGAATGGATGATTACGAAATCCCGGCATTCTTACGGAAACAAGCCGATTGATGTTGCCCCCACGGTCGCCCACTGCGTGTGGCTTCCTGCCCCCCAAGGGGGCTGGCGTCGCTCGGGGCGGCCCAGCGCTTCGCCGTGTTGCCTCCACGGTCGCCCACTGCGTGTGGCTTCCTGCATCTTATTGGAGCTGCCGTCTCGAGGGGCGACCCTTTGTTTGGGATTTTGTAAAATCTAGTTGTGATTAAACAAAGAACGCTCAAGTCGCTGACCAGCGCCGTCGGGGTGGGGCTGCACAGCGGGCAACGGGTTGAAATGACCTTGCGCCCCGCGCCGCCTGACACGGGCATTGTTTTTCGGAGAGTTGATTTGGCAGACGTTGTGGATATTCCGATGTCGGCAATGTCGGTAACAGACACTCGGTTGGCGACGCGGGTCTCGAACGGCAATGCCCGGGTGTCCACGGTCGAGCACATGATGTCGGCGTGCGCCGGTCTTGGTGTTGACAATCTTTACGTTGACATCACAGCTGAGGAAGTCCCAATACTGGACGGTTCAGCGGCGTCCTTTGTGTTTTTGCTTCAAACGGCAGGCATTGAATTTCAAAATGCACCACGGCGATTTATTCGCGTCTTGACACCAATTGACGTTCACAATGGTGAGGGCGCGGGCAGAAGCTGGGCCCGTTTGGAGCCCTACCACGGTTATCGATTGAGTTTCGAGATCAATTTTGATCACCCTGCTGTTGATTCATCGGGCCAGCGATTTGAGTTTGACATGAGCCGAGACTCCTACTCGCGCGATATCGCCAGAGCCCGAACCTTTGGCTTCACAAAAGATGTCGAAATGATGAGAGTCAATGGTTTGGGATTGGGTGGTGGGTTGGACAATGCGATCGTCATGGACGATTACAAAGTACTTAACTCTGGCGGTCTGCGCTATGACGATGAGTTCGTTAAACACAAGATACTGGATGCCATGGGCGATATGCACATGTTGGGGAAACCTCTTTTGGCCTCCTACAGCGCCTTTCGATCCGGGCATGAACTCAATAACAAACTCCTAAGGGCCCTTCTTGCCAACTCTAAGGCTTGGGAGCTAGTGAGTTTTGAGGACGAAAAGCTGGCGCCTCGAGGTTTCGGACAACTGGCTAAGGCCTGGTAATCGCGGCTGTAGTCGCTAGGGTAATGGCCCTTTAAACCCTAGTTACACCTTTATAAAAGTCCTCAGTCTCACTATGTTGCTTTTTCGATGGTTGATATTATTTTTGCTGATAGCGTCAGGCGTGTCGTTCGCTTTTTTTATAGGAACGGGTGATGCCCGATTCAAGCGCTATGGCCTGCTCACTTTGAAGTGGACCCTGATTGCAGCGTTTGGTTTTTTTGGTGTTTTGATTCTGGAACGAATAGCCTGAAGTCCGGTTGACCCCTGAAAACCGCATTCGGCACAGAAAACCGTTGACTAGTCTTGGCAATTGCTCGAGTATTTCGGGTGTTGGGACTTGGTCGTGTTCCAAAATGGGTAATTCATCACGGAACTCCCATTTGACTGGCTTTTTGGCAAAAATGTTACGAAATCTTTACGCAGGGTTCATTGAATCTGCCAACCGCCAGGGCTAAACTTTCGTTATGGTTGTGTGGATTCGTAGGGATTGCAGACTTTCGGACAATTAAATTGACCCAGCAGTCCGCGCAATGTAGGTCAGAGTTGAACCAATGGCGGAATTTTGAACCAAAACTAAGGTTGAACTACAGGAGTTAGTGATGAAAAAGCTAGTTTTGCTCACTTTGTTGGCTGGTACCTCTGTGCTTTGCGCGGCCCAAGAAGTAGCACGCGTGATTTCCAGCACGCCAGTGGTGACTCAGGTCGCGGTGCCGCGCCAAGTTTGCTCTAACCAGCAAGTTCAGGTGCAGTCTCAAAAATCGGGTGCAGGTGGCATCGTGGGTGCTATCGCAGGCGGTGCCATTGGCAACTCTGTGGGCGGTGGAGATGGTCGCGCCGTAGCGACTTTGTTGGGCATCATTGGTGGCGCCATGCTGGGCGACCGCATTGAAGGCGGTGGCCAAACGCAGTCTCAAAATGTCCAAAACTGCACGACGCAAACCTTTTATGAGAATCGCACAACCGCTTACAACGTGGTTTATGAATTCAACGGCAAACAGTATTCGGTGCAAATGCCGCAAGACCCTGGCCCGACCTTGAAGCTTCAAATCACGCCAGTCACCGGTGTCAATCCCCCTGTCGGCGTGGTGTCACAGGCCGAAACTTATTACAGCCCGCAGGTTCAGCAAGCCGTCCCTCAGACGGTTTACGTGGCCGCTCCAACGGTGGTGCAAACCACACAGTACGGACAACCTTACTATTCGCCGCTGGGTGTCAATTTGAATTTGGGCTGGTCTAACGGCCATGGGCACCGTCATGGCCATGTTGCACCAACTTACCGCGTGCAGCGGGACTATTGGCGCAACCGCAGCGCCTTGGACATTCGCTGACAGTCGCTTCAGTCATCCAATCTATTTGCCAGTCATAAGATTGGACACTGTGAGCCCATCGGGCTCTGGGCTCAGGGATTCAATGCCTGAAGTGCCTCACGCCAGAGAAAACCATCGCAATTGAGCGCTCATTGGCGGCAGCGATCACTTCGTCATCCCGCATCGAGCCGCCGGGTTGAATCACGCAAGTTGCTCCCGCGTCAATCACCATGTCCAATCCGTCTCGGAACGGAAAAAACGCGTCGCTGGCTGCGGCAGTGCCTTGGAGCGACAAGCCCGCATGCCCGGCCTTGATGCTCGCAATTTGACCTGAGTCGATGCGGTTCATTTGGCCCGCCCCGACGCCCATCGTCATGCCATCTGCGCAAAAAACAATCGCGTTTGATTTGACAAATTTGGCGACTTTCCAGGCAAACATCAAGTCTTGAAGCTGCTCGGGGCTGGGTCTCTTGTGGGTCACAACTTTCAAATCGGCAAGCGTCAATTCATGGTTGTCAGCGGTTTGCATCAGCAAACCCGAGCCCACGCGTTTCACGTCAATCGCGTTGTGCCCACGCTCCCAATCGGTTTTGCCGCTTGCCAAAGGCAAATCAATTTGCAAAATTCGAACATTGACCTTGGACTTGAATACGGCAAGAGCCGCGTCGGTGTAGGCTGGGGCCATCAGCACTTCAACAAACTGCTTTGATATTTGCAAGGCCGCCGCTTCGTCCAGCAGGCAATTCAAGGCAATGATGCCGCCAAAGGCCGATGTGGGGTCAGTTTTGAAAGCTTTACTATAGGCTTGCAACGCGTCTGCACCCAAGGCAACGCCGCAAGGATTCGCGTGTTTGACGATCACGCAGGCGTTGGTACCAAAGCTTTTGACGCAT
This sequence comes from Rhodoferax sp., assembly GCA_031431035.1. Lineage (GTDB taxonomy): Bacteria > Pseudomonadota > Gammaproteobacteria > Burkholderiales > Burkholderiaceae_C > JANYCG01. The sequence continues at coordinate 6,903 of JANPCR010000219.1, forward strand.
TCCCAGGCGGCATCAGCGTCAGCTATATTGTTGTAGCTCAGTTCTTTGCCTTGCAATTGCTTTGCCAAGACCAGCGAGCCCGGTGCGGGGTAAAGGTCGCGGTAAAAAGCGGCTTGTTGGTGCGGATTTTCGCCATAACGCAAGTCTTGCAATTTGACGAATCGCCCGTTGGACTGCCCAGAAAACAGGGCCCGGCTGCCATCGCTTTGAATCGACGACAGGTAGTCTGAGATGGCGCCATCATATTGGCTGATGCGGTTGAACGCCGCCACGGACAGTGCAAATTTGGTTTTGTCCGTTAACTTGCCGCTGGTTTTGAGCTCCTCCAAAACCAATGGGTACTGGCTTGAATCGGTCAAAACGCCCACATCTTTCCAGTTTTTGGCGGCACTGCGCACCATGGCTGGGCCGCCAATGTCAATATTTTCAATCGCATCTTCCAGGCTGCAGCTCGGTTTGGCAACCGTCGCCTCAAACGGGTACAGGTTGACCACCAGCAGGTCGATGGTGGAAATGCCGTGTTGGGCCAACGCCGCCATGTGATCAGGCATATCACGCCGCGCTAGCAATCCGCCATGGATGGTGGGATGAAGAGTTTTGACACGGCCGTCCAACATTTCTGGAAAACCCGTGTGGTCAGCCACTTCAGTCACAGGCAAACCGTTGTCGGCCAAAAGCTTGGCCGTGCCGCCCGTTGACAGCAATTTGACCCCTAAGGCGTGCAGGGCTTGGGCGAATTCAACAATGCCGGTTTTGTCTGAAACTGAGAGGAGCGCATTCATGGGGAAGGTGATCGATTGAAAGTGAGGGTTTGGCAAAGCATTACTTGATCAGTTTGTGTTCAAGCAGCTTTTTTCGCAGCGTGTTGCGATTCAGCCCCAGCCATTGGGCGGCTTTGGACTGGTTTTGCTCGGCTTGTTGCATGACCACTTCGAGCAGCGGCTTTTCGGTAATTTTGACCATCATTTCGTGCATGCCGTCAGGTTCTGAGCCGCGCAAGTCCTTGAAATAGGCTTCCAGACTGCTGCGAACGGCCTCTTCGATGTGTTTCTTGCTCATGCTGTCGGTCTGCCAAGTATTTTTAATTGGAAATCGGAACGAACTACTCAGACGCTTGCAGCGCATGGGTCGTGTGTTGCGCGCCACCTGTACCGCAGTCGACCATTTGGCCCGCGTCGCGGTCATTGTTTGTGGCTGAATTGGCGGGCAGCCTGTCCATCTGCGCACCCAAGGCGTCAAAAAAATCAGCGACGGCCTGGGTTTGCGAAGCGCAATCTTCCAGCAGGTTCATGCTTGCCCTGAAGGCCTCACCACCGGGCAGCGCTTTGACATACCAGCCAATGTGTTTGCGCGCGGTTCGAACACCCAAAAACTCGCCGTACAGGCTGTAGTGGTCTTCCAGATGAGCCAGAGACAGGCGTTTCACGTCGGCCACCAAAGGCGGGGCCAAGTGGGTGCCAGTAGCGAAAAAGTGGGCAATCTCTCGAAAAATCCAGGGGCGGCCTTGGGCAGCGCGGCCAATCATCAACGCATCAGCCCCAGTTGCCTTGAGCACATCGCGGGCTTGTTCAGGCGTGGAAATGTCGCCGTTGGCCACCACCGGAATCTGCAAGGCAGCTTTGACTGCCGCTATCGTGTCGTATTCGGCCCGCCCGCCGTAGCCTTGCTCTCGCGTGCGGCCATGCACGGTGACCATTTGCACCCCAGCGTTTTGCGCTGCCACTGCAATGCGAACCGCGTTTTTATTGGACTGGCTCCAGCCGGTTCGCATTTTCAGCGTCACGGGCACGCCATGCGGTTCGCAGGCTGCAACCACCGCCTCAATAATTTGCAATGCCAGCGTTTCGTCTTGCATCAGCGCCGAACCGGCCCACTTGTTACAGACTTTTTTGGCAGGGCAACCCATATTGATGTCGATGATCTGTGCGCCTCGCTCCACGTTGTAGGCGGCCGCATCGGCCATCATGGGCGCATCGGTTCCGGCAATTTGCACGGCAATGGGCCCGGCTTCGCCATCGTGATTGGCGCGACGGGAGGTTTTAAGGGTGTTCCACAAATCGCGCCGTGAGGTCACCATTTCACTGACCGCATAGCCTGCGCCCAAGCCTTTGCACAATTTGCGAAACGGCCTGTCAGTCACCCCTGCCATGGGGGCAACAAACAAGCGGTTTGCCAATTGATAGGGGCCAATGTTCATGCAAAAAGGCAAATTGAGAACGGAAAGGGTGTGGAGTGCTGCACGGCGGGCTGGAAGCGCCCAAAGGCAGCTTCAAAAAGGAGGCTAAACCTGCAAGCAGCGCTATTCTAGCTGCTTAAAATTTCAGCAATTGAAATGAAATTGCAAGCGTTGAGTGAGGGATTCGAGGGTAGGACAGGCAGGCCCGCTGAATGGGTCTGCCTATACTCGCAGCAAATCATCAGCCCACCATGCCCGCCTGGATCGACCACCTTCTTAGCCTCTTGGCGCTGCCGCAATTTGGTTTGAGTACGGTGTTTGTGGTGTCGTTTATCTCGGCGACCCTGGTTCCGTTGGGTTCAGAACCGGTGGTTTTCGGTCTGGTCAAGCTCAACCCCGAGCTGTTTTGGCCTGCAATTTTCACTGCCACAGTGGGAAACACCCTGGGCGGAGCGGTCAGTTGGGGGATGGGCCTGGCGTCGCACCGGGTGGTCGACAAATACCGACATTCCACTTCACATTTGAAAGCCCTGGATTGGCTGGAAAAAATTGGTCCCAAGGCCTGTTTGCTGTCCTGGTTGCCCATTGTGGGTGACCCGCTTTGCGCCGTGGCGGGATGGCTGAAATTGTCGTTTTGGCCTTGCGTTTTTTACATGGCCATCGGCAAATTCTTCCGTTACGTCTTGATGACAGCCGCCTTGATGGGTTTGTTCGACATGTTTTGGCCGGGTTGGACTTTTTAAATGGCCAGTGGTGTTCAGGTCGCAATGGGCTTGGCGGTAAGTCAAAAAATGACGGCCACAATAGGCTATATTTTTAATAGCAAACTATTGAGTATATTCGAGAGCTAGAGGTCTATTTCATTTATAATTTGGTCATTTTGAGTCAATTTCAGATAAAAAGAACCTGCAGGTTCTTTTTATTGCAAACGGGCATCCCCATGGGGTAAATCATCGGGTGGCGCATCGGCTTGCATGCGAAACGCCTCGCTGGCCCAAGCGCCCAGGTCAAGGCCTTTGCAGCGCTCACTGCAAAACGGACGATGCGGGTTGCTGGCTGCAAAGACGCTGTCGCCTTGGCAGGTCGGGCAGGGGACGATCTTCAATTTTTCTGGCTTCATGCGGTGGGGGCTTTCACCAATGGGATCAAGAGCAAAGCGTCAGTTCGAAGGAGCAGTCTTGCGAGTCAGGGTGCAAGCGGTCATCGGCCTCTTGGCGCATCATTCGGATGGACACCATCAGCCTATTGCCGCTGATTTCTGGCACCAAGCCAGTCGCCGGATCCAACGCCAGGCGCAGCAATTGAAAAGTGCGCCCTTGCGGCAAATTTTGCTGAAACTGGCCACTATTGGCGATCACTTTTTGCGGCACGCCTGAATCTCTGAGCAATTTCAGCAGCATTTGCACAGAATCGGCCAGCGGCCCCAGTGTGGAGGCCCAGCGTTGCAGGTCGTGACGGCGTTTGTCAGCGGGTTCGTGCTGCCAGGCAAAGTAGGCAGGCAGGTCAAATTCACAAGTGCCGCCCGGGATGCCCACCCTGCTTCGGATACTCATCAACCAGTCGTTTTCGGTCAGGGAATTCCCTGCTTTGCCGGGCAGGCCGTTCAGAGCCGAGAATTTGCTGTCCAGGTCACGGATCACGTCGTCCAACACCTGTTCGGCAATTGCCGGATTGCCCCGGTAGCCGTTCAAAATCTGTTTTTGCTTTTCGAGGTCGCGCAGCACATCAGACTTCAGATCAGCCCGCGCGCCCACGTCCATCACTTCAAAAATCGTGGTCAACGCGAAATGATGATCCAGCGCGGAACTGCGCGCCACCAGCTCACTCAAGCGCGTGCAAAGGTGTTCCAGGCGCAGGTAGGTGCGGATTCGTTCGTTGAAGGGATATTCGTAAATTATCACGCTTTGTTCCTGTCGGCATTGGGCTTGTAGCTACTGAGATGATAGCTCGAACCAACGCCAAATCTGGCTCACTTCAGATTCCAGCTCGAGCAGATCGATCTGGTCATTGAAAATCACCAAGTCCGCTGCGCTGACTCGGGTCAATCGCGTCGCCTGCGATTGAATGATCTGCTCAACCGCCTTTCGGTTCATGGCGTTTCGGGTCATGACGCGCTGAATTTGCACTTCGGCGGTGCAGTCAACCACGAGCACTTGGGTCAGCTTGGGGCGCCAGTGCGGGGATTCGACCAGCAGCGGAATGTCAAAAACGATGCAGTGGCTGTCAGATTGCAAGGCCACATCGGTTTGCCGACTGATTTCAAGCCCAACCAGGGGGTGAACGATGGCTTCCAGGCGTTTGCGGGCACCGGCGTCCGAGTAGGCCAAGGCGCGCATTTTGTCGCGGTCCAAGGCCTGCTCTGCGGTGATGAAGTCGGCCCCAAACGCGGCAGCCAAGCTGGCAATCGCCGGGCCGCCTGGCCCCGTCGCAGCCCGTGAAATCGCGTCAGCGTCAATGACGGCCGCCCCGTGTTGGGCCAACATACGGGCCACGGTGCTTTTGCCGCTGCCGATGCCACCCGTCAAGCCCAAACGCAGTGGTGTACCCACCGATCACAGCCCAATGAAGCGGGTGATCGTCTGAGGCCCCAAAATCAGTGCAGTCAAGCCGGCACCAGCTAAGAACGGGCCGAACGGAATGTAACCACCCTCGCGCAATCCCGTGGTGAATTTCATGGCGATACCCACAATGGCGCCGATCACAGAGGCCATCAGAATCATCGGAATCAAAGCTTGCCAGCCAAACCAGGCCCCCAGCGCAGCAAACAGCTTGAAGTCGCCATAGCCCATGCCTTCTTTGCCGGTGATCAGCTTGAACACCCAGTAAATGCTCCAGAGTGATAAATAGCCCGCAACCGCTCCCCACAAGGCTGAAGGCAAGGGCACCGGCGTCCACTTGACAGCCGCTGCAATCAAGCCGCCCCAAAGCAGTGGCAGCGTGATGTCGTCAGGCAAAAGGGTGGTGTCCCAGTCAATCAGCGCCAAGGCCACTAGGGCGGCGGCAAAACCGCACCAGGCCAACGCGGTCGGGGTCAGGCCCCATGTCCACCCTGTCCAGGCAAACAACGCGCCAGTTGCCAACTCTACCAAAGGGTAACGTATGCCGATAGGGGTTTTGCAGCTTGAGCATTTGCCACCCAAAACGGCGAAACTCAAAACGGGAACGTTTTCAAACCAGCGGATCTGATGGCCGCATTTTTGGCAGCGCGACCTGGGCACCATCAAATTAAAAGGTGGTGAAACCGGCGGCGCAACACCCGTTGTTTCAGCGCACTCAGCCGCCCACTGAATCTCCATCATTTTGGGCAGACGGTAGATCACCACATTCAAAAAGCTGCCAACGACGAGCCCTAAAACGCCCAGCAGACCGGCGTCCAACCATTGCGTTGCCGACATCAAACAACCTGGCCCAATTTAAAGATCGGCAGGTACATGGCCACCACGATACCGCCAATGATGGTTCCCAGAATCACGATGATGATGGGCTCCATCAGGCTTGAAATACCGGCCACCATGTCGTCAACTTCAGCTTCGTAAAAATCAGCGGCCTTGCCCAGCATGTGGTCGATCGAACCGGACTCTTCGCCAATCGAGCACATTTGCAGCACCATGGACGGGAACAGGTTCACATTGGTCATAGCCACTGTCAAGCCAGTACCAGTTGACACCTCATGCTGAATTTTCAAAGTCGCCGCCGAATAGACCGAGTTACCAGCTGCACCGCCCACTGAATCAAGCGCTTCAACCAATGGAACACCAGCTGCAAACATGGTCGATAGCGTGCGAGTCCAGCGCGCAATGCACGACTTGTCAACCAAGGTGCCAAAGATGGGCAACTTCAACATGACTCGATCCATGAACATTTGCACTTTGGCGTTGCGCTGCCAAGCTTGCATGAAGAAGTAAAAACCGCCAAACAAGCCTCCGAATATCAAGTACCAGTAACTGACAAAAAACTCGCTCATGGCGATCACCATCAGCGTGGGCATAGGCAGTTCGCCACCGAAGTTGCTGAACACTTCCTTGAAGGCAGGAATCACAAAAATCATGATCACCGCAACCACCACAAAGGCCACCACCAAAACGCTGATGGGGTACATCAAAGCTGATTTGATTTTGGATTTGATGGCTTCTGTCTTTTCCATGTAGACAGCCAGTCGGTCGAGCAACTGATCCAAAATACCGGCCGACTCACCGGCTTCGACTAAGTTGCAGTACAGATTGTCAAAGTACAGCGGAAACTTGCGAAATGCGACGCTCAACGAGGTGCCCGTTTCGACATCAGTGCGGATGTCATTCAGCAGTTTGGTGACGCGCGGGTTGGGGTTGCCACGGCCCACAATGTCAAAAGCCTGCAGCAGCGGCACGCCAGCTTTCATCATGGTCGCCAATTGGCGGGTAAAAATGGCCATGTCTTTGGGGCGAATGCTGCTGCCCGCGCTCATGCGGCGCTTTTTGAGCTTGGTCGGCGTGATGCCCTGGCGGCGCAGTGCTGACTGAACCTGGTTCAGACCAGCTGCTCGGGTTTCACCGCGAACTTGTTTGCCGCCACGGTCTTTGCCTTCCCATTCGTAGACAAATTCTTTGACTTTTTGAGTTGTCTTTGCAGCTGTTGCCATAATTTTCCCAAGCCTTCCAGTTTTTATTCGTTGGTCACGGCAAGCACTTCTTCAAGCGATGTCAGGCCCTGTTTGACTTTTTGCAAACCCGCCTGCCGTAAAGTCCGAACGCCCTCAAGTTTGGCCTGCTCGCCAATGTCGAGAGCGGTGCCGTCCTTCAGGATGATGCGTTGAATCGCTTCGCTGATTGGCATCACTTGGTAAATGCCGATACGCCCCTTGTAGCCCAAGTTGCAGCTGGGGCATCCTACTGGGCGGTAGCTGACCCACGAGGTTGACAAGTCTTCCGCCGTAAAACCGGCATCGGTCAGCGTTTTCCGGGGCACATCGAGCGGCGCTTTGCAGTTGTTGCAAAGGCGCCGGGCTAAACGCTGGGCAGTGATCAATATGACGCTGGAGGCTATGTTGAACGGCGCAATTCCCATATTGCGCAAACGCGTCAAGGTGGTGGGCGCATCGTTGGTGTGCAGGGTCGACAAAACCAAGTGGCCAGTTTGCGCCGCCTTCATTGAAATATCCGCGGTTTCTAAATCGCGGATTTCGCCGACCATGATGATGTCGGGATCTTGGCGCAGAAACGACCTGAGCGCAGCTGCAAAGGTCAAGCCTGCCTTTTCATTCACATTGACCTGGTTGATCCCCGGCATGTTGATCTCCGACGGGTCTTCCGCTGAAGCGATATTCACGCCCGGCTTGTTGAGCATGTTCAAGCAAGTGTAGAGCGACACGGTCTTGCCCGAGCCTGTGGGGCCAGTCACCAGAATCATGCCGTAAGGCCGACTGATGGCATGCATCATCCGTTCTTTTTCAATCGGGTCATAACCTAGGGCCTCAATGCCCAATTTGGCGGCACCCGGGTCAAGAATACGAATCACAATTTTTTCGCCAAACAGAGTGGGCAAGGTGCTGACCCTAAAGTCAATCACCCGATTTGGTCCGATCTTCAGTTTCATCTTCCCGTCTTGTGGCACGCGTTTTTCAGAAATATCCATGCGAGATATGACTTTGATGCGCGAAGCGAGCTTGTCTTTGATGGCGACCGGCGGTGCGGCAATCTCTCGCAACTCGCCGTCGATCCGAAATCGCACGCGGTAGGTGGACTCGTACGGCTCAAAATGTAAATCTGAGGCTCTCATGCTGAACGCATCAATCAACATTTTGTGCAAAAATTTGACGACGGGGGCGTCTTCGACCTCCGCTACAGACGACTGTTCGCTGTCAGACAGAGAATCACTTGCGCTGTCATCAAATTCAAATTCACCACCAATAATGTCTTCTATCGTCTCTGTGGCGGTAGCCGAGTTGACTTCGACCAGTTTGAGTAGTTTGTCGTACTCGGCAATCACCCAATCCACACCCAACTGCGTGGAGAACTTGATTTTTTCTGCGGCCTCTTGATCTGAGGGGTCAGCCGTTGCCACAATCAGTCGGTTGTGGCGCTTGCTCAGTACCACGATGCGGTAGGCCGCACAAATTTTGTTGTCCAGCAAGCCTTTTGGCAGTCTTTGGGGGTCTATGGCGTCCAAATCAACCAAAGGCGCTGCAAAAGCCGACGACATAGTGTGCGCCAAGTCTGATGCCGACACAGAGCCTGAACCGGTAAGTTCGGCGATAAAGCTGGTGCGGTTGGTGGACGCTTTTCGGTAAATATCTTCCGCCGATTTTTGTCCCAGTTTCCCAGCGGAAACCAGCGCCCGCCCCAAACCGGGCAGGGCTATCGGTAGTGTTTCTCGCGTAGCAGTTTCGACTGAAGCCATGGTCTGAAAATGTACTACGTCGCGAGGGAATTGCCTAATAAGCTGTGTGCCGTGGCCCACAAATAGGTGTGTTTTTCCACACTATCGCGAGCTGTAGGCCGGGTATCAACTAGTGGTCTCGGGCAAGAAGCTGAGTTGCAAGGTGCGTCAAGCAGGATGAAAAAGGGTTATTTGGCAGGCGCCGGGCGGCGGCCACGGCGCGTCTGGCCTCAAGGGCTGCGGCTTCGCGGGCAACTTCCAGGGCGCCTGTTTCTCTGACAATTTGTATGACCTGATCCAGCATCGACACGGAGCCGTTTTGGATAGCGGACTGAATCAGTTGACGTTGCTCCAATGTCCCTCGCTGCATGGCGGCGATCAAGGGCAATGTGGTTTTGCCCTCGCGCAGGTCGTCGCCCATGTTTTTGCCCATCAGGCTGGTTTCGCCAGAATAGTCCAGCACGTCATCTATCACCTGAAAGGCGGTGCCAAGCGCTTGGCCAAAATCTGCGCACGCGGTTTCCATCTCTCGGTCTGCGCCAGCCAAAATGGCGCCGACTCGGGCGCTGGCTTCAAAAAGTTTGGCTGTTTTGGATCGAATCACGGCCAGGTAGCTGGCCTCGTCTAGGGCTGCGTTGTGCATGTTGATGAGTTGCATGACCTCCCCCTCAGCAATGATGTTGGTTGCATCGGCCAAGATCTGCATCACGCGCATGTCTTTGGCGTCAACCATCATTTGAAACGCCCGGGAATACAGAAAATCTCCAACCAGAACGCTGGCTGGGTTGCCAAACGCTTCATTGGCTGTCGGGTTGCCGCGTCTCAGTTTGGACTCATCCACGACGTCGTCGTGCAGCAATGTGGCAGTGTGTATGAATTCCACCACGGCTGCCAAGTTGAATCGCTGGCCGTTCTGGCTGCCCAAGGCGCCGCAGGAGAGCAACAGCAGCGCAGGTCTCAGGCGTTTCCCGCCAGCGGCAATGATGTACCGCGAAACTTCGGCCACCAAAGGCACACTGGACTGCAGTTTTTGAGCAATGACAATGTCCACCTCCCGCATTTCGTCGGCAATGATGGCAAGTGGGTTGTTGCTGGCTGTTGGGGCAACTTGCGAGGTTAGAAGCGACATGAATCAGCGAATTATAGAAAGCATCAAACAAGCCGCTTGCTTGGGGGGAATTCGATCCAGATTGGTGTATTCAAGCAGAATTGGCCATGTTATACTAGAGGGCTCTGCGAAAATTCGTTCACAGAGCTTAAATTAAGAGGTCATCATGTACGCGGTCATAAAAACCGGCGGCAAGCAATACAGAGTTGCAGCCGGCGAAAAAATTAAAGTAGAACAGATTGCTGCGGACGTAGGCCAAGAGATTGTGTTTGATCAGGTGTTGGCAGTCGGAAACGGCGCAGACATCAAGATCGGCACGCCCTTGGTGTCCGGCGCAACGGTCAGTGTCACAGTGTTGGCACATGGTAAACACGACAAGGTTGGCATTTTCAAAATGCGCCGTCGCAAGCACTACCAGAAACGTCAAGGACATCGCCAGCAATTCACTGAATTGCTGATTGGTGCGATTGTTGCTTAGATTATTGCTAAAGCAATCAAAAGCATTAAACCCAAGAGGCACAGGTCATGGCACAAAAAAAAGGCGGCGGCTCTACGCGAAACGGGCGCGATTCGAAGCCCAAAATGTTGGGTGTGAAAGCCTACGGTGGGGAGTTGATTAGCGCTGGCGCTATCATCGTTCGTCAACGTGGCACCAAGTTTCACCCCGGCAACAATGTTGGCATTGGCAAAGACCATACCTTGTTTGCGTTGGCAGACGGGCATGTGTCGTTCGCCATCAAGGGCGCACTGAACAAGCACACAGTGAGCATCACGGCGTCGGCTGCGGTTTAAACTCCTACAGCGCCGCCCCACAAGCCCTGCGCCCTGCGCGGGGTTTGTCGTTTATGGAGCCTGAAAAATGAAATTCGTTGACGAAGCCTTTATAGATATCTCCGCCGGTGATGGCGGGGCAGGTTGTGTCTCGTTTCGCCATGAAAAGTACAAAGAGTTTGGTGGCCCCAATGGGGGCGATGGCGGCCGGGGAGGTCACGTATTTGCCGTGGCCGACGTCAATCTGAACACCTTGGTTGACTTCCGGTTTTCGCGCCGGCACGATGCAAAACGCGGTGAGCACGGCATGGGGTCAGACATGTTTGGCGCGGCGGGCGCGGACATCACCTTGAAAATGCCTGTCGGCACCATCATCACCGTCGCTGAAACCGGTGAAGTGCTGTACGAGCTTTTAACCCCCGGAGTGGTCATCACAATCGCTAAAGGGGGTGATGGTGGTTTCGGCAATTTGCGCTTTAAAAGTGCAATCAATCGCGCTCCACGCCAAAAAACGCCGGGTTGGCCAGGCGACAAGAAAAGTTTGAAGCTTGAATTGAAGGTGTTGGCTGACGTGGGGCTGCTGGGCATGCCCAACGCAGGCAAGTCCACCTTGATCACTGCGATTTCTAATGCCCGTCCTCGCATTGCCGACTACCCCTTCACAACCCTTCATCCCAATTTGGGAGTGGTTCGCGTCGGGCCCGAGCAAAGCTTTGTCGTGGCAGATTTGCCCGGACTGATTGAAGGCGCCTCGGAAGGCGCGGGATTGGGACACTTGTTTTTGCGCCATTTGCAGCGCACACGCTTGCTCTTGCATGTGGTGGACATGGCCCCATTCGATGACAGTGTCGATGTGGTTGCTCAGGCTAAAGCCATCGTGAATGAACTTAAAAAGTACGATGCGGCACTGCATGCTAAGCCGCGCTGGTTGGTGCTGAACAAGTTGGACATGGTGCCCAACGATGAGCGCGATGCACTGGTCAAAGACTTTGTGAAGCGTTTCAAGTTCAAAGGGCCAGTGTTTGAGATTTCAGCGTTGACCCGCGAAGGCTGTGAGCAGTTGATCAAAACCATCTACAAACACATTAAGGCGCAGCAGGTGGCAGAGCAGGCCCCGGTTGAAATTGATCCCCGATTTGCAAGCGATGAACAAGCCTGAAGCCAGCCTGCTTAGGCAGGCCAGGCGAATCGTGGTCAAGGTGGGTTCTAGCCTGGTCACCAACGAGGGGCGCGGGCTTGACGAGCGGGCCATTGGCGAGTGGTGTCGGCAAATGTCTGTGCTGGTTCGGGGTCAGCCCGCACCTTTGGAAGTCATCATGGTATCCAGCGGGGCGATTGCCGAGGGTATGAAACGCCTGGGCTGGGGCACTCGGCCCAAAGCCATCAACGAACTTCAGGCAGCGGCGGCAGTAGGCCAAATGGGGCTGGCTCAAATGTACGAGACCAAACTGCGTGAGCACGGTTTGGGCAGCGCCCAAGTGCTGTTGACCCATGCCGATCTGGCTGACCGAGAACGTTATCTGAATGCCCGCTCTACCTTGCTGACTTTGCTCAAGTTGGGCGTTATCCCTGTGATCAATGAAAACGACACGGTGGTGAACGACGAAATCAAATTTGGCGACAACGACACTTTGGGCGCATTGGTCGCCAATTTGGTGGAAGCCGACGCCTTGATCATACTGACCGATCAAAAAGGCCTGTACACAGCGGACCCGCGCAAAGACCCCGATGCACAGTTTGTGGTCGAAGCCAAGGCTGGCGACCCGGAATTGGAGGCCATGGCGGGCGGGGCAGGTTCCAGTTTGGGGCGGGGCGGCATGATCACCAAAATCTTGGCCGCCAAAAGGGCTGCCGGTTCGGGCGCATCAACTGTCATTGCCTGGGGTCGTGAGCCCGACGCGTTGTTGCGGCTGATTCAGGGCGAATCCATCGGCACACTGTTGGTGGCTCAAACCCAAAAGAAACAAGCTCGAAAGCAGTGGATTGCCGATCATTTGAAATTGCGCGGTGCGATCACTGTGGACGCAGGCGCTGCGGCCAAGCTCCTGGGCGAAGGCAAGAGCCTGTTGCCTATCGGCATGACTGCAGTTGAAGGCTATTTTTCGCGCGGTGACGTCATAGCCGTGCGGGACGAGGCAGGCGTTGAAATCGGCAGAGGCTTGGCGAATTATTCAAGTTCCGAGGCCAGGCTGATTTGTCGCAAACCTTCGGGTGAAATCGAAGGCTTGTTGGGTTATGTGGTGGAGCCTGAAATGTTGCACCGCGACAACCTGATTTTGGTCAACGCCTAACCGGCGCAGGTCGTGTACCCGTCAGGGGTTTCCTTTGAACATTTTGTTGGTCAATTGGTCAATCAATTGAGCACTGTCATTCGCGGCAATTGAGCGCCCTTTGCAAAGACCCTGGTGGGCCAGGGCCAACGCATGTTTGGAGGTGTTGTTGCCGTTCATTGGCCGCCATTGAGGGTCTTTGACAGTCACCCATTGCCCTGCCGAGTTGGTGCGTGCGTGGGTCATAAATTCTCCAGTGCCACAGCGAATGGCTTCGAAAAGCGCCTGGCCTACGGTGGTACTTGTTGCAACCACCACGACGCGCACCACGCCGTCGCTAGTGACTGCAAGGGTGGCAGGATCAAAGGAAAACTTGAGCGCACCCGCGCCAGACACGTCGATGGGGATGAGGTGGTCTTTGCTGAAAGAGGGTGGCGGTGGCGTGGGCAATGCAGTGATGGCGGTCGAATCTGCCGATTGAGTGTTTTGAGATGAAACCTGCGCGCGCCCTGGCGAGCAACCCGTGGTCAACACAGCCAGAACCGCAAAAGCTGCGAATACCCCGACTGATTCCTGACCGCTAATTGACATGGTTGACCGGAGGCAAGCCTGCCAACACCTGGGTGGCCGGGTCAGGCTCAAAGCTTGCGCCTGGGGGCAACTCAAAACCAGGGCTCAGCATTATGTCGTGGGATCCGTCGTGGCCATGACCGTGCTCGTGGCCCTGGTCATAATCATGGTCACGTGAGCGGGCACCTTGGCGCAGGTAACGTGTGCGAACGTCAAAACGCGGCAGGTAGCGTGACAGTTCAGTCAGGGCCATCTCGTACACACCGCGCTTGAACTCGACCACTGCATCGAGCGGCACCCAATAATCGTTCCAGCGCCAAGCGTCAAATTCTGGGTGGTCGGTGGCGCGCAGATTTAAATCCCAGTCGTGCCCTGTGAGCTGGAGTAAGAACCAGATTTGTTTTTGGCCTTTGTAATGGCCACGTGCATCTCTGCGGATAAAGCGGTCTGGCACCTCGTAGCGCAACCAGTCTCGCGTGCGGGCCACCACGCAAACGTGCTCCGGCTGGAGCCCCACTTCTTCGTGAAGTTCGCGGTACATGGCTTGCTCGGGGGTTTCACCCCGGTCAATGCCACCCTGCGGAAACTGCCACGAGTGGGTACGAATGCGTTTGCCCCAGAACACCTGATTTTTCTGGTTGAGCAGGACGATGCCGACGTTGGGCCGAAAGCCGTCCCGGTCAAGCATAATCAAACCCCAATTTTTTAAACTGAGTCCATTATGCACAGAGTGCGCTTTGCATCAAGTGTTTAGGCCTTAGAGATTGCCCTCAATCCCCTAATTTATTATCTTTTTTGCTATCAGAATGACCTCATGAAAGCCTCTCAATTTTTCATCTCCACCCAAAAGGAAGCCCCTGCCGATGCCGAGGTCGCCAGCCACAAACTGATGATGCGTGCGGGCATGATCAAAAAACTGGGTGCAGGCATTTACACCTACATGCCGATGGGTTTGCGGGTGATCCGCAAGGTGGAAGCCATCGTGCGCGAAGAAATGAACCGCGCGGGTGCCGTGGAAATGCTGATGCCCGTGGTGCAGCCTGCCGAGTACTGGCAAGAAACTGGCCGCTGGGACAAAATGGGCCCAGAGCTCATGCGGGTCAAAGACCGCCATGATCGGGACTACGTGATTCAACCGACCAGCGAAGATGTGGTAACCGACATTGCGCGCCAGGAATTCAAAAGCTACAAGCAGTTGCCACGCAATTTTTACCACATTCAGACCAAATTTCGTGATGAGCGCAGGCCCCGATTTGGCGTCATGCGCAGCCGTGAATTCATCATGAAAGACGCCTATAGCTTTGACCGCGATTTGGATGGTGCCAAGTTAAGCTACCAAAAAATGGCTAAAGCCTACCGTGCCATTTTTGACCGTTTTGGCCTGAAATACCGGGCTGTGGCTGCAGACAGCGGCGCCATTGGCGGCGATTTGAGCGAAGAATTTCAGGTGATTGCGGCAACCGGTGAAGACGCCATTGTTTACTGCCCCAACAGTGACTACGCCGCCAACATGGAAAAAGCCCAGGCGCTGGCACCCACTGGTCCACGTCCAGTGGCAAGCCAAGCGCTGACCAAAACACCCACTCCGGGTCAAAGCACCTGCGCTGACGTTGCGAAATTGCTCGGCGTGGTGCTGAACACGACGGTGAAGTCGCTGGTTTTAGCGACCGACCAAAAAAACGAAAAGGCAGAGATCGTCAAAACCACGGTTTGGCTTTTGCTGCTGCGTGGCGACCATGACATGAATGAAATCAAGGTGAACAAGGTGGCGGGGCTGGCAGATTTCAGATTCGCCACGGTTGCCGAGATTGAAGACCACTTTGGCTGCAAACCGGGTTACCTTGGCCCTTTAAACTTGCTGAAACCTGTCAAATTGGTAGTGGATCGTGAAGTTGCCGCCCTGGCCGACTGGATTTGCGGTGCTAACCAGCCCGACTTTCACATGACTGGCGTGAACTGGGGGCGTGATTTGCCTGAGCCAAACCACGTGGCCGATCTGCGCAATGCGGTTGAAGGAGACGAGTCCCCCGACGGCAAAGGCAAACTGGCGATAGAGCGCGGCATTGAAGTGGGCCACATCTTTGTGCTAGGTTCGGTTTACAGCAAGCCCATGAACGCCACGTTTTTGGACATCGACGGGCGCCCAAAGCTGCTGGAAATGGGCTGCTACGGCATTGGCATCACCCGCTTGCCAGCGGCGGCCATCGAGCAAAACCATGACGACAAAGGCATCATTTGGCCCGATGCGTTGGCGCCTTTCACAGCGGTGATTTGCCCGATCAGCCCGGACCGGTTTCCTGATGTTAAGGCGGCCGCTGACAGGCTGTACGCCGAGTTGATGGCAGCGGGTGTGGATGTGATTTTGGATGACCGGGGTGAGCGCCCAGGAGCCATGTTTGCCGACTGGGAGCTGATTGGTGTGCCCCATCGCATCACCCTGGGTGACCGGGGCCTGAAAGAAGGGCAGGTCGAATACCAGCACCGCCGTGACACCCAAAGCACGCAAGTGCCCCTGGCTGATGTGGCCGCAATGGTGACCGCTTTGGTGATTGCCAAACTGGCGGCTGCGCGCCCGCCTGCCGCATGATTGAAGCCAAGCCTGGCGCAAATTCTGCTCTGTGCAATGACGGTGCTGGCGGCGCTGCTCTAAGGCCTGAACTGAGCAGACGGCGGGTATTGCAACTGGGCGCCTTGCCTTTTGGGCAAGTTGGGGGCGTCGCGGGCAGCTTTTTGAAGGGTGGTTTCAGCAGTGGCGTGGGCCAGCTGGGCCTTGGTTTGGCAGCCACTGCCGCAGGATCGCTGGGTGTCGCCACCGTGGCCCGCGCGGGGGGGCAGTTGGAAGAGCCGTTGGTCGATTCGGTTCGCAGCGCCTTGAGTTCGGCCATCACCAACAGCGCGCCGCCCATCCCCGAGTTTGTCGACACCCAGGGCCGCGTGACCTACCTGCGCTGGCTGGTCGCACAAAGCGAACGCCTCAAAAAGCGAAAACCGGAGGCGCAGGTGCGTCACGAGTTTTTGCAAACTGTTTGGTACGAGTCCAAACGTGCCGGGCTCGACGTGGCGCTGGTTTTGGGCCTGATTCAGGTGGAAAGCGGTTTCAAAAAATTTGCCTTAAGTCCCGTCGGCGCGCGCGGTTACATGCAGGTGATGCCGTTTTGGACGCGTGTTTTGGCCGATGGCGATGCGGGCAAACTCTTTCACATGCAGACCAATTTGCGCTTTGGCTGCGTCATCATGCGCCATTACCTGGATCGCGAAAAAGGCAATATATTCTATGCCCTGGGTCGCTATAACGGGTCACGCGGCAAAGCACCTTACCCCGACGCAGTTTTAGGTGCAAAGCGCTTGTGGGACGTAGCAGCCAGTTGATTTTAATAAACAGTTTGCTATATTAATAATAGCAAACTATCTATGTTATTCGAGAGCTAGAGACTTATTTGATTCGCAATTCGCCGTTTTGCGTGTTTTGAGGACTTCAAACGACCAGATTTACCACAATTGTGGTAAATTTAGAGATATTTGAGTGATCTCAGTGCGAGGGTGTGCTCAGCACCTGTTGCAGCTCACCTGACTCGTACATTTCCATCATGATGTCGGAGCCGCCGACAAACTCGCCTTTGATGTACAACTGCGGAATTGTGGGCCAGTTGCTGTAGTCCTTGATACCGGCACGAATTTCAGCGTCTTCCAGCACATTCACAGTTTTAAGCGTCTTGGTTTCGACCCCGCAGGCTTTCAAAATTTGAATGGCACGGCCTGAAAATCCACATTGTGGAAAATTGGCGTTGCCCTTCATGAACAGCACAATCTCGCTGCCTTTGACCAATTCATCAATACGTTGTTGCGTTTCGCTCATTTCAA
>JANPCR010000220.1:0-7172 GCA_031431035.1 Rhodoferax sp.
GCCCAGTCTTGCTCATGTCCACTTGCTGACATGTCGGATGGACCCCTTCGGTAAACGATGGTGACATCTTCAGCGCCCAATTTTTTGGACTGCACGGCGGCGTCCACCGCTGTCATGCCGCCGCCAATCACCACAACCTTGCGACCAACCGGCACGGATGCAAAAGAAGAAGCCTGTCGCAGCTCGGCGATGAATTCCACGGCGTCACGAACCCCTTGAGCGTCGGGTTGCGCGATACCAATTGCATTCACGCCGTCCAGCCCCAGTCCCAAGAACACAGCAGGGTAGGTTTTGGCCAGGTCAGCCAAAAAAATGTCGCGTCCCAAGCGCTGGTTGCTGCGGATCTCAATGCCGCCAATCGACAGCAGCCAGTCGATTTCCTTTTGCGCAAAGCCATCCACGGTTTTGTAAGTGGCAAGTCCGTACTCGTTCAATCCACCGGGTTTGGGGTTTGCATCAAAAATGACCACGTGGTGCCCCAAGCGCGCCAAGCCGTGGGCACATGCTAAGCCGGCCGGGCCAGCACCCACCACCGCGACCGTGCGGCCGCTGGCAGGCGCCCGCGTGAACAAGGGCGCACCAGGTTTGGCAAAGTAAGCGTCAGTGGCATAGCGTTGCAACATGCCAATTTCAACAGGTTTGTCTTCCAGCGTATTGCGCACACAGGCTTGTTCGCACAAAACTTCGGTGGGACAAACCCGCGCGCACATGCCCCCCAAGGGGTTGGCCGACAAAATTGCATGGGCGGACCCACGAATGTTGTCATCAGCAATGCGGTGAATGAAGCTTGGGACGTCAATGCCGGTGGGGCATGCGGTGGTGCAGGGCGCATCAAAACAGTAATAACAGCGGTCGGCTTCCAGCTTGGCTTGGGCCAGATTCAGTGCCGTGTGGGAATCGCAAAAATTGCGCGCGTACTGGTCAATTGGCAATCGCGCCGCACGAATATCGGCCCCCAAAGTTGACGCGCCGAGTGGGTTGGCAGGAATGGCTATCGCGGGAGAGTTTTCCATCGACTGGCTTTCAGACTGTGTGATATTTACAAACTTACCATTTGGTAAATATTAACCTCATTCAGCTACACAAAGCAACAGGAAAACACCCAAAATCCGGAAAACCCCAGTGCGGCGCATTGAATTTTTAAGCTCTAATAGTATTCAATATGACCAAGCCTCAATCAAGCCGGGTTGCTGGCAGCAAACAGGGTGCCATCAGCAGTGCCAAAACCAGCCGCAGCGATACCCGTGAGCGCCTGGAACATGACATTCTGGAAGGTGCCAAACGCTTGTTTGCCGTGCGGGGCTATGGCGGTGTTTCACTGGACGCTATCGCCACCGAGGTGGGCACCGCCAAACAAAACGTTTTGTACTACTTTGCCAGCAAAGAAAACTTGTACAAGTGCGTTCTGCACACCGTACTGGATGTTTGGTTGTCCTACATGGCGGCCATTGTTGACCATGCCGACGACCCTGAATTGGCGTTGCGCGCTTACATTGCTGGCAAATTGCGCTTTTCACGCGAACACCCGAACGATTCGCGCGTGTATGCCAATGAGGTGATTGCCGGCGCGCCTATGTTTGCGCAAGAGATCAAAGACAGAGTGCTGCCCGCTTTGAATGCCGACATCACGATCTTCAACCAGTGGGCCCGGCAAGGCAAATGCCGACCTGTTGACGCTAGGCATTTGATGGTGGTGCTTTGGGCGTCTACCCAAGCTTATGCAGATTTTGCGAGCCAAATTTCGCTGGTACTGGGCAAACCCAAGTTGCAAATGGCTGATTACAAAGTGGCTGAGGACTTGATCGTGGACATGGTGCTGCGCACAGTCATGATTGAGCTGAAATGAGGCCGAGCTATTTCACAATGAGTCAAAAAAAGAGTTTGAAGTGGTGAAGACACTACTCCTACAGAAGCGCCCTCTCCCCCCAAGCTCATTTAATGAAGTCAGGCAGGTTCTGTTGAACCCGCTGACTCTGGTTTACGCCGATTTACTTGGCGGCTGCGTCCCAAACTGCGTGCGTCCAAGCGGCAGCACCGGGGTCTTTCTTGATCACAGGCGCACTGCCACCCGCCATCAGCACTTTGACGGTGCGCTGGTAAGCGGCGGGGTCCAGATAACCCACCTTGCCAGCGGGCGAAGTGATCAGTTTGGCGATGTTTTCCATCTGGCGTTTCTGAATCGGCAGCGTGCTGCCGCCTGATTTGTCAGCGGCCAGAACGATTTTTGCGGCTTCTTCATGGTTTTTAACGGCGTATTCCCAGCCTTTCATGGAGGCTTTGACAAACTTGGCCATGCGGGCCACAAATTTTGGATCTTTCAACTTGGGTTCCAACGCGTACAGGCCGTCTTCAAGGGTCGAAACGCCTTGGTCTTCGTAGTTAAAGGTCATCAGTTCGTCGGCTTTCACGCCTGCGTCAATCACTTGCCAGTATTCGTTGTAAATCATGGTTGAAATACATGCCGCCTGGTTTTGCAAAATCGGGTCAACGTTGAAACCTTGCTTCAAAACCTTGACGTCAGCCGCCGATCCGGTGGTCTTCAAGCCCAGCTTGGACATGTAAGAGAAGAAGGGGTATTCATTGCCGCCAAACCAGACGCCCAAGGTTTTGCCCTTGAAATCCGCCTCTTTGCTGATACCAGCCGACTTTTTGCAGGTCAACATCATGCCCGAGCGGTTGAAAACCTGGGCCACGTTAACCATGGGCACACCGGCCTCACGGGCCGCAAGCGCGCTGGGCATCCAGTCCACAGTGATGTCGGCACCATTGGCTGCCAAAACTTGGGTGGGCGCAATGTCGGGGCCACCTGGCTTGATAGTGACATCGAGGCCGGCGTCCTTGTAAAAGCCCTTGGCGGCGGCCACGTAATAACCGGCAAACTGGGCTTGGGGCACCCACTTCAATTGCACAGTGACTTTCTCTTGGGCCATTGCGCTACTGGACGCAGTTGCCAGCGATACCGCCAATGCGACTGCGCTCAAAGCCGTTGCACCATTTTTGAACATTGATTTCATAATTTTCCTCTTCGAAGGTAGGCAGGTAGTTAAGACATTACACTTTTTGCAATTTGTGTGCCATCAGTTTCAAAATTGCGTCTGGCTCATTCAGAAACAGAAGAATGAAACGCAAAAATGAAAGGCGAAGGATGAAGCGCAAAAATTTTGCAAAATTAATAGTAAACGATACTGTGACGCTTTTGCCCCCCTGACAACCCTGCCTGACAATCCTGCCTGCCATGCAGGGATTTTGATGGCCAATTCCGTCTAAGCTTGCATTGGTACGCTCTTCGCTTAATCCTTCTTTTTCCCCGTACCTGAACCCCAAGTCTCTCAGTGAAACCTGTCGAAAATCCAAACTCACCTCCTCAGCTGGCCGTCAAGGTGCGCAATGCGTCGGTCATTTTTGCTGCCAAAGACCAATCTGTTCACGCCCTGAAAAACGTCGATCTGGACATTGCCGAAGGGGAATTTGTGTCCTTTATTGGCCCATCGGGCTGCGGCAAAACCACGCTGATGCGGGTGATTGCCGATTTGGAGCAGTTGACGTCTGGCACGATTTTGGTGAATGGTGTGAGCGCAGCCCAGGCGCGCCAAAACGGTGCCTATGGCTATGTTTTTCAGGCGCCCGCCTTGTACCCCTGGCGCACGGTGCTGAAAAATGTGACCCTGCCCCTAGAGATCAAAGGCGTTGGTGCCGCCGAACGCAAAGACATCGCCATGCGCCAATTGGCCAATGTGGGCCTGACGGGGTTTGAAGGCAAGTTTCCGTGGCAACTGTCAGGCGGCATGCAGCAGCGGGTGTCGATAGCGCGGGCTTTGGGGTTTGAACCCAAGATTTTGATGATGGACGAGCCCTTTGGTGCCTTGGACGAAATCACCCGCGACAGGCTGAATGAGCAATTGCTGCAGCTCTGGGCCAAAGAGAGCCGCACCGTGATTTTTGTGACCCACTCAATTCCGGAAGCGGCATTTTTGTCGTCCAAAATTGTCGTCATGTCGGCCCGCCCAGGTCGGGTGGTCGAGGTGATTGAATCTGACTTGCCCGCTGACCGCACGCTGGACATCCGTGAAACGCCGGCGTTCATCGGCATTGCTCACCGCATTCGCGTGGCGCTGCGCCATGGCGAAAGCTTGTGAAGGCTGACAATGCAAGCTGATGCAGTGCTGCGCCAGTTGCTGCAACGGGTTTGGCCCGTTTTGGCGGTGCTTTGCGCCGTGGTGGTTCTTTGGTACGGTGGCGCGGTTGGATTGAACTCGCCCCAAGTGATCGAGCGGTTTGAGCGTGACAAAATTCAATACACCACCTCGCAACTGATTGAAGGCACTTGGTCCATGAAGCGCCCTTTGTTGCCTGCGCCGCACCAAGTGGCAGCCGACTTGCATCAGACCATTTTTGCAGAGGCCATCGACACTCCGCAAAACCTGATGTACCACGCATTCAGCACCGCAGTCACCACCCTGACCGGCTTTGTTTTGGGGGCTCTGTTGGGGGTGTTTTTGGCAGTTTTGATTGTGCATTTGCGCACGCTGGAGCGGGGCGTGCTGCCCTGGATCATTGCGTCCCAAGCCGTGCCTATTTTGGCCATTGCGCCCATCGTCATTGTCATTTTTGGCAATTTGGGATTCTCTGGTTTGGCCCCCAAGGCCTTTATTTCGATGTACTTGTGCTTTTTCCCGGTCACCGTGGCCATGGTGCAGGGCCTGCGTTCTGCGGGTGTGTTTGAACGTGAGTTGCTGCAAACCTACGCGGCCACTCAAAACCAGGCGTTCTGGCGATTGCGTTTGCCCGCCTCGCTGCCGTTTTTGATGCCGTCGCTTCGCGTGGGTGTGTCGGCCGCGCTGGTCGGCGCGATTGTGGCTGAGCTGCCCACAGGCGCGCAAGCGGGTCTGGGGGCTCGCCTGCTGGCGGGGTCGTATTACGGCAACACAGCGCAAATCTGGTCGGCTCTGCTAATGGCAGCGTCGCTGGGGTTAACACTCAATGGCATCATGTCTGCAATTGAAAACCAAGTGTTGAAGCCTTGGCGCACGGCTCAAAAATAGACTGATCCCTTTTATTCAAAATGCCTGTTTTGACTTCGTTTTTCAAATTGGTTTGCTTGGCTATTCTGGCTTTGCTGGCCAGCAGCCTTCGGTTTCCGGCTGGCTTGGTCGATGACAAACCGATTGGCTGGTTTCAGTCTGGGTGGAGTATGGCGGGCTTGACGTGCGTTGCCTTGGCGGCGATTTCTGGGCTCTTTCAGACCCATCCAGCCAACGACAACGACCCAATCCGTCAAGTTCACCAAGTTCGCAACAGCGGGGCGGGCGCATTGGCATTTGCGCTTTTGGGGCTCACAGGCGCGTTAGCGCCCTTGGCTTGGTTAGGTCAACTGGGCCAATTGGGACAATCTGCGATAGCGGTCAGTGTCGCTGCCGACAGCTATGGTTTTTGGCTGGCACTGCTGGCTTTGTTGTTGTTGGCCTGCGCCAGTTTGTCCCGCTTGGCGGCGGTGCCTGGCAATGCCGCGTGGGCAGTTCGGGCCATTCCTTTGCTGTTGGGTGTGTGGGTGTTGGTTTTTTGGCAAATTGGCGTGGTGTCGTTTGATGTGCCGCGCGTGCTGCTCCCGTCGCCTTTGCTGATTGCCAACACGCTGTGGGAGCAGTGGGACGTGCTCCTTGATGATTTTTCCGTCACGGTGCTCCGTTCGGCTTTGGTGGGGTACATCCTAGGCTGTGGCGGCGGGTTTTTGCTGGGTATTTTGATTGACAAAAGCCCATTTTTGCAGCGCGGCTTGCTGCCCGTTTGCGCCTTGGCAAGCTCGGTGCCTCTGGTGGGCATTGCGCCCATCATGGTCATGTGGTTTGGCTTTGAATGGCATTCCAAAGCCGCCGTGGTGGCGCTGATGACGTTTTTCCCCATGCTCATCAGCACCTTTGCAGGTCTGGCTGCGACAGGGCGCATGGAGCTTGACCTGATGCGCTCTTACGCGGCTGGCCACGCCCGTACGCTGCTGCTGCTGCGTTTGCCCATGGCCTTGCCTTTTTTGTTCAACGGCCTCAAAGTGGCGTCCACCCTGGCGTTGATTGGTGCCATCGTGGCAGAGTTTTTTGGCTCGCCCACGGTGGGCATGGGTTTTCGTATCTCGGCTGAGGCTGCGCGCATGAACATGGGTCTGGTGTGGGCGACGATTATGGTGGCCGCGCTGGCGGGCACCGTTATCTACGCCTTGATCGAATGGGCTGAACGTGCCGCGACCTTTTGGCATCCATCGCAGAGGTGAGGGTTGCCCGACGGGTGGCGATGGGTTGCGGTACGTCGATGCTCGTCAAAGTTTGTCAATCTAGTTTGCTATAATATATATAGCAAACTATCCATATAATTAGAGAGCTAGATGCCAATTTGATTGTGATTTTTTGAAAATTGATGATTTTTCACCAATTTTACCACAATTGTGGTAAAATTGGTCAGAATTAGATAATTTGGTAAAAGCGCGATTAGAGGCGAGTTGATTAGGTCAAACCGGAGCCCCTCACCATGAAAATTGCCCTGCTAGGCGCTGGCCATATTGGTCACACCATCGCCCACTTGCTTGTTCAATCGGGTGATTACAACTTGACGGTGGCAGACCAATCGAAAGACTCGCTCGACAAACTCGCGCACTTGAATTTGAAGGCTGTGGTGGTGGATACCGGTCAATCTGCCGCTTTGGAAGCCGTATTGAAGGGCCACGACGCTGTAATCAATGCCTTGCCCTATCACTTGGCCGTCACCGTGGCGCAAGCCGCCCAAGCAGCGGGTTGTCACTATTTTGATTTGACCGAAGACGTGGCGGCAACCAAGGCCATCATGGCTTTGGCGCAGGGCTCGAAAACCGTGTTCATGCCGCAATGTGGCTTGGCACCTGGCTTTATTGGCATTGTGGCGCACCACTTGGCGCAGCAATTCGATTCGCTGGACGAAATCAAAATGCGGGTTGGCGCATTGCCAGCTTTCCCCAACAACGCCTTGAAATACAACCTGACCTGGAGCGTGGACGGGCTGATCAACGAATATTGCCACCCCTGTGAGGCGATTCACGAAGGTGCTGTCACAGCCATGCTGCCGCTGGAGGGGCTGGAGCACTTTTCACTTGACGGTGTCGAGTACGAAGCCTTCAACACCTCGGGCGGGTTGGGCACCTTGTGCGAAAC
>JANPCR010000221.1:0-12735 GCA_031431035.1 Rhodoferax sp.
GAGGGAACCGACTTTGACTTTGACACCGGGGAAAGTTCAGCGTCCATACCGCCGCCAGGGGTTCGGGCATCGTTGCTGGTGGACACCTCGAAAGATCAGCGCATGTACCTGCGAGCTCGGCTGGCGTTGGCTGGGTTTATCGAGGTAAAGGAAGCGTTAAACAGTGGCCAAGCGATCGAATTGGCGCGGCAACGCCACTACGACGCCGTGATTGTGAACCTGGATCAACCCGAGATTGACGGATGGGCGTTGGTCGACCGACTTATGGCGCTTGAGCCGGCCATCGGCTCTGTTATTTTGAGTAGTCGCAACACTACTTGGTTGCTACAGGAACGCGCTGAAATTGCGGGCTGCCGCGGGGTGTTGGAGATTCCCTTTGATCCCTTGCAAATTAAGGCGCTGCTCAGCAAGATTTAACATGGAGCAAAACGCCCAAGTTTGAATCGTCTTCATTTGGCCAGAGCTAGGGAAGCTCTGCACAACCCCTCGCGGGTCGCGATAGCCCGGCCTCGGGCGGGCGGCGGCTTTGCTTTTTTGTAAATATTCTCGATCAGTAGTGTCCCAACGTCTTAACGTCGGAGCGTCGTAAGCTAATGATTTGCTTGGTGAATTTGTTGTTTGAGTCTGGTCTCGATTTGAACGTCAGAAGTCAGACTTGGAGTTTTTTGCGGATTTCCGCCCAAAACCCCCATGCACCAAGGCAAGCTCGTATTTGCGCAACTCATGCTCTACCTGCCGCTGAGCTCGTTTCGCCGCTGTGTGGCCGACCACCAAGGCGAGCACAAGGTCAAAGACTTCTCCTGTTTGTATCAGTTCTTTGCTATGGCATTTGCCCAGTTGACCAGCCAGGAATCCTTGCGCGACATTGAAGTTAACCTTCGAGCGCAAGCCCGACGGCTGCATCACATGGGCTTTCGTTGCCAGACGATTTCGCGCAACACGTTGGCCAACGCTAACGCCACCCGTCTGTGGCAGGTCTATGCCGACTTCGCCCAACGTCTGATTGGCATTGCGCGGCCACTGTACGCCAAGGAGCCGTTTGGCCTGGAACTCGACGCGGCGATCTACGCCTTCGATGCAAGCACACATCGACCTGTGTCTGTTGGTGTTTGCCGGGGCACCGTTTCGCGCTAGAGTACCGCCCGCAGTAGCCCCTTAAACCCCTCAAAGACCTCTTGCACGCACGTCGCTGGGTGAAGCAGCTTGTTCACTGGTACAACTTCGAACACCAGCACAGTGCGATCCAATATGTGACGCCAACTCAACATCACTCGGGCCTAGACAAATCGTTGCTGAAAAACCGTGACGTGGTCTACGCCAGCGCACGCCAGGCCAACCCAAACCGCTGGCCAGGCTCAACGCGCAACTGGCGTCCTATTGCTGGGGTACACCTTAATCCAAGCGCAGCACCCAACAAGGAGCCACATGCCATCCTAAAAACAGCCTGACTAAACAACAAAAATGCGACAACTTCCTTGACAATCAATGGCCCCCAGTAAAACCAGTCTTCGAGCTGCCCCCAAGTCATTGGGTAGTCCTCGGTCCCGATTGGCTTACCTTAAGCTCCGCTCATTCGAATTTCAAAACGCCCCCTGCTTTGGAGCTGATAGGATAACCTAGCGTGTGGGTTAGTTTTAAGCAATTCGGGGCCAAAGTCACGCCTTGCCAATCAAAACCCTTGACTTCACAGCTGCCCGCCTGAGCAACCCTCGTCGATGGGCCCAACTGAATCGATTTCATCAACGAGATCGTCAGCGGGACCATCAACTAGGTCATCAAATTCAGCGGGTGCCCGATGGGTCAGGGTGTTGCGAATGAACTGCTTCTCGTAGTGGCGGTTGCGTCGATTCTTTTTGGCTGACGCTCGCTGACCCAGGCGCTTGTCGACCACAAATTCGACCAGACGACTAAGGTCGCCCAGATTTTGAATGGTGTTGGGCGAGTCGCGCCGCGGCATGGTCAGTGGCAGTCAACGCAGTGGGAAACGCGATAGCGAGCGCGATACAAAGCACAACAGTCAGCGTGGCAAAGTAACTCAGTGTCCCCTTCAAACGACTTGCTGCGCCAGCGGCGTTGGCGGGATTGCGCCGTCAACCTGCTACTGCTCAACATGATGGACTTGGCGACAGCATCAAACCTTCGGCGGCCGCTACGCGCTGCAGCGCTGCTTCAAACAAAGTTCGAGCAGTTGCGGCAACCCGATGCAGGTAAGCATGCAATTGGGCATCGGCCGGGTTGCGGTCAGAGCAGTCGGCACTGTAGGTCTCAAAACTGCAGATTTGCATGAGCAACTGTGCCAGCTGGGCTGGGCATTCACAGGCAATGGTGGATGGCAGGTGTGCAAATACTGTCAAAGTGACATCGTCAAACAAACGCGCGGGCACAGCGTCCGTTGTAACCACTTGCACAGCCTGCACAGCGGGCCACACCGGGCTGGCGCGGGTCGAGTTGGCTGGTTGGAGCCGTTCACCTGCCCGCGCAAAGCTCGCTGCCGCCAGCGTGCCTACCCAGGCACCTAATGCGTCGTCGTCTGCTGGCTCGCGCGCCACGAAGGCCCCTGCGACCGTCAGCGCGGTGCGCGCCGCCGCGCCCGCAAATCGGTAGGCCACCGCGACAGCTCGGGCGCGCCAAGCGTTCTGCGCCGCTTTCAGCGCGCGCAAGACGTTGTCTTGCAGACCCCCCGTTTGCCAAATCAAAAGATCGATCCCGGCAGTACTCGCGTTGTTCGCGCCTTGGGCAGCTTCAATTGCTTGGGCTAGTGAACTAAAAACCGCCACCACTTTAAGTGGCTTCGGCTGATTGCGCGTAGCTGCGAGGCGCTGCAAACGATTTGCCATTGCCTGGCCCACCACAACGACTCTCGTGGGCAGGGGCTGGGGCATGTGCGCGGCGCGGTGGAGCAACTCAGCATTCGGCTGCGCCACATGTTGGTCGTGCGCGAAGGCTACTCCTTCGAGTTGCTCAATATCCAGCCCAGCCAACGAGCCAATGGCGTGCCCGCGTTGGGTCAATTGGCGCAACATGACCACCCGCTGCACGTCTGCCGTGCAGTACTGCCGATGGCCCGAGGGCGCCGTTGTCGGCCCCGCAGCTTGGTTTCGCTGCTCCCAGACACGCAATGTCGACACGGGCATTCCCGCCATGCGTGCCACCGCCGCGCTGCGGAACATCGGTTGCGATGCAGGCAAGCTAGGCCGGGACTCGGTGGACTGTTTTTTACGTTTCATTGATCTGGTTGAGTTTATTTTGAGTTTGAATTTAAGCAAATTATCGTCGACTTTCGAAGGTTATTCAAAAGTGAGTTTGTTTTGAATCGTATTGATTTATCATGAGGGATGACGAAAAAACCAACTCAGCCAGCGACTGTTTATTTTGACGGGGCCTGCCCGGTGTGCTCGCGCGAAGTGGCAATGTACCAACGGCAAACAGGTGCGCAAAACGTTCATTGGGTAGACGTCGCGCTGTGCGCTGCGCCCGAACTGGGCGTGGGCCTCACGCGCGAAGCGGCCCTGGCGCGACTGCATCTGCGCCAGCCAAATGGCGATTTAGTTAGCGGCGCTGCAGCATTCACGGCCCTGTGGCGCCTGCTACCGGCTTGGGCTTGGCTGGGGCGCATGTTGGGCACAGCGGGGCCGCTGTGGCTGCTTGAGGCCAGCTACAGCCTTTTTTTATGGGTTCGCCGCAGCTGGCGCCGTGCTTGATGAAAACGAGTTTCAAAACCGATGCGGTGCTGGGCGTTACAACAGGCATCGATGCAAAAGCTCTACCGGCCGCCGCACTTTTGAATGCGTTAATTGCCGCGGAACAGGTATTGCCAGCCGAAGCGGTGGCAGACTTGCGCACCGATCACGCTGGCGAAACCGGTGCGGTGTGCATGTACCACGGCGTATTGTTTTTCGCGCGCGACCCGGCATTGCGTGATTTCGCACAACGGCACATGGCCACCGAACAAGCTCATTTGCAGGTGATCGAAAGCTGGTTGCCACCTGAAAGCCGCAGCCGTTTGTTACCCATGTGGCGCTTGGCGGGTTGGCTGACAGGGGCTATTCCGTCAATGTTTGGCCCCCAAGCGGTGTACGGCACGATCGAGACGGTCGAACAATTTGTCGATCAGCATTACCAGGAACAAATCGATCAGCTGGCGGGCAATGCGGCCTTGCACCGATTGCGTCAGTCTCTGGAGGAATGCCGCTGCGACGAAGTCGCGCATCGCGACGAGGCCATTGCCGCTCGCGGTGCAGGTGCACAAGGTGCACTACAACAAGGCTGGAACTGGCTAGTGGCCACAGGTTCGCGTGGCGCAGTGGCTGTTTGCCGCTGTATCTAATGAACCCAATTGACATTTTCCCGCCGACGCGCGCCGCCGCCCTAGTCCGCATCGCTTCAGTGCGCCCGGCGGCGTACGCGCGCAGCCGAAACGCTATCGACGGCGCGGTAACGCAGCTATCGCCCTACATTACGCACGGTTTCGTGAGCCTTCCTGAAGTTTTGGCTGGCGTGGCTGCTGGGTACCGGCTGGACGTGCAGCACAAATTCGTCTTCGAGCTGGGCTGGCGCGAATATTTTCGCCATGTCTGGCAGCGAAGGGGTGACGAGATTCTGTATTCGCTCCACGACGGCCTGCTGCCAGAGCATGCCTACACGCGCGAGCTGCCAACCGATATTCGCCAGGCACGCACCGGCCTACCGGTGATCGACATGGCCGTGCGCACCCTCTACGCCACCGGCTCGCTTCACAACCACGCCCGCATGTGGCTGGCCAGCTACGTGGTACACATGCGCAAGGTGCATTGGCGCGCTGGGGCAGACTGGTTGGTCGCCCACTTGCTGGATGGCGATCTGGCCAGCAACCACTTGAGTTGGCAATGGGTGGCTGGCACTGCAAGCAACAAGGCCTATCTCTTTAACGCTGAAAACGTGGCTCGCTACGCACCTGAAGTATGGCACAGCAACGGCAGCGTGATTGATTGCTCGTACGAGACGCTGGACGCCATGGCGCGAAGTGCCCACCCCGTAAGAACAACGCCAAAGGGCGACGGCATTGAGGAACCAGCTTTGACGTCAATACCGCAGCCGGGCTTGGTAACTGCTCCTCAAACACAGGACCTTGCGGGGCGAGACGTTTGGCTGGTACACCCCTGGTCTTTGGGTGACCCTCCATCCGATTTACCCAAGGACTGTGTTCGAGTAGGTCTGTGGCCTGCTGAGCACCATAACGCCTGGCCTTGGAGCGAGGCAAGATGGGCATTCACAGGTACTCGACTGAAAGCGCTGACACACGTGTCTTGGCACCTTAGCCTGCCTGAGTTGGAAAAAGCGCTAGCGGCAGCACGTTCAGTGCAAACCCTGGCCGACCCACACGTTAGCGCACTGTTGCCAAGACAAGTCTTGCAACGCACCGCGTCAAACTTGTTCACAGAGGTCGATCGCAGTTGCAGTTCATTCTCAACCTGGTGGAATCGCGCCACACGAGGGGTGCAGGCGCTTGAAGACTTGCCCGGTTTGGCAGAGCTGGCTGAACGAGAAAGCGCAAGCTTCAACGCGCCTTGATCGAGGGCGGTAGGGAAGAATGATGGGACACTACTGAATCTGGATATTTGCTGCAAAAACCGACTTGCTTGCCATCCCGATCCAGCACTACACGATTCCGCGATGAGTTATGTAGAACTTCCACTGCCTGAGGTTGTCAAAGCGCTGCACAATCAATTGCCAAAGCGTTGGCTGTCCATGCAGTCCGCCAATCTTCCTTCAATGGGCAGCGGTTCGCCAGACACGCGCGCAGCCAAAAGTTCTGCGCACAGGGTGCTCCAGCTCAAACCGCGCGACCCAAAGCCTGTGACGCACCATAAACCTGGCGGGGCAGAATCAGAAAGTCGCCCAACCACCGGCATTCGATCTGTACAGCCATAGCGCATACCTTGCCAAGCACGGATGTCGCTGCCTTCAAACTGAGCCCGAAGGCCTTTGGCCGCCTGAGGGCACAGGTTTTGTAGACGCGCAAAATTAGCGGCGTGGTGGTCTGCGACCGATGGGTCAACTTCCGCGCTCGTGACATAAGTTGCGCCAAGAAACCAAGCGAGCCCGCCGTCATATGGAATTTGAGCCAGTAGGTGGCCCTGGCCGTTGACAGGGTGAATGGGTAAAAAACTAGGGGTGGTGTCTGCGCCTGTGAGGGGTGATTTGACGCTAAAGTCGCCCTCAATACCGACTTCTAGCGGGACAAGGGACTCCGCTTGCATCGCCCATGAGATTTGCCCTTTGCTCGATTGCATACGTCCTGCAAGCCGGGTTGAGTGATTGCTGCCGAAAGTTTCGCAAGCGGCTGCGCAGGCCAAAATGACCAGATTGGCTTTGGCTACCAGTTGGCCAGCGGGGTCATACAGCCCCCAGGCTTCAGTCGCTGAGCAGGTCGATTCAGTTGGCTGGTTTGGGGCGTCTGGCTCTGCCGGGCGAATCGGTTCAAGTTTTGCCACGTTCACGCCGCCCTTGAATTCAATGTGAGGGTGGTTCAACCAAGCGCGAACCAGACATGTGGGCTTGATCCAGGCGCCCTCAGGCTGCCAGCGGGGTTGCGCACCCGGCTTGCAGTTCATGACGCCTGACGGAGCCCAGTCGTCACCTTGCGTTAACAGTTTTTGGGCTTGCCAGGTAGTCAGTTTGATACCCATCGTCAAACAACGCGACTGAACGCTGTCATCTTGCGACGGCAAAGGAGCCATCAAACCGACGGGCAAACTTGAAGTTCCTGCGGCAGGCACTTCGGCCAAGTCCAGCACTTGAACTTGCCACCCACGGCGGGCCATAGCCGCTGCGACGCTGGCACCTGCCAACCCCGCACCGACGACCACGCAGTTTGAGGGTTTGTCAACCGGTGCCGCAAACTGTCGCCGTGATGTTTTAAGCTGCCAATCCGGGCGAAGTTGCCCAACCCATAGAGGGCCATTCTTGACTTTTGCTCCCCTAAAGCCTTGGTTTTGAATGAGTGCAAACCTTGCCGAGTCAACGGAATCTACTGCTTCGACCACGACGTCTGTCCCCAACTGGCAAAGGCGCATCAGGATCCGCACCGTCCCGTCGTTCCAGTCGTCGACTTGAAAATTCGGCAGAAAGACTGTGTTGGCGACAAAGCGCTGCGCCAGCAACATGGCTTGCGTGGTGCCAACGCACAAAGTCAGCAAAACCTGCCCATCTTCAAAGGTGATTCGATTGAAGCCCTGGGCAAGCGATTGGCTTTGCATTTGCCAGGGCTTTGAGAAGTCAGATTCGGCGACTGCCCGTTGTTCAAGCGCTTCGTTCAGGCTGCCGCAAAGTGCCACGTAA
Source organism: Rhodoferax sp. (assembly GCA_031431035.1). Classification (GTDB taxonomy): domain Bacteria; phylum Pseudomonadota; class Gammaproteobacteria; order Burkholderiales; family Burkholderiaceae_C; genus JANYCG01. The sequence continues at coordinate 7,321 of JANPCR010000221.1, forward strand.
TGCAGCATTCTGGGTCGATCTTCGTCGCGCTTCCAAGCGGCCAAAGCGGTTTGAAAACGGCTGCCACCTTGCCACTGGGTGTCAAGTATTCGCCAAGCCTGCTGGTTTGCCCACTTGCCAGGGAGCTGCGCCGCTTGCAAAGACGCATGCTGCATGGAATGCGTGGCAGCTTGTGAATTAGGGCGAGATAGGGCGAGATAAAGTGAATCTAACCTAGGCGCTTGGCGGCACGTAGCCCTGGGCTGCGTCAGCGCCGTCACCAAAGAAATGCGCCTCCATTTGACGAGCCAGATATTGGCGGGCTCGTGCATCAGCCAGATTCAACCGATTCTCATTGACCAGCATGGTTTGGTGCTTCAACCAGGCTGCCCACGCTTCCTTGCTTACACCCTCCCAGATACGTTTGCCCAATTCGCCGGGGTAGGGGGCGAAGTCCAGCCCCTCAGCTTCTTTGCCTAATTTAACGCAGGTAACGGTTCTTGCCATGGTGGGTTTGCCTTTTTTGTAGATGGGGTGATTGTGCGACAAGTCCCTCCCAAATTGCTAGCGTCAAAAGGGCGAGTGATCAGGGATTTGAAGCGCTTTGAGCATAGTTCAGTCAAGTAAGCGATAATCAGGTGGTACAAAAACCAAGTGAGGGTCAGGACAATGTCTAGAGCTGAAGCAAAAACTGCTGTTTTACCTGATGGATTGCGTTACAAGTCAAAGGTCTCAGGTTCGCCTTTTGCCGCTGCCGCGTCGTTTGGTGGCGCAACCATGTCGTGTTTCATGTGCGGAAAACACCGCGCACGTTCCTTGATGGGCACCCGCAAAGTTTTGGGCAAAGCCCAGGCTGTTTGCGCACCGTCTTGCAAGGCGTTAGACGAAGCCAAAGGCTGATTTCTCATCTCGATTCTTGGCCTTTGGCGCTCAGTCACTGGCTGAAAGAGCTCCTCGCGGGCCTGAAATCTCACCAGTACCCTAAAAACAGGCTCGGCAGGCATTTGCATACCCAATTTGGGTATATTGATGCCTAAATTCGTCAGTTTAGCCGTTTTATTGATAAAATAGGCCTCTAGCTCCCGTAGAATATAGATTGTTTGCTATAATAAGTGTAGCAATTTTTATTGAGCTGGAGGTTTCCATTTGACGGAAACTTCAATCAAATCGCAAACCAATCCACCCTCTTCATAAGGATTGTGTCTAAACAATCAAAATATCAGTATTTTGGGATCTGACAGTTTCGCGATAAATTCGAAGATTCCCATGTTTTAAATTTTTCCCGATCACCTCAATGAGCGCATTTCACGAAGCGAAGGTTTTAAGTGTGCACCACTGGACAGACAAACTGTTCAGTTTCACCACCACGCGCGACCCAGGACTTAAATTTTCCAACGGCCACTTCACCATGATTGGCCTGAAAACCGACACCAAACCGCTGGTGCGCGCCTACAGCATTGCCAGTGCCAATTACGAGGAAAACCTGGAGTTTTTGAGCATCAAAGTGCCAGACGGCCCATTGACTTCCAAGCTCCAGTACATTCAGCCCGGCGACACCGTCATCGTAGGCCGCAAACCCACCGGCACCTTGCTGATTGACTATTTGTTGCCCGGCAAACGCTTGTATTTGCTGTCCACAGGCACCGGCCTGGCACCGTTCATGAGCATCGTGCGCGACCCGGCCACCTACGAAAAGTTTGAGCGGGTCATTTTGGTGCACGGCGTGCGCGAGGTCGAAGAGCTTGCCTACCGCGAATACCTGACCGAGCACCTGCCCGCGCATGAGTTTTTGGGAGACATGGTGGCCAGTCAGCTCAGCTACTACCCCACCGTCACGCGCGAAGAATTCATCAACCAAGGCCGTGTGACCGAGTTGCTGGATAACGGCAAACTGCACGATGATTTGAACCTGCCTCCATTGGACGCCGCCGATGACCGCGTCATGATTTGCGGCAGCCCAGCGATGTTGAAGGACCTGAAACACATGATGGAAGCGCGCGGCTTTCACGAAGGCAACACCAGCCGGCCCGGTGATTTTGTGATTGAACGGGCTTTTGCCGAGCAGTGAATACTGCCCAATGGGCTAAATGGCAGGAACTAAACCCCTCCCTTTCAGCCTAACTGCCCATTCACCTCAAAGGCCAAACTTGCAATTTCTGACCCAATTATTCGACCGCCACCCGCGCCGGGTTTTCAGCCTGATCAGCTTGGGCTGCCTCAGCATGCTTGCATTTGGCTTGTACTTACAGCACGTTTCTGGACTGGAACCTTGCCCCATGTGCGTGGTGCAGCGCTACGCTTTCGTTTTGGTCGCCGTCATTGCTGGTTTGGCAGCGTTCAGTGTGCGGCCCGCGCTGCAAACCAGCAGCGCAGGTTTGCTGGTGGTGACTGCAGCTTTGGGTGCATTTGTGTCCGCCCGCCAAAGCTGGTTGCAGTGGTACCCGCCTGAAATTGCGTCTTGCGGGCGCGACATTTACGGGATGATTGAAACCTTTCCCTTGCAGCGCGCCATTCCCATGATCTTCAAGGGCAGCGGCGACTGTACCAAGGTCGATTGGACATTTCTGGGTGCCTCCATTGCCAACTGGGCATTTTTGGTTTTTTGCGGCGTTGCCGTTGTGGCCCTGGCCCTCGTGTGGCGCAATGTCAAGCGCCGTTCAGTTTTTTGACCAAAACCTGACTTTTTCGATCCCAGTTGTACTTGCGTTTGCGGGCGTCGGGCAGCCAGTCAGGGTCGACCTGCGCAAAACCGCGTTTGATGAACCAGTGCATGGTACGGGTCGTCAACACAAAAATACTGTCAAGGCCAGCAGCCTTGGCGCGTTGTTCAATGCGCTTTAAAACCCGTTCGCCATCGCCCTGGCCTTGCACAGCAGGAGACACTGTCAGCGCTGCCATTTCGGCGGTTTTGGCCTCGGGGTAGGGGTACAGCGCTGCGCAGGCGAAAATAACGCCGTCGTGTTCAATGATCGTGTAATTGCCAGCATCGCGTTCAATTTCGGTGCGGCTGCGTTTAACCAAGGTGCCATCTTGCTCAAACGGCTCAATCAGTTGCACGATGCCGCTCACGTCGTCGCCCGTGGCTTCGCGCAGGCTTTCCAGCTTTTCATCGACCACCATGGTGCCAATGCCGTCGTGCACATAAATTTCAAGCAGCAAAGCGCCATCGACCGCAAACGGCAAAATGTGGCTGCGCTCAACGCCGCCCAGGCAGGCTTTCACGCAGTGCTGCAAATAAAACGCGGTGTCGCTAGGCTGCAAGGCAGAGGGCAGGTCGCGCAACAGCTTTTGGGCCGCGGCAAGCGGCAGCTCGGTGTCAATCGGGTTGTCGTCTGATGCCTCTTGCGTCGGGTTGATTCGAATGCCTGGAATTTCCGTCAAAAAGATCAACTTGTCAGCCTGCAGGGCCACAGCCACCGAGGTTGCAAGCTCCTCCATGGTCAGGTTAAAGGCCTCGCCCGTAGGCGAAAAACCAAATGGCGACAGCAACACCATGGCACCAAAGTCCAGCGTGCGCATGACGCCCGCCGTGTCGACCTTGCGCACTAGACCTGAGTGTTGAAAATCAACCCCATCCACAATGCCCACAGGCCGCGCGGTAATAAAGTTGCCTGAAATCACCCTTACGGTGGAGTCGGCCATGGGCGTGTTGGGCAAGCCCTGGCTGAAGGCCGCTTCGATTTCGTAACGCAATTGCCCAGCGGCTTCTTGGGCGCAGTCTAGCGCAACCTCATCGGTGATGCGAATGCCCTGCGAATACCGTGGCACATGGCCTTTGGCCTTGAGCTGCTCGTTCACCTGGGGTCGAAACCCGTGCACCAGCACGATTTTCACGCCCATGCTCTGAATCATCGCCAAGTCTTGCGCCAAGTGCTGCAACTTGCCAGCAGCAATGGCTTCACCCGCAATGCCGACTACAAAAGTCTGGTTGCGAAATTTGTGAATGTAGGGTGCCACTGACCGGAACCAGGGGACGAAAGTGAAGTTGAAGACGGCGGACATGGGTGGTTTGTGAGGCTGGCTAGGACGGGCTCAAGAGGTGGTCAAGAAGTGCTTACGGGTTGAGCAACAGCAGGTTTTTTGCGGGAAGGAGATGTGAGAAATCGCTGTCAAAAGTGGCAAGCACTTCCCGGTGCTCCAGCACCAACGCCGCAATCCATGCGTCTGGAATCATGTTGGCGATGAGAGACTTCTGCAGGCACAATGCGCGCAATTGTGGCCACTCACGCGCATTGGCAAGCACTGTGACGGTGGCTGAATCCAGCATGTCGTCAACGAATCCAACGGCCGCCTCGATCGGTGTCGGCACAGGAAAAATCTTTCGGTTGGTGGTGATCCGTAAAAACCCCGCGATCACACCTGGCAAAAGCGTGAGTCGCTGGTTGGCATTTTTTTCATTGACAGCCCGCTCAAGCCAGGTGAGCGCAGCTTCGTGGTGAGGGTGCTCCAACCTTGCGGCTGCAACCAGGACGTTGACATCAGGCGTCATGCGTTAAAACCCATTCAGTCACCCATCGCTTCCAGGTAGGATTTGTTGCTGCTGGGGTTAATGCCGGGTGCCAAACCAGAACCGCCCTGAAAAACCCGCAGCCTGATCGGTTTGGTGACTGACGGCTGAGCAGTGGCACTGGCGTACTGCGCCAAAAATTCACGCACTTTGGCACTCACAGAAGTACCCTCTTGAATGGCGCGAACCCGTGCCTGTTTGATCAAATTTTCGTCAACGGAGATTGTTAAGTTTGACATTAGGAACCTCGTTTTCTGATCTCCAGTGTAACACACTGACGCGTGAACATGTGAACCTGTGTTTGAGCGATAATTTGGTGTATGTCCGTTGTCACCTCATCCCTAGTCATCGAATTCCCCGAAACCCTGCCCGTTTCCGCCATGCGCGACGAGATCAGGGCGGCCATCGAGGCCCATCAGGTCATTATTGTGTGTGGCGAAACAGGCTCGGGCAAAACCACCCAATTGCCCAAAATTCTGTTGAGCATGGGGCGTGGCAAGCTCAATTACCCGACGGGCACGCGCGGCAAACTGATCGGCCACACCCAGCCCAGACGCATTGCGGCCTCAAGCGTGGCCAAACGCATTGCCGACGAGCTTAAAACGCCGCTGGGTGACGTGGTGGGTTTCAAAGTGCGGTTTCAAGACCGTTTGAGCCGGGATGCGTCGGTCAAACTAATGACCGACGGCATTTTGTTGGCAGAAACCCAAACCGACCCGCTGCTCAACGCCTATGACACCATCATCATCGACGAGGCGCATGAGCGGTCTTTGAACATTGATTTTCTTCTGGGCTACCTGCGCCAAATTCTGCCGCGCAGGCCCGATTTGAAAGTCATCGTGACCTCCGCCACGATTGACGCGGATCGGTTTGCCAAGCATTTTGCCAGCGCCAAGCAAAATATCGCCCCCTCGGGGGGCAGGGAGCCA
>JANPCR010000222.1:0-1684 GCA_031431035.1 Rhodoferax sp.
TGAAAAAGAGCACGAGGTGCATGTGATTGACGGCGTTGAGATTGAATTTCAACTCACGCCCGAGACCGAAGCCCCCAGTGAAATGCACTTTTTCTTCCCTGGTGAACGTGCGCTGAACCTGGCTGAAAACGCCACCCACACCCTGCACAACCTGTGCCCGCTGCGTGGCGCGGCTGTGCGCGATTCGCTCGCGTGGTCCAAGTACTTGCATGTGGCCCTGCACCGCTACGGACCGCGCAGCGACGTGGTGCTGGCGCAGCACCATTGGCCGATGTGGGGCAATGCCAAGGTGTGCACTTTTTTAAGCGAGCAACGTGACCTGTACCGCGTGCTCCACGACCAAACTGTGCGCCTGATGAGCCATGGCTTGAAGCCCGCTGAAATTGCCGAAGTGCTGAAGCTGCCTGAAGGCCTGTCCAAACGCTGGCATGCGCGGGGCTACTACGGCACGGTGTCGCACAACGTGAAAGCGGTTTACCAGCGCTATTTAAGCTGGTACGACGCCCACCCGGCCAACCTGCACAGCCTGCCGCCCGTGCCCGCAGCGCAAAAGTACATTGACTACATGGGTGGCATGGTGCAAGTGATGCAACGTGCCCAAAGTGACTTTGACAAAGGCGAATACCGCTGGGTGGCCGAGGTGATGAAACACGCCGTGTACGCAGAGCCCGAGCACGCAGGCGCCCGGGCGTTGGCCGCCAATGCGCTGGAGCAAATGGGTTTTCAGGCGGAATCGGCCACCTGGCGCAACGCCTATTTGCTGGGTGCGCACGAGTACCGCAACGGCCCGCCCGCTTCAGGCGGCGTGATGGGCAATTCGCTCATCAACGCCTTGACCAACGCCATGCTGTTTGACGCCCTGGCCATTCGCCTGAACGCGCCCAAGGCGGGCAGCCAAACGTTCACCATGGCCTGGCACTTCACCGATTTGCAAGAGCACTGGCTGGTGAATTTGTCCAACGGCGCCCTGAGCAGCATTCAAAAAGAAGCCCAGCCCACTGCCGATGTGTCGCTGGCGCTGACCCGCAAAACACTTGAAGCGATGTTGCAGCAGCAGCTGCCGCCGATGCAGGCCGTGACCGAAGGAAAGCTCAAAATTGAAGGCAATGCCCTGCTAATGGCAACCTTTTTTGGTCTGCTGGACCGGTTTATGGGCAACTTTGCCGTGGTGGACGCGGCCAAGCTGCCGGATTGAGCGGGCGAGCTGCTGCGGCCTTCAAATCGACGCGGGTGCAGTGGGCCGGTAAGGGCGATAGCAGGCCATGGCAAAAGCCACCAACTTGTCAGCGTCAAAGTGCGCGACCGGAAAACCCGGCAGGTAGCCAAACGCCTCTTTGATGGATTCGTCAATGGCGGCTCCGTCGCGCAAAGACATCCACTCGTCAGGAAAGCTCAGTTCGGCCTGTGGCAAATACCTGCGCACTTCGACATCGGTGTGGCGCATGTCGCCCTGAATGTAGTCAAAACGTTGCCTCAGCACGCGGGATTCGCCCTCTAGAACCTGCAAAAAAAAGCCGTCTAGGTGAATGAGGATGCCGGTCAACCCGAATTGACTGTTGCGATTGTTGGAAACGCGCACGATGTCGTAAACACCCGACGCGTCGATGCCAGGCAAGGCTTTGCTGACATAAACAACCTGCTCAACCATGGGGCATTTCCTCTAACGCGCTCCAAACGGGCGAAT
>JANPCR010000223.1:0-21637 GCA_031431035.1 Rhodoferax sp.
AAGATTTTTCATTGAAAGGTCGATGATGTATTCAGCGGTTTCCAGGAAATTCATGTCTTTTGTTGGCGTTGTCGCCTTGTCTGGAGCTGCATTGCTGCTTCCGGTGGGCCTAAGTCAAGCTCAAAATCGAACCTTGCCAGATTTCACCGATCTGGTTGAGCAGGTGGGTCCCTCGGTAGTCAACATTCGCACTTTAGAAAAAGCGGTGCCACGAACTGGTGTACCTGGCCTAGGCGGCGGCAACGAAGAAGAGATGCTTGAGTTTTTTAGGCGTTTCGGCGTGCCTATACCCAACATGCCCAGGCAGGCACCGCGACCTAACCGCCCTCAACCTCAAGAAGAGGAGCAACCCAAAGGCGTTGGTTCAGGTTTTATTTTGACGTCTGATGGCTTCATCATGACCAATGCCCATGTGGTTGACGGTGCAGATGAAGTCTTAGTTACATTGACAGACAAACGGGAGTTCAAAGCCAAGATTATCGGCTTCGACAAACGCAGTGATGTGGCGGTTGTCAAAATTGAGGCCACTGGCTTGCCCGCCGTCAAGACTGGCGATGTGAGCCGATTAAAAGTTGGAGAATGGGTGATAGCGATTGGCTCGCCCTTTGGTTTGGAGAACACGGTGACGGCGGGCATTGTGAGTGCCAAGCAGCGTGACACGGGCGACTATTTGCCGTTTATCCAGACAGACGTTGCTATCAACCCTGGCAACTCGGGTGGCCCGTTGATCAACATGCGGGGTGAGGTGGTCGGCATCAACAGCCAAATCTATTCCCGTTCAGGCGGGTTCATGGGCATCTCGTTTGCGATTCCGATGGACGAAGCGGTCCGCGTAAGCGACCAGTTACGTACCACAGGGCGCGTGTCACGTGGACGCATTGGTGTATCGATTGACCAGGTCACCAAAGACATCGCCGAGTCGATTGGTCTTGGCAAGCCTTTTGGTGCCTTGGTTCGCGGTGTTGAAGCGGGCTCGCCAGCTGAGAAGGCCGGAGTTGAGGCGGGCGACATCATTACCAAATTCGAAGGCAAAGTGATTGAAAAATCAAACGATTTGCCGCGGTATGTAGGCAGCGTGAAACCCGGTTCTAAAAGTGTGCTGACAGTGTTTCGTCGCGGCACGACCAAAGACTTGAGTGTGGTGATTGGTGAAGTTGAACCCGACAAGGTGGCCAAGAAGACGCCGGATCGGGAAGAGAAGCCCAAAGCCTCAACTGCTGCGACGGTGTTGGGTCTAGGGGTTAGCGAGCTCACCGATGCGCAAAAGAAGGAGCTTAAAGTTAAAGGTGGCGTGAAGGTCGATACAGCCACGGAGGCCAGCGCCCGGGCGGGTTTGCGCGAAGGTGACGTCATTGTGGCCATTGCCAACGCCGAAATTTTGAGTGTGAAAGACTTCGAGGCAGCCTTAACCAAAATTGACAAATCCAAGCCCGTCAACGTCTTGTTTCGGCGGGGTGAATGGGCGCAATACGCCTTGATACGCCCAGCCCGCTGATTTCAATTTGGCCGCCAAGCCCCCAAATCCTGTGCCAGGATTGGGGGCTTTTGTCTGAATTCGCGGTCAAAAAACGATCTCAAAAAATATTTTTCGAAATCATTTTTTGTGAAATATGTTTGTAAGCACTAACATTTAAATTCGGCAATTGCTAATTTGGTTAGAATGGAGTGCCGTAGACGTGATTTACAGGCATATCAATAACGCTAAAAACCACAATATGAGATGATTTTGATCGCCCCACAGTCGATCCACAGATCACCCACATGTTGTCCAAGCGTTGTAAACTTATTTTGTGGATAAGCTGTGTATAAAAATCGTGTTGCGATGCTGCAACGACCTGACTTAGGGCCAACCGGGGCTGCAAATGTGGGGCTTTCTGCCTACAATGAACTTCCAACCTTCGCAGTTGCCAAAGATTGTTGGTTCAGGGCGCGCCGTTTCACGACGCGCCCTTTTTTCTTGTCCCTTCCTTTCTAATTCAATCACTTGAAGCCTTTCGTTGATGAATCACATCAGAAATTTTTCCATCATTGCGCACATTGACCACGGTAAATCCACGCTCGCAGATCGTTTGATTCAACGCTGTGGTGGACTGCAAGAGCGTGAGATGCAAGCCCAGGTTCTTGACTCAATGGATATTGAAAAAGAGCGTGGGATAACCATCAAGGCACAGACTGCAGCCTTGCATTACAAGGCCAAAAATGGCGAGATTTACAACCTTAATTTGATCGACACGCCAGGGCATGTTGATTTCTCTTATGAGGTGTCGCGTTCACTGTCTGCATGCGAAGGCGCTTTGCTCGTTGTCGACGCAAGTCAAGGCGTTGAAGCGCAGACCGTCGCCAATTGCTACACCGCTTTAGAGCTGGGTGTTGAAGTGGTGCCTGTACTCAACAAGATGGACTTGCCCAACGCCGACCCAGACAACGCGCGCCTTGAGATAGAGGACGTGATTGGAATCGACGCGACGCTGGCAATTCCTTGCTCGGCCAAAACGGGGTTGGGCATTGAAGAAATTCTGGAAGCCATTGTCGAGAGAATTCCACCACCCAAAGGCGACCCCAATGGCCCCTTGCGCGCCATGATTGTCGACAGCTGGTTCGACAACTATGTGGGTGTGGTCATGCTAGTTCGCGTGGTTGATGGCCGCTTGGGCAAAGGCGAGCGCATCAAGATGATGGCAACCGGTACCACTTACAACGCTGACAGTCTGGGTGTTTTCACGCCGGCCAATGAGGCCCGCAATTCTTTGGAGGCGGGCGAGGTCGGTTACATCATCGCTGGCATTCGAGAGCTCCAAGCCGCCAAGGTCGGTGACACTGTGACCTTGATCAAACCCGGCACGGGTGGTGCGGCCTTCACGGCAACGCAGGCGCTGCCAGGGTTCAAGGAAATTCAGCCTCAGGTGTTTGCCGGTTTGTACCCAACAGAAGCCAACCAGTACGAGGGCCTGCGGGACAGTCTTGAAAAGCTCAAGCTCAACGACTCCTCACTGCATTACGAACCTGAGGTCAGTCAAGCGCTGGGTTTTGGTTTCAGGTGCGGATTTCTGGGCCTGCTGCACATGGAGATCGTGCAGGAGCGTCTGGAACGCGAATTCGACCAAGACCTGATCACCACCGCGCCCAGCGTGGTCTACCAGGTTGTTGGGGTGGATGGTGCGGTAAGAATGGTGGAGAACCCGTCCAAAATGCCCGACCAGGGCCGGATGGACGAGATTCGAGAGCCAATCGTGACGGTTCACCTGTACATGCCACAAGAGTATGTTGGGTCTGTGATGACTCTGGCGAATCAAAAACGTGGTGTGCAGATGAACATGGCCTACCACGGCCGCCAAGTCATGCTGACTTACGAAATGCCGCTGGCAGAAATTGTTCTCGACTTTTTTGACAAGCTCAAAAGCGTGTCGCGCGGCTATGCATCAATGGATTACGAATTCAAAGAGTACCGAGCCGCCGATGTGGTGAAGGTCGATATTTTGCTTAACAGCGAAAAAGTCGACGCCTTGAGCATCATTGTTCACCGTTCGCAGTCTCAGTACCGCGGACGGGCGGTGGTGGCCAAAATGCGAGAGATCATTTCGCGCCAGATGTTTGATGTTGCCATCCAGGCGGCCATTGGGGCCAACATCATCGCGCGTGAGACAATCAAAGCTTTGCGAAAAAACGTGATTGCCAAGTGCTACGGTGGTGATATTTCTCGCAAACGCAAACTCCTGGACAGGCAGAAAGAGGGTAAAAAGCGCATGAAGCAGATTGGTTCGGTTGAGGTTCCGCAAGAGGCATTTTTGGCGATTTTGCAGGTGGAGGACTGATGCAAGTCTTGACTTCCCTGGTGTTGGCCGCGTTTGGCGGCTACGCCGCCGCTTGGTACTTTGGCGCGGTTGAAGGCAACTTTGCCCTCTTGCTATTTTTGGCAACCTTGGTCACAGGTATTTACTGGTTGTCAGAGCGCTTCTACTTTTTGCCGCAACGCCAAGCCGCAGCGGCAACGCTGGAGACCGAGGCAGCAGCTCGCCGCACTAACCTGAACAACATGGGCATCAGCCAGGTGGACGGCGATGTCGCCGAAGCCAAGAGCCGAATTCTTGAGCAGCCTTGGTGGCTAGATTGGACGGCAGGGCTCTTTCCGGTGATCATTGCGGTCTTCATCCTCAGGTCGTTCTTGTTTGAGCCTTTCAAAATTCCTTCGGGTTCAATGATTCCCACGCTTTGGGTCGGCGATTTGATTCTGGTGAATAAATTTCATTACGGGCTGCGCCTGCCAGTGCTCAATCTGAAAGTGACTGAAGGCAGCAAGCCCCAGCGCGGCGATGTCATGGTCTTCAGGTACCCACCCAAACCCAGTGTGGACTACATCAAGCGGGTGGTGGGTTTGCCGGGCGACGAAATTGCCTACGCCAACAAGCGTCTGACGATCAACGGCAAAGCAGTTGAAACTAACCAGGTGCCCGAGTTTTTTGATGCCGACGTGACCCGCTACTTCCCGCAGTTTGAAGAAAAACTGGGTGACGTGAAGCACCGCCTGCTGAATGACGACGCCCGTCGCGGCGCCATTTCAGAAGCTGAAGTGATGGACTTTCCGAATCGGCAAAATTGCCGTTACAGTGTCGATGGAATGGCCTGCAAGGTGCCCGAGGGCCACTACTTCATGATGGGCGACAACCGCGACAATTCGTTGGACTCGCGTTATTGGGGTTTTGTCCCTGACAAAAACATCGTTGGGCGGGCATTTTTTGTGTGGATGAATTTCGGTAACCTCAAAAGAATCGGTTCTTTCGACTGATTTGTCGCATGATCGAGCCTGGACAAGAAAGGGAAAATATATGAACAGTCTGTCTAAATCCAAACAACGTGGCGTGTCCTTTTTGGGCCTGCTGGTGGTCGGCGGAATGCTCGCCATGATTGGCGTCGTGGCGGCGCAGGTGTTCCCCACTTTTCTGGAATTTCAGAGTATTTCCAAGGCCGCCAGCAAGGCCAGCGCGGGTAGTACGGTGGCAGAAGTGCGCAGCCTTTTTGACAGGCAGGCGGCGGTCGATGACTTCAAGGCGATTTCGGGCAAAGACATCGAAGTGACCAAGGAGGGCGACAAAACCGTCGTGACCTTCGCCTACCAGCGCGAGATTCCGCTGTTTGGCCCGGCGTTCTTGACGCTGAAGTACGCGGGCCGGTCCAAATGACCGGCAAGTCCTCCGTTTTGACGTGTGAGTGACGCGCTTCTTGCCTTGCAGGCGCGATTGCAACACACGTTTGCCAACGATTCCCTGCTGTCCCAGGCGCTGACCCACCGCAGTTTTTCCAGCGACCATAACGAGCGCCTAGAGTTTTTGGGTGACTCGGTTTTGGGGCTGATGGTCTCGGATTTGCTTTATGAGCGCCTCAAAGCCCTGCCAGAAGGCGATTTGTCTCGCGTGCGGGCCAATCTGGTCAAGCAAGACACGCTGCACCAACTGGCGGTTGAATTGGGTCTGCCCGATGTGATTCGCCTGGGCGAGGGCGAAATGCGCTCTGGCGGCCAAAAACGCGCGTCCATCTTGGCCGACGCCCTGGAAGCCATCATTGGTGCGGTCTACCTGGACGGCGGATTTTTGGTGGCGCAAAAGCTGGTTCATCGACTTTTTAAGGCCGTCGAAATCAACCCCGGCATGGACGCCATTGGCAAAGACGCCAAAACAGAATTGCAAGAAGTACTGCAAGGCCGCCGAATGAAACTGCCGCTGTACCGTGTAGTGGGCACTTTGGGCGCGGCCCACAAGCAAACCTTTGACGTGGAATGCGAAATTATTGAATTGGGTCTGTCAGAGCGCGGAATAGGCGGCTCGCGCCGGGCCGGGGAGCAAGCGGCCGCGACCGCCATGCTTCAAACATTGCGCGCCAAAGGTAAACCATGACTTCCAAAGCCCCCTCTAAAGCTTCCTCCAAAGCTCTCGACAAAACTCCCCAGGGAGCCCAGCTCGCTCCAGCAGAAATGCCAAAGAAGCGCCCTGCTAAAGCTGCGCTTCCTAAAAACGCGCCGTCCAAAGCTGCACCGCCCCAGGACGAGGTGCAGCAAGACTTGGACAGCATGATTTCTGGCATGCTGAAGCAAACCAAATCGGCGGGGCCGTCGGCTGAAGCCGTGGCTGGGCAACGCTGTGGCTTGATCGCCATTGTGGGCAAGCCCAACGTGGGCAAATCAACTTTGCTCAACGCCCTGGTGGGGCAAAAAATTAGCATCACCTCGCGCAAGGCGCAAACCACGCGCCACCGCATCACGGGCATGCACACCGTGGGCGCGACCCAATTTGTGTTTGTGGACACTCCGGGTTTTCAGACCCGCCACGACAACGCGCTGAACCGCTCGCTGAACAAAACTGTGAAAGGCGCGGTGGGCGACGTTGATTTGATTTTGTTCGTGGTCGAAGCTGGGCGCTTTAACCAGGCCGATGCCAAAGTGTTGGCAATTTTGGGCAAAGATATTCCCACCCTGCTAGTGGCCAACAAGCTTGACCAAGTGACCCGCCGGGCTGACATTGCGCCGTGGTTGCAAGAAATGCAGCAGCGGCATGCCTTTGCGGAGTTTGTTCCCATGTCGGCCAAAAACGCCAAAGACATTGAGCGCATGTTGAACATTTGCGAAAAGTATCTGCCCGAGCAAGCCTGGCGGTATGCCGAGGACGAACTGACCGACCGCAGCGAGAAATTTTTGGCCAGTGAAACCGTGCGCGAAAAGCTGTTTCGCCTGACCGGCGATGAGCTGCCCTACACCTCCACGGTCATCATTGACAAGTTTGAGGAAGAAGCTGGCCGTGGCAAGCAAAAACGACTACTCAAAATCGCCGCCACCATCGTGGTGGAGCGCGACACTCACAAAGCCATGGTAATTGGCGACAAGGGCGAGCGCATCAAACGCATTGGCACCGAAACCCGGGTTGAATTGGAGAAACTGCTGGACGCCAAGGTGTTCATCGAAATGTGGGTCAAAGTGCGATCTGGCTGGGCCGACGACGAAGCCCGGGTTCGTTCTTTCGGGTATGAGTGATGTAAAGACCCGTGGCCGCCCACCGCATTTCTGAAGAGCCCGCTTACGTTCTGCACCGTTATGACTGGAGCGAGTCCAGCCTGATTCTCGAAGTTTTCACCCGTCACCATGGCCGCATTGCATTGGTGGCCAAGGGGGCCAAAAAGCCCAGTTCCAACTTTCGTCCGATTTTGTTGCCTTTGCAGCCGCTGCATGTGGCGTATGGCGGTGACTCAGAAATTCGCACCCTCAAAAGCGCCGAGTGGATGGGCGGGCACGTCATGCCAACGGGCGACGCGCTGATGTCGGGCTATTACCTCAACGAATTGCTGCTGAACCTGCTGGCGCGTGACGACCCGCATCCGCGCCTGTTTGACGTGTACGCCAGCGTGGTCGCGGTGATTGCGTCTGACCATGGTGAGGTGTTGCAAGCGGCCTTGCGGGCGTTTGAGCTGTTGCTGTTGCGTGAAATTGGTCTGCTGCCCCTGCTGGATGCGCAAACCATGACCTTGGGCCGCCTGAATGCCGCCGCCCGCTACAGTTTGGTGCCCGAAGGCGGTTTGCGCCAAACCAGCGAGGCCGACAGCGCCAGCCTGACGGGCAGTCAATGGCTGGAATTGCAAACCTCGCTGGCCGATGCCGCCCCTTTCACCGCCACCTTGCGCGCCTGCTCCAGTGTAATGAGCGAGCTGAAACCCCAATTGCGAACCTTGCTGAACTACCATTGCGGTGTCGAAACTCTGCGCACCCGCCAGGTGATGCTAGATCTGCAAAACCTTTGATAGCTGCTTTACACACGCCCGCGCCCCCAAACACGTCAGATTCCACCTTAGCTTCCACCTCTGCTTCCTAGCCCTTGCCAATCCCATGCCAACGCTCCTGACCCCGCTCAAAACCAAGTTGTCAGTCAACGTCAACCTGGTCGCCCAAGTGCGCAATCGGCGCAATTTGCCGTTTCCCAGCGTCGTTCGAGCGGCTGAAATCTGCTTGCAAGCGGGGGCTGCAGGCATCACCGTGCACCCGCGCCCAGACGAGCGGCACATTCGCGCGCACGATGTTGCTGATTTGGCGGCGCTGATGAAAGCCTGGCCCGACCGCGAGTTCAACATCGAAGGCAATCCGTACCAAAACCTGATGGACTTTGTGCGCCAATTCAAACCGCACCAATGCACCTTCGTGCCCGATTCCGAAAGCCAGCCCACGAGCGACCACGGCTGGGACTTGGCCCGCGACGGCGACACACTGCGCCCCTTGATCGCAGAAGCCCATCAATTGGGCGTTCGCGTCAGCCTGTTCATGGACGCCGACCCCACCGCCATGCCCTTGGCCAAAGCCATCGGGGCTGACCGGGTTGAGCTGTACACCGAGCCCTTTGCCGCCGCTTGGGGCACCCCGCACATCGCCGCCCAAACCGAGCGATTCGCCACCGCAGCCCGGGCCGCCACCCTGGCAGGTCTGGGCATCAACGCGGGCCATGACCTGAACCGCAGCAACTTGACCGCCTTCATTCGCGACGTGCCCGGCGTGCACGAAGTCTCCATCGGCCACGCTTTGATGTCCGACGCCCTGGAGTTGGGCTATGCCGCCACTGTTAAGGCGTATTTGGGCTGCCTGAACAGTTGACCTTCAACTTGCCGGGCTGTCAGGTGCTGAAGCGCTCTTTTCAACTCGCTCAAATGCGATTTGCACAGATGTCCCCAATCGGTTGTCCCCGCCGCCATCGGAGTGTCGGAAAAATTTACATTGCAAAGTCGTATTTGCCCTAAACAGAAACTCCTGGTAAAACAAGGCTGCTAAGTGGTTGATATTCATGGGGAAATTTCCTTTAGAGAGATTGGTGTGATTTATGCGTGCATCTGGCATGTTGTTCGCAACACTGGGTAGGAATCACAAAAAGGGAGTTGATATGTCGAAATTTACCAAGGCCATTGCTGCGTTTTATTTGGCAGCAAGCAGTTTCGCAGTCACTGCTGCGCCTACGATCGTCTTTCAATCGGATTTCAACGGCGCACTGCCGGGGGCAATTTCACCGGGCACGGCATTGCTGACAGACGTGCAGGGTTACGCCGGATTGGGCCCCGTAGGAAGCCAGTTCAGTGGCAATTTTTTGCGCAGCGCAACCGGCAACACGGTGACGTTTTCTTTGAGTGGTTTGCCGTCACATGACACCATCAGCCTGGAGTTTTTGTTTGCTGCAATTGACTCGCTCGATGGGACAGGCGCTTTTCCCGCTGGAGATTTTTTCAAAATCGTGTTTGACGGGACAACTCTGTTCAGCGAATCATTTGCCAACGCACTGCCCACTCAAATTCAAAGTTACGTGCCACCGCCCGGTGTTGAGTTAGCCCGGCATGCGAGTCTTGGCTTTACCCCGGGCGGCAGCGCTACGTCATGCTGCTACTCCGATAGCGCCTACAACCTGGGGGCAGACCCCCGTTTTGCCAACTTTGCTCATACTGCTTCAACGGTAAAGATTGAGTTCTTTATGTTCGGGGAGGGCAACCAATCCCTTGATGATGAATCTTGGGCGATGGACAACCTCACCGTGAGTGTCCGGACAGTGGCCGACCCTGGCCCTGGCGGTGATGTGCCTGAACCCGGTTCGCTGGCCTTGCTGGGGCTAGGCCTGTCAAGTTTGGCCCTCCTGCGTCGGCGCAGCCGGGTTGGTTAATCAGCTGACTCTCAAACTTCCTGTCCTGAAAGCCTTGGGTTCCACGCAGGTGGAGCCCTTTTCGTGTTTGCCGCTGGTATATTCCTGCCTGACACCGAATCCGACCGGACGAACAATCGGCCAATTGCGCAGGCGCGTGGTTGGTCGCTCCTGAAGCTAGGCCGTTGGCGGAGACTTAACCAAGTCAGCTTACCCACACGGAATGGCCACACACTGAAAGCCTCCTGCCAATGATCTACGGCATCGGCACCGACATTTGCGACATTCGCCGCATTCGCGACAGCCTGGCCCGCCACGGCGACCGCTTTGCTGAAAAAATCTTGAGTGAGGGTGAGCTGGTCACCTGGCGCGAGCGCAGTGCGCGCTGGCCAGAGCGCGGCGTGCGTTACTTGGCCACGCGTTTCAGTGCCAAAGAAGCCTTCAGCAAAGCCATTGGCCTAGGGATGACCATGCCTATGACCTGGCGCGCCTGTGAGATTGCGAAATTTGGCCGCGACCACCCGCAAGCAGGCAAACCCACACTGGTTTTGCATGGCAAACTCAAAGACTGGTTCGAGGCTCAAGGCTTAACCGCCCACATCACTGTCACCGATGAAACCGATTACGCGGCGAGCTTCTGTGTGGTCGAAAAGCCTTGAATTTGGTAAAAAAGAACCTGCAGGTTCTTTTTTTTTCAAAACAAGCAAAAATCGGCAAATTATGAATAAAATAGGCCTCTAGCTCTCGAATAATATACATAGTTTGCTATATATATTATAGCAATTCTCTAACTCCAGCTCATTATTGTCAACCCCATCCGAAAGCCTCCATGACCCAATCTGCCCCCCTCATCATCGACGTAGCAGGCCTCACACTCACCAAAACCGACCGCCAGCGCCTGAAGCACCCGCTGGTTGGCGGCATGATTCTGTTTGCACGCAACTGGACCGACCGCGCCCAGCTCAGCGCCTTGTGTGCCGAAATCAAAGCCGTGCGCAGCGATTTGCTGATTTGCGTCGACCACGAAGGCGGCCGCGTGCAGCGCTTTAAAACCGATGGTTTCACCCACCTGCCGCCCATGCGCGCTTTAGGGCACATGTGGGCCAACGACGGCAAAGCCGGGCAGGGAAGCGGTGCCATGAAAGCCACCAACGCCGCCACCGCCTGCGGCTACGTGCTGGGCGCCGAGCTGCGAGCCTGCGGGGTCGATTTGAGTTTCACCCCGGTTTTGGATCTTGATTTCGGCGAAAGCAGCGTCATTGGCGACCGTTCACTCGGCCGCGACCCGCGCGTCGTCAGCCTGCTGGCCAAAAGCCTGATGCATGGCTTGCAATTAAGCGGCATGGCCAATTGTGGCAAGCACTTCCCGGGTCACGGCTTTGTACGGGCCGACTCGCACCTTGAAATTCCGGTCGACAAACGCAGCCTCAAAGCCATTTTGGCTGACGACGCCGCGCCCTACGGCTGGCTTGGCACCACACTGGCCAGCGTCATGCCCGCCCACGTCATCTACCCCAAGGTCGATTCCCGCCCCGCCGGTTTTTCATCAAAATGGCTGAACGACATCTTGCGCGGCCAGCTAGGATTTGGCGGCGCGATTTTCAGCGATGACCTGTCCATGGCCGGTGCCCGCCTGGTGGACGGCCAAGAGGTCAGCTACACCCAGGCTGCTGTTGCCGCTTTGAACGCAGGTTGCGACATGGTGCTGCTGTGCAATCAGTCAGACGATGGTGGCGCAGCGCTGGACGGCCTGATCAACGGCCTGAGCGAAGCCGTCCTCAAAGCCTGGTGGACGCCCCAAGACGCCAGCGAAGAACGCCGCCGCGCCTTGCTGCCCCGCACCCCCGCCCCCGTGTGGGACGAGTTAATGGTGCAGCATGACTACATGCAGGCGTTGTCGTTGATTCCTTGATGTGGCTCGCCGCAGCCTGTCGACTCGTATCATGTAAATAGCAAACTATTGATAAAGTTCGGGAGCTAGATAGGTTTTTTGCTCTAACGGAGACCGCAACGCTTCGCCTCAATAAAAGAGGTGTAGCTTACCGGTGCAAACTCAACCTTGAACGAAGTTTCGCTTCTAGAACCTTGCCATAGTTGCACTGTGGGATTCTGACCAGCCAGAACCAAAGCAATGATTTCGAGGTGTGTAAAAGGCATTTCAGGGCCAAGGTAGATCCCTGTGAGTGCGCCGCTTGCGTAGCAAAATCTGGTACCGACTCTGTCGTGGATGCACCGCCACTCGTGCTCATATTTCCAATCCGACGCCTTTGTGCGATAAAGATTGATGACTTCGTCGTTGTCTTCCTCGCACAGCATCGCGATCAAATCGATTTGTGGCATTTCATCTGTGTATTTAACTTTGTGCAGCTTTTCAAATGGTGCCATGTCCGTGCGGAACTCAAGGCAAAAGCCTTTACAGTTTTCACCGTAGTGCGACCACAAAAGCAAGTTACCTTTGACTTCGGAAAAACACGAAACGCCATTGTTTTTTAGAAAAATTTCAATGCGCTCTTGAATAACCTCTCCCCCATTCCGGATAACAGACTCCCGCAGTTCAACTGCTGAGAGAGCCTTGAAATGCTGACGCGCGCTGTCAGGAAACTTCGCGCCCTCAACATAGTGATGCCGTCGTCGCTCTATGTCTGCATCTGTAGGAGGCTTAATGCGCGGCTTCAGAGCGCAGTCGTATGGATCGTTGAAGTTGAGCGGCGAACCAAAATAGATCACCTGCTCTTTCAGGTTCTACAGAGCCCGCACAGAGAACGGTTCGTATTTGTAGATTCGAGATGGCGATGGCATTTGTCTGCCTAAAGTCGTTCCGTCCAATACCCCGGCTGGCGTCGATGATGAGCGATAGCGAGCACTTGAATTTGCCCATCGACTTCGCGATATACAAGGTCGAAATGGAAAACTTGAAACATCGCGCGACGAATGTCGGGTGCCAGAACTACGCGAAATCGCGCAGGTGCAGTGCAGACCACGGCCACTAATTTCTGGAATTCGGAGTGATAGCGCCTACCCAATCCTGCTTGAATGTCTTCATAGTGGGCGACTTGCTTTTTGTGCTCTTCAGCGGCTGCAGGATGGAGCCAATAGGTCACTTAAACAGCGCCTGAACCTGCCGTTCAAGTTGCTCACTAGTGACTAATTGCACTTCACCAGAGTCAATTTCATCTGCTCGACGACGCGCTGCGTTAAGCCACAACTCCTGAATATCGGCCGCAGAAGGCGAGTCAAGACTTTCCAGCAGCAAATGAACCAAATGCGCACGGTCCAGCTTGGGCAGGCCAAGCACGGATTGTTCTATTGCGGTGGGGGTCATGGCTCTATGCTATCACTCCATGGGTCGAGTTTTATCTAAATGAATTCCTTCGATGGCCGCCATTCACTCCCGCCACCCCTCGACCGACTTCCCCCCAAACACCGCGGATTTGCGCATATTCGGTGTGAACAAGCTGTACAGCATCTTCACGTCTGGTGCGCTCACGGCGTCCAAAGCGGCGCGGTGATCGGGTGACAGTACCACGTCCAATGCCGCGATGTTGTCGGCTACTTGTTCCACGCGGCTGACACCCATCAGGGTGGACGCCACACCTGCACGGCCTGCGACCCAAACGAGTGCCACGCGGGCGGGAGTTTGATTGGCTTCCTTGGCGATGGCTTTCAGCGTGTCCACAATCTTCCAATTGCGTTCGGTAAACAGCGAGTTGCCGAAGGGGTTGGCGCCGTCCAGTCGGTTGTCGTCAGCAGTTTGCGCTGCGCCTCGCACCGCAGCGCCATCGGGCACGCTTGCGGCCTGGGCGGCTTGCGCGGTTCGGGCGATCTTGGCTTCAACCTCGGCCCGGTCGTATTTACCAGTCAGTAAGCCATAGGCCAGCGGGCTCCAGGGCATCAACCCCATGCCAAATTCACGCGCCAACGGAAGGTGTTCATCTTCAATGTCGCGGCTGACCAGCGAGTAAAAATACTGCAAGGCGATCGGCCCTGGCAGGCCCCGCACAGCAGCAAGCGTTGCCACTTTGGCCACGTACCAAGCGGGCGAGTTGGACATGCCCCAGTAGCGAATTTTGCCGCTGCGCACCAGTGTGGCCATCGTCTCCAGCAACTCTTCAGCCGGAGTGACGGAATCCCAAACATGCACCCAATAGAGGTCGATGTAGTCTGTTTGCAGGCGTTTGAGCGAGGCATTCAGCGCGGTGTGAACATGCTTGGCCCCGTTGCCTCCCGCGTGGGGGCCTGCCCCTGCGCCAAAGCCGGATTTGGTGGCCAACACGATGCTGTCGCGCAGGTGGCGCTCGGCCACAAAGCCGCCCACCATCTCTTCACTGCGCCCCGATGCATAAACGTCAGCTGTGTCTACAAAATTGCCACCTGCATCCACATACGCGTTGAAAACGGCCCGTGAATCGTCAGCCCCCGAACCCCAGCGTGCCGTTCCAAATGTCATGGTGCCCAGCGCCAGCGGGCTGACCGCCAGGCCTGAGCGCCCCAACGTGCGGTAGTGATCGAGTGGCATCAATTGGCTTTCAGAGTGATGCCCCAAGGATAGTCGCAGAGCCAATTCCCCGTTTGGTCTGCACCTTTGAAGGAGGTGCAAATTGAGCCGTGGAACTTGCTGCGGCTGCTCCAGCCTATTGCGCGAGCAAGTTAATCGATTTCGCCATCGCCGCTCCAGCCGCCGCTTCCTTTTTGTAAAAACCGTCCAGCTGGGTCACGCTCATGGGCTCAGCAATCACAGTGCCAGCGGACTCGATGGTTTTGCGAATGTCAGGATTGGCCAGAGCTGTGTTGGCGGCTTTGTGGATGACCGCCACTTGGGCGTCAGGCGTTTTGGCGCTGGCCTGAATTCCAATCCAGATGCTGAACTGGTAGTCTTCAAAGCCCTTGGTGCCGCGCGCGGGGACGAGCTTTGGCAGGCGCGGAATGGGCTGGTTTGCGGCAATGGCCAAGGCCTTGATCTGCCCGCCGTCAATGGCACCCAACACCGGGCCAACCAAAGGGACGACTGCAAAGTCAATCACGCCACCCATCAGGTCTTTCAGGTAAGGGGCCAGGCCGTTGTAGGGCGCGTGCAAGCCCTTGGCACCCGCCGTTTGCAGGGCTTTTTCAGCCATCAGGTGGTACAGCGAGCCGATACCGGTGGAACCAAAGCTCAAAGGTTTTTCGCTTTTTTTGGCCAAGGCCACAAACTCTTCCAGCGTGTTGACGGGAAGGTCTTTGCGCACGGCAATGGCGATAGGCGTGTGGCCCACCAAGGCGACCATGCGCATGTCTTCAGGCTTGTTTTTGGCAGCCGCGACACCCAAAGGCGTGTAGATCAATTCGAGCGGCGAGCCTGCCATGATGGTGTAGCCATCAGGTGTGGCATTGGCGGCCTTGAGCACGCCCAGCGATCCACCCACGCCCACGACGTTTTCAACAATGATGGCTTGGCCCAAGGCCTCCGCCATGCCTTTGCCGACGGCACGGCCCAGTACATCAGACCCACCGCCCGCGGGAAAGGCCACGATCATCGTCAAGGGTTTGGTGGGAAAGCTTTGCGCGGTGGCCGTGGGCGCCAGCGTCAGCAGCCCGAAGGCTGCCAACGCAGAGGCGCCAGTGGCAAGAAGGGTGTTCATCGATAGTTTCATGGTGGGCTCCGAATGGTTTTGAAATTGACGGTTCAGGTGGACGGGGAGGGGTCAAACGCGTCGCTGAGGTCCAGGCAGCGGGCGTTGTGAAAGTCGGCGGGGCTGGCGAGTCTGATCACAGAGGGGCGCATCGCATCAATCAAACTTCAGCGCGAAGTTCGGCTGTGGGCTGGCCAGCGCCCGCCATGCCGCAAAATGCAAAGTCAACCTCAGGGGCCAAGCCGCTGACGATGCGCGCGATGCTTTTGCCCGATCCGCAGGCGTGCGTCCAGCCCAGCGTGCCGTGCCCGGTGTTCAAGAACAGATTGGGCAACTTGGTTTTGCCAATCAGCGGCACATTGCTGGGTGTGGCGGGGCGTAAACCCGTCCAAAAGCTGGCCTGCGTGGTGTCGCCCGCGCCGGGAAAGAGCTGTTCCACGCGGCGCACAATCGCCTCGCAGCGCACCCGGTTCAAGTCGCGGTCGTAGCCATTCAATTCAGCCGTGCCGGCAATGCGAAGGCGGTCGCTGTCTGGCCCCGTCAGGCGCGAAAACACGAGCTTGAACTCATCATCCGTCAAGCTAACTTGGTGCGCTTTGCTGGCGTCTTTCACAGGCATGGTGACTGAATACCCCTTGGCTGGGTAAATCGGCAAGCGAATGCCCAGTGGCGCAGCGTAGATTGGGCTCAACGACCCCATGGCCAGCACATAAGCGTCCGCCCGAAGATGCTGAAAACGCCCTTCGCTGTCGGTCGCCTCCACATGATCGATCTGTCCGCCTGCAGACCGAAGCGATGTGATGGTGTGACTCATCAGAAATTTCACGCCCGACGCCTCACACAGCTTGACCAGCTCTCGGGCGAATCGGTTGGCGTCGCCCGATTCATCTTCAGCGGTGTAGGTCGCACCCGCCAATTGCCCCCGAATGTGCGCCAACGCCGGTTCGATTTTGATCGCCTCTTCAGCGCTGATCACCTGGCGCTCGCAGCCCAGCAGGCGCATTTGCTCGGCAGGGCCTTGCGCGCTGTCAAACTCTTTTTGCGAGGTATAGAAATGCAAAATGCCCTGCGTGCGCTGGTCGTAATGCATGCCGGTGGCGCGGCGCAGGTCTTGCAGCATGGTTCGGCTGTAAGTGCCCAAGCGCACGATTTGCGCAATGTTGTGGCGGGTACGCGCCGGGGTACATTCGCGCAGAAATTGCAGTCCCCAAAGCCACTGGCGCATGTCTGCGCGTAGCCGAAACAGCAGAGGCGCGTCTTCTTTGCCCAACCATTGCAGCAGTTTGAGCGGCGCACTGGGGTTGGCCCAAGGTTCGGCATGACTGACCGATATTTGCCCGCCGTTGGCAAAGCTGGTTTCAGCCGCCGGGTTGGCTTGCCGATCCACCACGGTGACCTCATGGCCGAGTTGGGACAGGTAGTAAGCGGAACTGACGCCCAGCAGACCGCTACCTAAAACGAGTACTTTCATTGGAGAGCCTTTTTGAAGAACAGATGCGCAGGAACGCCAGGGTTCCTGCACAGCCGCTCCCCCTGTCCTTGGTACCTGAGAGATTCACACCCGGTCAGATTGGCCAGGTGTTTGCTCCTTCGGTGCGCCCCGTTTGCAAAGGGCGACTCTCCAGACGGCTATCAACAAAAAATGACAGTGCTTGTAACCTGAGCGTTCATGGGAGTTTGCGCCTTCGGTGGAGGTTGCATGCAAAATGATGCAATCTCACTCTCCTGTCGAGTTGAAGTATATTGCACTTCAAACCGATTAACAAGCACCGTATTTCAAAGAAATCTAGTGTTTACCCGTAGAAAATGCGGGTTTCAACGCACGTTGTGGCAATCAACCCACCTGACTCAGACCGTCAGGACGCGGCTTGCCACGCTGCAAAATTCAAGCACTTGCGGCAACTCGTTCAGTCCCTGGCAAAACCTCGCGGGTCGCTGGGCGTTTGTCCAGCAGCTCTCGGCGAACCACTTCCGCAATCAAAATGCCCAACGGTGCCGACAGCCAGATGCAAACCAAAATGTTGGCCGCTTCAAAATTCCGCAGCAGTGGCCCCAGCACAAACAGCATGACCCGAAACAGCCAAAAAGCGCCCCACATGGAGCCTGCAAAGCGAATCATCCAAATGCGGTGGGCTGCTTTGTCGCCACGGCGAATTGCCAGCACGCCCATGACCGCGCACCCGTAGACGAAGAGCGACATCGACCAAAAGCCGTACATCGACAAGTTGCCACCGTATTCGCTGACCGAACCATGCGACCCAGCCAGCCACAAGGCGCTAGCGGTACCCAGGGTCAAGCACACAAATGAAATGCGGCCAATTAGCTTGTGCCGCGCCGCAAAGCTGCCTGCACCCGTGCGCCACAGTTGCACATGCATCAGCACGAAGACGATGGAATTGAGCGACAAATGCGCGTAAAGCAAATTGCTGCGAAATTCTGTGCCCGTCAAAAAGCGTGCATGAAAAGCGGTACCCCAAGACGGATGGTTAAGGTAGGTGTTGCCCCAAACCGTGCAAGCGTTGTTCGGGCAGGCTGCCAGGGCCGCTGCGCCTTCGCCCGCGCGCAGGCCAAAGTTGTCCAGCACATCGTAAATACCAATGAAAAAGGCGATGGCAGCTGGCGCGCCTTCAATCAAATAGCGAACGTTCATCAACACCAAAAACACGATGCCAAACACGATGAACGGGCCAAAGGCGCGGCGTTTGAAGCCCATGATCAGCAAAATCGCCCATACCGCCAAAGCTACAAAAAATAACAAGAGTCCGAGGGGCATGGTCATGGATGAGCTCCGTCTTGTTGAGGGCGAATTGAGGGTAAATTGAGCGTGGCAAAGTGCAGTGCATGCCAATCGTCAATCTATCGCGAAGCGGGTGGGGCGTCAACTGTGGAAACTCGGGTGAGCTGTTGGGACTTACGGGTTCAGTCCCGCCCAAACCTCAAACCCCAAGCCTCAAGGCGAGCGATGCAAGCGCGGCGCTGACAGCGCGGTGATGTGCTCACCAATGGCGCGATCCAAATCGGGGTGGCGAGTGGCTAAACCAGCCTTTGCGAAACCCTGTCGCAGGGTTTGCAGGTCTTTAACAGTAGGGGCAACTTTGATTTGCAGCAGAGCGCCTGCCGCGTTGCCGCTTTGAATGAGCGCCAGCACCTTACCGGGCCAGGCGCTGGGGGGACGTTTGTTGAAGCTGCTCACAGCTGCATTGTCGCAGGCATCGTCGCAGCACCCAATGTCCCGACCCCCTCTTAATTCTCAAGCTTCAGCAGGAATACGCAATTTTTGACCTGGGTAAATTTTGTCAGGGTGGCTCAACATCGGTTTGTTGGCTTCAAAAATGACAGGGTACTTGCCTGCGTTGCCATAGTAGGTTTTGGCAATCGCGCCCAGCGTGTCGCCGCGCACCACGTCGTGGTACTGGGACTCGTCTGCGGGTTCGCCAGAGACCAGTAGGTTTTCAACCCGCTCCACACCGCCCACGTTGCCGCAGCACAGGGTGACTTTTTCAACAATGGCTTGGGTGGGCGCGTCGCCTTCGACTTTGACTGAGCCGGTGGCCCCGTCAAACGAAACCAGCAAGTTGGTCAAGCCCAGGTTTTGGCTTTCAATGTAAGTGGTGATGCCGACAGCTGCGGTGTCGTTCAACTCGTCCAATGTGGGCTGGGCCGCAGGGTCGGCTGCAGCGGCTTCGGCCGCTTTGGCGACTTCGGCATGGCCAAACAATTTTTGACCGGCTTCTTTGATAAAACTGAACATTCCCATGGTGATAACCTCTGAACGTGAAGGAAGAATTCCCAGAGCGGCAAGGCAAATCCAATCGAATTGCAAAGTCGCCAGGGCGTCAAACGAGCGGTTTTGACACACCGCCCATTCAACCCGCAATGTACCCGCAATCAATGACAAAAAATAATCGGCATACACTACTTTTGTCACGAAAACCCCAACTGCCAGGAGCCGCCTGATGTCGTCTACCCAATCTCCCACCGCTGATGGCAGCGTTCAAATCTCGGTCAAAAGCAAAATCCGCAGTGCCATGACCAAGGTGGTGACCCAAGGCGTTATGAAAGTTGCCGCCTACAACCGTGACCACAAAGCCGCGCCCGCGGCTCCCCACCCGTTTTTAACGGGTATTCACACGCCCATGACCACCGAGGGCCAATTGACCGATTTGAAGGTGCAAGGCAGTATTCCGCCCGAGTTGGACGGCCGCTACCTGCGCATTGGCCCCAACCCGGTGAAAGCCCCCAATGCGGGGGTTTACCACTGGTTCACGGGTGACGGCATGGTGCATGGCGTGCGGCTGCAAGGCGGGCGCGCCCTGTGGTACCGCAACCAGTGGATTCGCTCCAAAGCCGTGAGCGCCGCGTTGGGCGAGCCCGCAGCGCCCGGCCCGCGCCATAACGGCACAGACACCGTCAACACCAATGTGATGGGCATTGCAGGCAAAACCTGGGGCTTGGTTGAGGCGGGCGGTTACCCGGTTGAGCTGAACGACGACCTGCAAACCGTATCGCACAACCCGTTTGAGGGCAGTCTGAAGGGCTCATTCAGCGCCCACCCGCACCGCGACCCGGCCACAGGCGAAATGCATGCCATTTGCTATGAAGGCACCGACCAAACCACCTTGCGCCATGTGGTGGTGGGCCAAGACGGCAAAGTGCGCCGTGAAGAGCCTATCGCCGTCAAACACGGCCCCAGCGTGCATGACTGCATGATCACGAAAAACTACGTTCTGGTGCTGGATCTACCGGTCACGTTTTCCGTGAAGATCTTGCTGGCCGGCCACCCTTTTCCGTACAGCTGGAACCCCGAGCACCGTGCCCGCGTGGGCTTGCTGCCGCGCGAGGGGCGGGGTGAAGACATCATTTGGTGCGAAGTCGCCCCGTGCTACGCCTTTCACCCTTGCAACGCCTACGAGACGGCGGATGGCAAAGTGATTATGGACATCGCCGTGCACGACACCATGTTTGCGCAAAGCACGCAAGGGCCAGATTCAAAAACCGTGACCTTTGAGCGCTGGACGATTGACCCGCACACCCAACAGGTTGCCCGCAAAGTGACGGACGCCCAGCCGCAAGAATTCCCGCGCTGTGACGAACGCCGCCTGGGCCAACCCTACCGCTATGCCTACACCATGCCGCTGTCGCATGCGGGCGAAGAATTTGTCAGCGAAACGCATGTCATCAAACACGATTTGCAATTGGGCACACGCCAAGTACACGAGTTTGGGCCTAACCGCTTCCCCGGTGAATTTTGTTTTGTGCCCAAAAACGCAAGCGCCGCCGAAGACGAAGGCTGGCTGCTGGGCCTGGTCATCAACATGACCAACCAGACTACCGATTTGGTGATTTTGAACGCACAAGACTTCAGCGGCCCCGCGCAAGCCGTGGTCACCATCCCGCACCGCGTGCCGCCGGGTTTTCATGGCAATTGGGTGGCGGCGAGCTGATTGCCCGCTGGAGTTGATTTCTATGAATGCTATTAATTACATAGCAAACTATTGATATTATTCGAGAGCTAGAGGCCGATTTTATTCGGATTTTTGGTTTTTAAGCTGTTTTCGTCCAAATTTACCACAATTGTGGTAAATTTGGACGTTTTTCGGGAATTCACCTCCCACACCAAGCTTTGTAAACTCGCAGCATGAATTCACCTCCATCTGCGGCGTCACGTCAAAACTCAGACTCTCACCAAAGCGTCGTCAACCTCGCCCTCCAAGGCGGCGGCTCGCACGGCGCATTCACTTGGGGCGTTCTTGATGCGCTGCTGGAAGATGGCCGCGTCGGGTTTGACGGCATCAGCGGCACCAGCGCCGGGGCCATGAATGCAGTGGCGCTGGGGCATGGTTTCGCGTGCGCACAGGGCAAACCCACCCAGGCCGCGCGCGATGCCGCCCGCGAGTCGCTGGCCAGTTTTTGGAATGGCGTGGTGGACATGGGCCGTTTAACGTCCAGCATCTCACTGGCGCAGCGCGCGCCGTTCGACATGCTGTTTGGCGGCTTTGGCAATGCGAGTGCCAACAGCGGTTTCGCG
Organism: Rhodoferax sp.; assembly: GCA_031431035.1. Lineage (GTDB taxonomy): Bacteria > Pseudomonadota > Gammaproteobacteria > Burkholderiales > Burkholderiaceae_C > JANYCG01. The sequence goes on from JANPCR010000223.1 coordinate 21,285, forward strand.
TCGCCAGTCCAGGCCATGACCGACGCCATGACCAGCTTGTGGTCCAGCTCGGTGTCGCCCTACCAAAGCAACCCGATGGGCATCAACCCCTTGCGCAAATTTCTGGATGAGCAGGTCGATTTCGAACGCCTGGCTACCTACAAAGCACTCAAAATTTTTGTGGTCGCCACGGCTGTGACCACTGGCAAGGCTGAAATATTTTCAGGCAAACGCTTGACGGTAGACGCCGTGATGGCTTCCGCCTGTTTGCCCACGGTCTTCCAGGCGGTTGAAATTGAAGGCCAGCACTTTTGGGACGGCGGCTACAGCGGCAACCCAGCGATTCACCCGCTGATCTACAACTGCAGCAGCCG
>JANPCR010000224.1:0-11937 GCA_031431035.1 Rhodoferax sp.
AACATCGTCGGCGGCAAGCACATTGCGCTGCACGCGGGGTGGAACCCGCCCAAAGAACTTGTGCCTTTGCTCAACATGCTCAAAGCACCGCAGAAGAACTTGTTTCACATGTTCACCCGGCCTACATTGCACATCGAGGCCGTTGCAGCCAAGACGGCAATCTCCAGAGACGCTGTTTTCGACATGGACTTGGCCGACACCCTGCATCGCAATTTGCCACAAATCAGGTCGGGCGACACCAGCCACGGTTTGGTGGCCTTGCTTGGCTACCCCATGGCATTTTTGCGGTTCACCCTGCGAAGTCTGCTTTTGAGCTTCCGTGTGCCAGGGTACGAGCGAGACTTGGGGCTGGGCATGGCGGATAAAAACGCAGTTGATGTTCAGGCCAGCGGCAAGTTAGAGGACATCAAGCCCACTCATTGGCTGCCACGATTGAACGGGCTCAAACCCATGCTGTACGGCTTGCCAGGGTTTAAGTCGGTCGATGGCAAAGACCTGCACTTGGCGCTTTGGCGCTATGAGCAAAACAACCTGGACAAAGTTGCCGCCACAGCCGACGAGCCAGCTAAGTGCAAGGCCGTGTTAATGCTGCATGCCTTTGGCCAGTCGGCGTTGTCGTATGCGGACACGTCTGTCACACGCAACGGGGCAACTGTTTTTTACGAAGCGGGTTATGACGTGTGGCTTTTGGAATACCGCACCAGCACAGGGCTTGACGGTGAAACCGCAGCCTGGGCTATCGACAGCTACGTTGAGCCATGCCGACGCGCAGCCACGATGGACGAAGTGGCAGAGCACGACATTCCTGCAGCCATTAAGTTCATTCGCGAGACTTTTGCTAAAGAGACTGGCGTTAAGAATCTTCAGATCTTCGCGTTTGCACAGTGTGTGGGTTCGGCATCGCTGGCCATGTCGGTACTCAGCGGCAAGTTGAAGAACGATCCTGCCGACCAAAAGGGCTGGCTGGCTGGCATGGTGTTGTCGCAGTTCATGCCCTACTGCATTGCCGGTGAAGGCACGCAAGCCCGTACCTCGGTACCTGCATTTTTACGTGACGTGTTGCGCATGCCTGGGGTCAATTTCTCGACGCTTGACACTGCGCGCGAAGCCGAAGAGGCGGTAGCGTTTGCAAAAAGAGGCGCTGTAGCGGATGTGCGAGCGCTCAAAGGAAAGCTGCTCCCCCGCGCAGCGCACGCCTACACCAGCACGATGACCGACACCTTGATCGACGTGATCGCAGGCGTCTACCCGACCACCGACGACGAAGCTCACCACGGCGCTCGCAAGAGCACCCCCTACATTTTGCAAACGCAAGCTGAGGTGACCGCCCGGCGCATTATGGCGATTGAAGCGCAGCTGTTCCGGCAGGCGAATCTTCCAAAAGCGACCTTCCGCCGCATGCCGATTTTGTTCGGACATGCCAATATAGAACTGTTCGACCACGCCCGGCGCTGTGTTGAATACGAGCGGCTGGTAGACAAAGATGGTCGCAACATCTACGTAACGCAACACAATATTGCAACCAACCTCACCATGCCTATCTGCTTAGTGCATGGCGCAAAAAATGAGTTGTTTGCGCTGGAGGGGGCGGTGCGGTCGGCGCGTTTGATTGCAGGATTTCGGGGTGACAAAGGCGTTCACGATGCCGCCACCGACACCTATGACTACACCGAGGGGGACACTTTGCGCACGGTGTTTCTGTCTGATCTGGGACATTTGGACCCCATCATCGGCACGGCGTCTGGCGCGACCTTTGATGCGGTTGTGAAATTTATGAACGATCAGTTTCAGGGCAATGCCGCTGCGGCGCATGCAACTGTCACTCCACCCCCGACTGGTAAAAACGTTTGGGGTTACACCTTGCCCATGAAGCTTGAAATCAAGTGAGGTCATCATGCCCAGCACCTTTCCTATCACCGACAAAACCTTCCGCCTCAGGCTGGCTCAGGACGGGCCATTGCTGGGTTCAACCCGCTGGTCTGACGACGGCACGTCAGTGCTTGCCAAACTGTTCGCCACGCCCGACGACAGTGAGTCTGATCCGGCGCTTGCACTGCTGGCTACTTATATTAATACGGCTGGCAAGCGCGTTTACATGGGGACAGTGCGCACCAAGCACCCTGGCGACACCGACGACCGCGCGCCGTTCTTTGTGTTGACAGTCACTATTCCAGAGGTGGAATTCAAAAAGGGTCTTGTAAAGCTCGAAATCTTGACGCTGCATGAAATCAAGGGCAAAGGCGAGATTTTTCAGTTGCCGACAGATGCCGTTTTCCAGGCCCGTCTGACACCTCTCATCGAATACGATGAAATGCGTGCCACGCTGACGCTGCGGCTGGAACAAAACCGCGCCATGCTCCGAGACCCCAAACCCGAGTCGCATTCGTTCGAGCGCCGATCAGACCGCAGCCTGGAAGAGGCCATTGTCACGCTGCGTTTGCCGCCCCAAAAAGACAAGCCAGAGCAATTCAAATTGATCGCTACCACCTGCCGCTATCCCGGCTTTGCTTTCGAGTCAAAACGGGTGGACTCCGCCTCGTTCGATCTGATTGCCAAAAAGCACGCAGACGCCAGTGGCATGCTCATGCTGGGCGATCAAATCTATGCCGATGCAACCGCCAGCCTGTTTGACAACCTGACCACCATTGAAAAGTTTCAAGAGCGCTACCACGCGCTGTTTCGCTCGCCTGGCTTTGCCAAGGCCGTTCGCTCGATCCCTTGCTATATGACCGGTGATGACCATGAGTTTAAAAATTCTTGGTCTCACCCTGATGATTTGCTCAACGGGTCGCTTCACACGGCTGCGCAACAGTCGTACTGGATTTACCAACTTTCGCATTCACCCTTTGCGGGCACCATCGCGACGCCGCCCTATGACTATTCTTTCATCTCTGGCCCGGTGGCGGTGTATGTGATGGACACACTCTCCAGCCGTGACACCCAAGTGCCCGGCGAGGAGAAAATCGTGTCGGATGCGCAACTCAGCGCTTTTGAGGTGTGGCTAACCGCTTTGAAAGACTTCAGTTTCGTAATCCTGGCGACCGGTGGGGTGGTTGCCCCAGGCTTCAAGTCTGGGCTGGATGCTGCCCGTGCGACGGACGTGCATCGCGCCCAGGGATTTGAAAACTGGCAGGCTTTCAATGGTCAGCGCATCCAGCTTTTGAACATCATCAAAGCTGCAAAGGATAAAAAAGTACTTCTCGTTTCAGGCGACTACCATTGCGCGGCCATGGCTTCAATCCAAACTGGCGGCGTGGAAATCGCCAGCGCGGTGGTTGTGCCACCTGCCTATGCGCCAATGCGCTATGTGAACGCCACGGTTGACCGGCTGGCGCAGACCGAGTTGACGGGGGGCTTTGAGATCAGACTCGGCGACTCAACCGACGGCAGTGGTTACGCTATCATTTCGATTGAAAGCGGCGACTGGGTTGTTAAATTCGAAGTGATGCCGGTTGCCGATGCGCCGCGCTAAATCGCCTTGCCGCTGTTTTGGCGGCCAAGTGCACCGTCAGAGCCCTCTCTAAAAGCCTTGCAGAGGTCCGTTTTGCCTTGGCAGCGCAGGGTGTTCGCCAGGCTGCGCCGAACGGCGTCGGTTTGCGTGCAAAATCAAGGCTTCAAGGTAGATTGATTACTATAGTTTACATAGCAAACTGTCTATATTATTCGAGAGCTAGATGCCAATTTGGCTCCTAATTTCCAGTTTTTGACTGATTTTCAATAAAAATTAACCTACAGGTTATTTTTTAGATTTTTGAGCATGCAAGTTTCTGATTCCTCCCCCCCGCGCGGCGCGTTGCCCACCAAGGCACGCCAATTCGACCTCATCGCCTTCGACTGGGACGGCACGCTGTTTGATTCCACGGCCATCATCACCCGCTGCATTCAAGAGGCGGTGCGCGATGTGGGCGGCACGGTGCCCAGTGACAAGGCGGCGTCTTATGTGATTGGCATGGCGCTGATGCCAGCGTTGGCCCACGCTGCGCCCGATGTGCCCAAAGACAAATACCCAGAGCTGGGCGAGCGCTACCGACACCACTACTTGGCGCATCAGCGCGATATCAGCCTGTTTGATGGCGTTTTGCCCATGCTTGCCGCCCTGAAGGCGCGGCAGCATTTGTTGACGGTGGCCACGGGCAAAAGCCGAGCTGGGCTGGACGATGCCTTGCACGCGGTCGAATTGCGAGGCGTGTTCAACGGCTCGCGCACGGCAGATGAGACCCGTGGCAAGCCGCATCCGCAAATGCTGCATGAGTTGATGGCCGAATTTGGCACCTCCCCTGAGCGCACGCTGATGATTGGCGACACCACACATGATTTGCAAATGGCCCAGAATGCAGGGTGCCCCAGTGTTGGCGTGAGCTACGGTGCCCACGAACCAGCGGCGTTTGATGCGCTGAAACCGCTTTTTGTTGCCCATTCGGTGGCGGAACTGCAAGACTGGCTGCTGAACCATGGATGATTTGAAATCGACCAGCGATGACGTGGCGATTGCTCTTTGCGACTCCAGCGATCTGCAAGACAGCGGGCTTGCGGTACCGTTTGATGTGACTTTCAGGGGCCGCACTTGCCGCGCGTTTGCCATTCGGTTTGAAGGCGAATCGCACGCCTATGTGAACGAATGCGCCCACGTTGCCATGGAAATGGATTTTCAGCCCAACCAGTTTTTTGACAGCAGCGGCCAATGGCTCATGTGCGCGACGCACGGCGCCATGTACAGCCCGACCAGCGGTGCCTGCGCGGGCGGACCATGCCGCGGTGGGTTGGAGAAAATCGCCGTCTCAGAGCATGATGGCGTGGTGCATTGGCACCCGGCGCACAACATCAAAGCGATTGAGTTTTAGGTTTTTGGCCCCAAATCGAGGGTTCTGGGTTCAGCCACTAGACTCAGCTACTAGACTTAAGCACTGGATCCCGCCAAGAGATTTTCGGCCTGTTCCCGATGGACTGGCATTTTTAAGAGCACTGCATGACCGATTTTCAAAACACCCAGCCACCCAAAGAGCCCAATTTCTCGGCGACCACGCCGCGCCATTTTGAAGACAGCGCCAATGTCAGCGACCCAGTTGCCAAACGATCAGACAAGCCTTCAACTTCGTCCAGCTCTTCCAACGCGGCCACCGCAATGCCTGGTTGGGAGCGCGCCACGCTTGAAAAGCTGGCCTTCGCATCCTTGAATGAACAAAAGGCCCGACGCCGCTGGAAAACCTTTGTCTGGTTGGCCTGGTTGGCGTTTTTTGTGTTTTTGGCGTGGAGCGCCATGGGACGCAGCGGTGCCCACAAAGACATCAGCCAGCCGCACACGGCCGTGATTGAAATTAAAGGCGAAATCGCCGCCGGGGCCGAAGCCAGTGCCGACTTGGTGATGGCATCCGTCAAGGCTGCATTTGAAGACCCAGGCGCCCAAGCCCTGGTGCTGCTCATCAATTCGCCAGGCGGCAGCCCCGTGCAAGCTGGCATCATCAACGACGAAATTAAGCGCTTGAAGGCTAAACACAACAAGCCGGTGTACGCCGTGGTGGAAGAAACCTGCGCCTCGGCGGCCTATTACATTGCCGTGTCGGCCGACAAAATTTATGTCGACAAAGCCAGCATCGTGGGCAGCATTGGCGTGCTGATGGATGGGTTTGGCTTTACCGGGCTGATGGACAAACTCGGCGTTGAGCGCCGTTTGATGACCGCCGGTGAAAACAAAGGCTTTTTAGACCCATTTAGCCCGCAAACCGACAAACAGCGCGCCTTTGCCCAGACCATGCTGGACCAGATTCACAAGCAGTTCATCGACGTGGTGAAGGCTGGGCGCGGCAAGCGCTTGAAGGAGTCGCCAGAAATGTTCAGCGGCCTGTTCTGGAGCGGCCAGCAAGCCGTAGAGCTGGGCTTGGCCGACCAACTGGGCAACCTGGATTACGTCGCCCGTGAAGTCGTCAAAGCCGAAGAACTGGTGGACTACACCCGCCGCGACAACGTGGCCGAGCGTTTGGTGAAGCGTTTTGGCGCCGCTATGGGCGAAGGTGCCACCAAGGCGCTGAAGGCGATTCCTAGCCTTCGATAGGGCGTTGCTTGAAGCCATCCATGGATACGCTGATTCCATCCGGCTCAGCCCCCTGGATGCCCATTGCCGAGCGGGAAATCGGCATGCGCACCCACGTACCCGGTTCCAGCAACCCGCGCATCACCGAATACCATGCGCTGACGAATATTTGCGGTTATGACGACAAGGCGTCGTGGTGCTCGTCGTTCGTGGACTGGGCTTTGGCCCAGGTCGGCATTCATGGCACCCATTCGGCGCTGGCACGGTCTTGGCTTGATTGGGGTGTTGCTTTGGACGCACCCCGAGTCGGCTGTATTGTGGTGTTGTCGCGTGAAGACCCTTCGGGCTGGAAAGGGCATGTGGGATTTTTTTTGTCTGCTGATTCGGGGGTTGTGAATTTGTTGGGGGGGAATCAGTTGGGGGAGGTTAGGGCGCATTTTTACCCTTTGGGATTGGTTTTGGGGTATCGGTGGCCGAAGTAACGGTTGCGGTGTTTGCCTGCCGGGCGGGGTTGTCGTTTTCGATTTCGGATTTTGGGGCTTTTTTGGATTGCGCTTTCCAGCGGGGAGGCCGGGTCTCGCCCCGGCGGGCGACTCACTTGTTCTTTGCTTCGCCAAAGAAAAGTAAGCAAAAGAAAGGCGACCCGACAGTCTGGGTCCCTACGCTGCGCTTCGGGCAACTTGCGGTGCTCGAACTCAGCGGGGGCTTGCTCAAACTCGCTGCGCTCAGACAGTCGCAAGCCCTGATCCGCTGAATTCTGCGCTCCTCAGCCCAGCCTGAACGGGGGGGGGCCAGGGGGGCAAACTGCCAAACTGCCGAACTACCGAACTACCAAATCGCCTAACTTCCAAATAGCCAAATAGCCAAATAGCTGAACAGCCGATCCTCCCGGTTTCTGAGCTTCCCGATCCCTGAGCTTCCAGTTTTCCGAATTTCCGATTTCGAAACTCAGGCGATCCGAAATTCAGGGCGGTTTTGTAGTTTGCGAGGCGAAACGCAGCTTGAAATACCAAAAAACTGCAAAATACCAATCAAATACCCAATATGGGTATATTGAGCATCAAAATCGCCATTTTTACCAAAATTTGAATCAAATAGGCCTCTAGCTCTCAAGGAATATCAATAGTTTGCTATATATATTATAGCAATTTGGTTCCAATTGAATGTGGCTAAATTTGATCTATCCTGACCTCAATCTCACCCAACCGCGCCACGAAAGGGCCAAGGACGCGCCAAGGCGCGTAAAAGTGGCGTGGCAATCCGGAAGTTTGCAGTTTGCTCCCAGAAGTCCTGCCCCCATCCCCCGGTCACCCCCCGTCCAGGCTGGGCTGAGGAGCGCAAAAACTGCCGGATCAGGGCTTGCGACTGTCTGAGCGCAAGCGAGTTTGAGCAAGACCCCGGCAGTTTTGAGCACCGCAAGTTGCCCGAAGCGCAGCGCAGGGTCCCAGACTGTCGGGTCGCCTTTCTTTTGCTTACTTTTCTTTGGCGAAGCAAAGAACAAGTGAGTCGCCCGCCGGGACGAAACCCGGCCTGCTCAAAAAACAAAACCAATTTCAACAACCACGCGCAGCTCAAAACTTACCCACAGCTCAAAACCCTAATCGCGGCGCAGAACCCGCACGGCATGCGCAAAAATACGCCAGCTATCTCCAGCCCGCTACCTGGCCCCCTCCCTCATCTCCCAATCCCAAAAACCGTAGGCACCCCATTCCCCACCCCAATCCCCTTCTGCCGCCAATCCTTCACACTGAAACTGCGTGTCACGCCATCAGCCAGCGTCAAGCCGCTGGACGCCGCCAAACGGGTGTTGGGGTTCAGCGTTTGCAACAGCGCTTGCACCATGACCACATTGCGAAACGGCACTTCGATAAACAATTGGGTTTGGCCGGTTTTCAGGGCGATGGATTCGAGCTCTCGCAGGCGCTGGGCGCGCTCGGTGGTGTCGGTCGGCACATAGCCGACAAAGGCGAAGTTCTGGCCGTTCAAACCGCTGGCGGCCAAAGCCAGTAGCAGCGACACGGGGCCGACCAGAGGTACCACGGCGATACCCAAATCGTGCGCGGCGCGGGCGACGGACGAGCCTGGGTCGGCGACTGCAGGCATGCCCGCCTCAGACACCAAGCCCATATCCTGCCCCTGCAAAGTGGCGGCCAGCAAGGGCTTGGCATCGAATTGCCCCATGTGATCGCCTTTTTTGTGGACTTCGCGCGGCAATTCCTGAATCTGCTGGGCTTGAATGGCCACCGCCAAGGGCTGGATTTCATGGATGCGCTTCAGGTAAGCGCGCGTGGTTTTGGCGTTTTCGCAAATCCAGTGGCTGAGGCGGGCAGCCACCTGCAGCGTACCCAGCGGCATCGCGTCTTGCAGGGGGGCAAGCGTTGCGCAGCCAAAATCCAGGGGTGCTGGCACCAGGTACAAAACACCCGAAGCTGGCTTTTTGCCCAACGTCGAATCGTTGGTTTGACTCGCATTCACCGTCGATTGCGTCATAGCAACTTCACCCCGGCGGCGCGAATCATTTGGCAGGTTCTGATCAAGGGCAAGCCGACCAGGGCGGTCGGATCGTCGCTGTCAATCGATTCCAGCAGCGCAATGCCCAGGCCTTCGCTTTTGGCGCTGCCTGCGCAGTCGTAAGGCGTTTCTGCCAGCAGGTAGGCTTCGATTTCGGCGCTTCCCAAAATTCTGAACTTCACGCGAACGGCGGCAAGGCTTTGTTGCGAAAAGCCACTTTCACGGCAAACCACCGCCACAGCCGTCTGAAAAATTACCGTTTTTCCAGACATACGCTGCAATTGTTCCGTGGCCCGCGCGTGCGTGCCGGGCTTGCCCAGCGGCAGGCCGTCCAGGTCGGCCACTTGGTCTGAGCCAATTACCACGGCGTTCGGGTGAAGGCGGGCAACGGCGTGTGCTTTGGCCAGCGCCAGACGGCAGGCAAGCGCTTGCGGGGTCTCTCTGGGTAGCGGGGTTTCGTCCACATCGGGCGCGATGACGTCAAACGGCCGGCGCAGGCGCTGCATCAATTCGCGTCGGTAAGGCGAGGTGGAGCCGAGTATCAGCGGGCGTTGGTTTTCAATGGACATGCATCGATTCTCTTACACTGCGGGTATGGAAAAAGAGTTTGCTCCCACCCGCCTTGACGTGAAGGCTCTGGCCTTGTCGAATAGTGAAATTTCAGGACGCGATCCGGTGTCGCGCTTCGAACGTCTGGCTCAAGATTTATTGGGCTCCGGGCCAGATCGGGTGATCGATTGGTCTGCCCGTGCTCAAGTGCGCACCGGCCCCGATGGCAAGCCCGCGCACTGGTTGCATTTAGCGCTCAAAACCGCATTGCCCATGGTCTGCCAGCGCTGCCTGGGGCCTGTGGAGATTCCCATCGACATTGACCGGGCGTTTCGATTCGTCGCCAGTGAAGAGGCGGCCCAAGCGCAGGACGACGACGCTGACGAAGACCTGCTGGTCATCAGCCGCGAATTCAACTTGGCCGAACTGATTGAAGACGAATTGGTGATGGACGTGCCTTTGATTCCGCGCCATGAGGTTTGCCCCAAGCCAGTGAAACTGCTGGTGGCAGACGCCGACTTCGACGCCGCAGCCACGGACAAACCCAACCCGTTTGCCGCGCTGTCTGGCTTGGTCGCTGCAAAAAGCAAAAAACCTTAAGCGGTTAGTGCCTGCCAGGCTTTGAGCCTGTGGGCCAACAAAAAACCCGCCGATGTTGCCATCAGGCGGGTTTTTGGGGCTGTAAATTGGAGCTTAGCGCTGGCCAATCGGCATCACGTCCCGTGAATTGGAGCCAGTGAAGAGTTGCCGTGGGCGGCCAATTTTGTACTCGGGGTCGCCAATCATCTCGTTCAATTGGGCAATCCAGCCGACCGTGCGGGCAAGCGCAAACACCGCGGTGAACAGTGGCACCGGGATGCCAATTGCGCGTTGCACAATGCCGCTGTAAAAATCGACATTGGGGTAGAGCTTGCGCGACACGAAGTAGTCGTCTTCAAGGGCGATTTTCTCAAGCGCCATGGCCAATTTGAAAAGTGGGTCGTTTTCAAGCCCCAATTCCTTTAGCACCTCTTTGCAAGTTTCTTGCATGAGCTTGGCGCGCGGGTCGTAGTTTTTGTAAACGCGGTGGCCAAAACCCATGAGCTTGACGCCAGAGTTCTTGTCTTTGACCTTCTCCATGAACTCGCCCACTTTGCTGATGCCGCCCATTTTTTGGATGTCCTCCAGCATGTTCAGGCAGGCTTCGTTGGCACCGCCATGGGCAGGACCCCACAGGCAGGCAACCCCGGCGGCAATGGCTGCAAACGGGTTGGTTCCTGAGGAGCCACAAAGGCGCACGGTCGAAGTGGACGCGTTTTGCTCGTGGTCAGCATGCAACGTGAAAATACGGTCAACGGCGCGTTCCAGCACGGGGCTGACTTCGTATTTTTCGCACGGTGTGGCGAACATCATGTGCAAAAAGTTGCCCGCATAGCTCAGGTCGTTGCGCGGGTACATGTAGGGCTGGCCCACAGTGTATTTGTAAGCCATGGCCACCAGGGTCGGCATTTTTGCGATCAGGCGAATGGCGGAAATGTCACGGTGTTCAGCGTTGGTGATGTCGGTGCTATCGTGGTAGAAGGCAGACAAAGCACCCACCAAACCCGTCATGATGGCCATGGGGTGCGCGTCGCGGCGAAAACCGCGCAAGAAGAACTGCATTTGCTCATTCACCATGGTGTGCATCGACACCAAGCGGCTGAACTTGGCTTTGCCTTCGGCGTTTGGCAACTGGCCGTACAGCAGCAAGTGGCAGGTTTCCATGTAATCACAGTTGGTGGCGAGCTGCTCTATGGGGTAGCCGCGGTAAAGCAGTTCGCCTTTGTCGCCATCAATGAAGGTGATCGCCGACTGGCAAGCCGCCGTTGACAAAAACCCGGGATCATAGGTGAACATGCCCGTTTGCGCGTACAGCTTGCGAATGTCGATCACGTTGGGGCCGACACTGCCTTGGTAAACAGGCATTTCAACGCTGGGGCTGCCATTGCTGAACGACAGAGTGGCTTTGTTATCAGAGATTTTCATTTTTATCCTTTCAACGCGGTTCACGCAACATACTTAAAACTTCACGAACATCGGCACGGTCAAGCTCGGGGCTCACAGCTTCAATCTCTTTTCGGGACATGTGCAAGTCCAACAAATCATTGTCACTCAAGTCCATCAGGGCGCTTAGGGCCCGTGCTTGACCAACGGTCAAACCGCTCTCAAATCGCTTGAAAAATCGCTCGATGAACAAATCGTTTTCCAGCAAGCCACGGCGGCAGCTCCAGCGCAGGCGGCTAAGTTGGCGCTCGCCGATCAATTCATCTGGGTTGCCAAACGAGACCGGAAAATTTTTCGACGGGCCGCCCCTAGAAAAGTTAGCCCCCTCGGGGGGCAGCGCATTACACGAAGTGACAAGCGTGGGGGTCATTTCAAACCGTCCGCAGAACCATCATTTCCTTGATTTTTCCAATCGCTTTGGTCGGGTTCAAGCCCTTGGGGCAGACGTCGACACAGTTCATGATGGTGTGGCAGCGAAACAGGCGGTACGGGTCCTCCAGGTTGTCCAAGCGTTCGGCTGTGGCGTGATCGCGCGAATCGGCAATAAAGCGGTAGGCTTGCAACAGGCCAGCGGGCCCCACGAATTTGTCAGGGTTCCACCAGAAGCTGGGGCAGCTGGTTGAACACGATGCGCACAAAATACATTCATACAAACCGTTGAGTTCGTCGCGCTCTTCAGGGCTTTGCAAGCGTTCTTTTTCAGGCGGAATGGTGTCGTTGATCAAGTACGGCTTGATCGAGTTGTACTGCTTGAAAAACTGCGTCATGTCCACAATCAAGTCGCGGATCACAGGCAAGCCAGGCAGCGGTTTCAACACGATGGTGCC
>JANPCR010000225.1:0-11351 GCA_031431035.1 Rhodoferax sp.
GGGAGGTAAGTGCGACCGTGGCAGGGTCGCCATCAACCCACCCGGTCACAGTGCGGTTCGAAAGGCAAGACGCCGGTCATTTAGGCGAGGTGGAGACCATTCGTGCCCGCTATGTGGTGGGTTGTGACGGCGCGCGCAGCGGTGTGCGGCAGTCCATTGGTCTCTCTCTCAAGGGCGATTCTGCCAACCATGCTTGGGGCGTCATGGATGTGCTGGTAGTCACGGACTTTCCGGACATTCGCTTCAAGTCGCTGATTCAGTCCGCCGCAGAAGGCAGCATTTTGATCATCCCGCGCGAGGGGGGTTACTTGGTTCGTATTTATGTAGAACTGGACAAGCTCAACCCGAGTGAGCGTGTGTCTAGCCGCAACATCACCATTGAGCAATTGATTGCCGCCGCAAAGCGAATCTTCCAGACTTACACCCTGGATGTGAAAGAAGTAGCCTGGTGGTCCGTTTATGAAATTGGCCAGCGCTTGTGCGACCGCTTCGATGACCTGCAGGCAGACGAAGTCGGCACCCGATTGCCGCATGTCTTTATTGCGGGAGATGCCTGCCACACCCACAGCCCGAAAGCCGGGCAGGGCATGAATGTCTCGATGCAAGACGCCTTCAATCTGGGCTGGAAGCTTGCCGCCGTGTTGCAGGGCCGTAGCCCGGCCAGCCTGCTGCATACCTACTCGGCAGAGCGCCAGGCGGTCGCTAAACAGTTGATTGACTTTGACCGCGAATGGGCGGCCATGCTCAGTGGTGTGGGTTCGGGCGCGACAGATCCTGCCGCCGTTCAACGCTATTTCGTTCAGCACGGCCGCTACACGGCAGGTACTGCCACCCAGTACAAACCTGCATTGCTGACGGGCACATCCGCCCATCAGCATTTGGCCGAAGGGCTGGCCATCGGGACGCGCTTTCATTCAGCATCAGTGACGCGAATAGGTGACGGCAAACAGTTGCAGCTGGGCGAGACGCTGGCAGCCGATGGCCGTTGGCGCTTGATTGCTTTTGCAGGGCAAAGTGATCAGGGCTGGGCAACGTCTGCGGTTGGCAAGCTGTGCAGGTTTCTCGCTGATTCGCCCGAATCTCCCATCAAGCGCTTCACCCCGTCAGGTGCAGACGTCGATTCGGTCATTGATGTGCGCGCGGTTTTTCAGCATAGCCACCACACGCTGGCCATCACCGTGATGCCCGATCTGCTGTTTCCGCCCAAGGGTCGGTACGGCTTGCGTGACTATGAAAAAGCATTCTGCGCGCAGCCAGACGACGCTCAAGATATCTACAAGCTGCGTCGCATCGACCGCCTTCAGGGGTGCCTGGTGGTGGTGCGGCCAGACCAATACATCGCGCACATCCTTCCTCTTGACGGATTTGACGCGCTGGCGATTTTTTTTGGTGGTTTCATGCAAGCTACGGCGTAAGGGGTGTTTGGGAGCGGAGCGCAAGCGGCACGAAGACTTCAATTAAAATGCTATGTTAAAAATAGCAAACTATTGAATATATTCGAGAGCTAGAGGCCTATTTTGTTCAAAATTGGTCAATTTGACGGGTTTTAGAGGAAAAAAGAACCTGCAGGTTCTTTTTATCAAAAACACCTCACCAGGCCCCAATTTGTCACCAACGCACTTTGGCCGACGAGTTGGCCCACTGCGCGCCCTCGCGGTTCCTAACGTCCTCCACGTTCAACAGAGGATTTGAATTTGCCGCTACCTTGCGGCGTGCTTAATCATTTCCGTCATTGGCCGTGAGCGGCGCTCGTTGTAAGGACGCTTGCTGTACCCGCTTGAGTGCGTTGTAGACGACGCGGCGCTCTTCAGGCGTCATGACGCCAATAGCCTCAGCCTGGCTTCGCCGGGCCAAGGGGATGACCTTGGCGTGCAAAGCATCACCAGAAGGTGTGATGCTGCAGGTCAACGCCTTGCGTGGTGTGTTGCCTTCGGCGACCAATTCGACAAACCCCCGCTTTTCAAGCAGTCGCAAGGTGCGGCTGACGAGTGCTTTGTCGGATGTGGACTGCACCACGAGTTCGGCGAAAGGCAGACTCTTGGCATGGGCCAGCAACGACAGCAGGCGCCATTCGGGTACGGTCAGCCCGAACTGCTGGGCGTAGGGCAGGGTGATAGAGCGGCGAAGGGCGTTCACCACCTGGCTCATCACGGTTGTCAGGAAGTTGTCTACGGTCAGGCCCTCCCCCGATGCAGGCAAGTCCGACCAAGGGTCTTTCGCTTCTGACGAAGTCATTTGTGAGTCATTTGGGTGCGACTTTGTTTTCATAGATGGGAATATTGTCGGCGGGCACGTGAAGGCTAAAAGTAAGGCGCAGCTCTGGATTGTTTCACAGCAAAATGCAAAATCTATCGCGGTTAATTTTAATAAAAATATTAGAAAGTTTGTATTAGCAATAAGGGTTTTCGGCAAGTTGATCAGTCAACAAAGAAAATTTATAGTTCGTCCATTGAATGTTTGTGCACCTGAGTGTCTTTCTTCAAATGCACGAGCCTTGGTCGAGTCACTGACGGATAGCAGCTACCTTTCACTTGTATGCACTTTTACGCCAGTCCGTCGGGCGCAAAGGTGCAATTTTTAGGAGCCTGAAATGAAACTTGTCCGTCGTCATCTGCTTCTTGCTGTAGCCGTTGCCTGCACCGCGATGTGCGGAATAGCTATGGCCCAGGCCTATCCGGCCAAGCCCATCACGGTGGTCGTGTCGTACCCGCCGGGCGGCGATACAGATGCCATCGCGCGGCTTTTTGCCGATAAGCTGTCGCAAAAGTTGAAGCAGACCGTGTTGGTGGACAACAAGCCGGGCGCTGGTGGCACCATCGGCAACGCCTTTGTTGGCCGCGCTGCGCCGGACGGTTACACCTTGCTGTTCACGCCCAACCCTTTTACCACTGCGCCCATGGTGCTGAACCTGGCACCCAGCACCAGTTACGACGTGCTCAATGGGTTTGAGGCGATCACCAAGATTGCCACCCAGCCGTTGGTGCTGGTGGCGCATCCCAGTGCGGGTCTCAAGACCACGGCGGAAATGGTTGCTTCAGCAAAAGGCGGCAAGGCCTTGTCGTACGGTAGCCCAGGTGCGGGCTCGCCCATGCATGTGGTGGCTGAATGGCTGAACCGCGCAGCCGGCGTGAAGATTCAGCATGTGCCTTACCGTGGCGTCGGCCCGGCGGTCATTGATGTGGTGGCTGGCCACGTTGGCACCGCCTGGGTGACTTTGGGGCCTGTCACTCAGTACATCGCTCAGGGCCGTTTGCACGCGGTCGCGATTGGGGATGCGCAGCGCTCACCACTGGCTCCCAATATTCCCACGCTGGCAGAGGCAGGTTACAAGGACGTGGTCGTCGGAGCATGGAACGGCTTCTTCGCGCCCAAAGGCACGCCAGCTGAGGTCGTGCGCTTGCTCAACGGGCATTTCAACGACATCCTCAAAGAGCCCGAAGTCGTACAAAAGCTCGCCACCTTCGGTGCCTTGCCAGCGGGGGGTGCGCCCAGCGTGTTGGCTAACACCAATGCGTCCGAATTCGAGGTGATGAGCAAAGTCATCAAAGAACTGGGCATCACGGCTCAGTAAGCCGACAGAAACCGGAGGCTTCGATGAGTCTGTCCACTCTGGGCACCAATGTGCCGCAGGTCAATGCGCGATCCAAGGTGCTGGGGCGCGCGCAGTACGCAGGAGATATCAAGCTGCCAGGCATGCTGCACGGCAAGGTGTTGCGCAGCCCTTACCCTCACGCACGTATTGTCCGCATCGACACTTCCGCTGCGCTGGCGTTGCCGGGCGTCAAGGCGGTGTTGACCGGGCTTGATGGGCCGCGCACGTTATGGGGCGGACATCACAAAGAGCGCCGCATTTTGGCCGACGGCAAGGTGCGTTTCGCTGGCGAAGAAGTCGCCGCAGTTGCCGCCGTGACAGAAGAGATCGCCCGCGACGCGCTCGACCTGATTCAGGTTGAATACGAAGAACTGCCAGCCCTGCTGACGCCTGAAGAAGCGCTGGACAACGAAGCTCCCGGCGTACACGAGGGCCGCAACAACATCTCGCACGACATCCAGTTCGAACGCGGCAACGTAGACGCAGGTTTCGCTGCGGCGCATTTGGTGCACGAGGCCACCTACACCACGCATGCCCAGTACCCAGGCTACATGGAGCCGATGGCGTCGGTGGCGGCGATGGATGCTGACGGGCGCCTGCAGGTGTGGACATCGACGCAATCGGCCTTTCTGGTGCGCGGGCGGCTGGCAGCCGTTCTGGAAATGCCGGTGTCACAAATCCGTGTGATTCAGGCGACCACGGGTGGCGGGTTTGGTGGCAAGTTGATTGAGGACGCCAACAACCTGATCGCGGGCCTGCTGGCTGTTAAAACGGGCAAGCCAGTTCGGCTGGTCAACAACCGGCTTGAAGATTTCTTGGCGTGTTGCTCCAGCTTGCCGGAACGCATCACCCTGAAACTTGGCATGGACAAAGACGGCATCATCATTGCCAAAGACGTGCGCATCGTTGCCGAATGCGGAGCCTACAGCGGCCTGTCGGCGGAGGTCATGCATGTCAGCGCCATGCGCAGTGACAATATGCATCGCTTGCAAAACGTGCGTTCCCACGCCACCTTGGTCTACACCAACAACCCGCCACACGGCGCCTTTCGCGGGTTCGGCGGCACCCAAATGCTGTTTGCGCTGAACAGCCACATTGACACGATGGCGCGCTTGCTGGGCCTGGACGTGATTGAGGTGCACAAACGCAACGCCATTGGGGCCGGAGAGACTTCGGTGCATGGCTGGAAGGTTGGTAGCACGGGTTTGAAGGACTGCATTGACCAGTGCACCCAGGCCATAGGCTGGGACGCCAAGCGCTCAGATGCTGCACAAGCCCGCAGCGCAGGCAGCAAGCGCCGTGGCGTTGGAATGGGTGCCGTCATGCATGTCAGCGGCAACCGCACCATAGGCAACTGGGATGGCTCCAGCGTGATGCTGAAAATCAATGAAGACGGCCGTGTGGTGGTCCACAGTGGCGAGGCCGATGCTGGCCAGGGCGCCATGACCATGTTGGCCCAGGTGGTGGCGCATGAACTGGACATTCCCCTGGCCCATGTTCATGTGGCCCTGCCGGACACCGATGTGTCGCCCTGGTGCATTGGCGCGCTGGCCTCAAGGGTCACCATGGCCGGTGGCAACGCGGCCATCGTCGCAGCGGGCATGGTGCGTGACAAGCTCTTTGCACTGGCGGCCCAGACGCTCAACGCCACTGTCGATCAACTGCAACTTGCGGCTGGCGTGGTTTCCGTGCGCGGTGACACATTCCGCAAATTCACATTGGCCGAATTGGCCCGCATGCACATTTGGCGATACGGTGGCGAGGGGATTCAAGTGGTTGGCAGCTGGGACTCTAAAACAGTGATGCACGACGACAAGGTTTACGGCAACATCGCGCCGGCTTACTCGTTTGCGGCGCAGGCGGTCGAGGTCGAAGTCGATACGGAAACCGGCCGGGTGACGGTGGTCAACAGCTTTGTCTCAGACGATTGCGGCAAGGCTTTCAACCCGCAAGCCGTGCATGGCCAAAGCAATGGCGCGGCTGCTCAGGCCATTGGCTGGACGCTGTACGAACATTTGCAAGTGGAGGGCGGCCGCCTGATGAACGGCAATTTTGCCGACTACACCATGCCCACTGCTGATGCCCTGCCCACATTGCAAAGCGGCATTGTGGAATCCAACGACCCCAATGGCCCGCACGGTGCCAAGGGAGCGAGTGAAACCGCCATCTTGCCCGGCGCACCTGCCATTGCCAACGCCGTGTTCGATGCCGTAGGCGTGCGCATCACCGACTTGCCCATCACACCCGAAAAGGTATTGGCTGCACTGCGGCTGCAACGGCAAAATGCAACGCACATCGGGGTTGCCCGTGCGTGACTTTGACTTTCTGGAACCCGCTTCAGTGCAAGAGGCCAGCCGCATGCTGGCCGACTTGGGCGACGATTGCCGGGTGATGGCCGGTGGCACTGCGTTGATGCTGGCGTTGCGCCAACGCATGCTGAACCCCACCCATGTTGTGTCGCTGGCGCGGATTGACGCCTTGCGCGGTATCAGCTTTGACGCTGGCAAGGGCTTGCGCATTGGAGCGCTGTCGCGTCACTGCGATGTGGCGGCCTCGTCTGTCGTTCAGCAACACTTCCCCATGCTCGCGTCCATGGCGGCCAGGCTGGCCAACCCGCAAGTGCGCAACCAGGGCACGATTGGCGGCAACCTTTGTTATGGCGACCCGGCCACCGACCCGCCAGGCTGCTTGATGGCGTTGGACGCCCAAGTGGTTCTGGCCAATGCGCGGAGCGAGCGGGTGCTCAGCATTGAGGAATTCTTGGTGGACTATTACGTCACCGCGATTGAGCCAGATGAGGTGGTGATTGAGCTTCGGATTCCCGTGCCTGCGCTTGATGCCTCGGGCAGCTACGTGCGGTTTCTGCGCACCGCTGCCGAGCACCGTCCGCTGGTCAATGTGTCCTTGCTTGCCCGCCACAGCGGTGCGCAATGTCATTCGGCACGGCTGGTGGTCGGGGCATCGGTACCGGTGTCGCGCCGGGTGAACCGAGCCGAGGAATTTTTGGCGGGCAAAACCATGACGACGGAGGTGGCACAGGAGGCGGCCGACATCGTGGCGGCTGACATTGAGCCGCTGTCGGACTCACGCGGGTCGGCCGACTACCGCCGCGACATGGTGCGGGTGGTGACGCGGCGCACGATCGCGGGCCTGTTCGGGTTAACAAGCAATGAGGGGGCGGCATGAGCAAACATGGTGTGGATATCAATGTCAATGGTGAGGTGCAAAGTGTCGAAGTGCCTGCACGGCGCCTTTTGTCTGATTTCTTGCGTGACGATTTACACCTGACGGGCACCAAACGTGGCTGCGAAACAGGGACCTGTGGCGCGTGTTCGGTGTTGTTGGACGGTGAAGTCGTCAAGTCCTGCTTGATGCTTGCTGTTCAGGCTAACGGGCATTCCGTGACCACAGTGGAAGGGCTGAGCCAGGGTGACAAACTGCACCCGCTGCAAGAGAGCTTCATGCAGTGTGGTGGTCTGCAATGCGGCTATTGCACACCCGGCATGCTCATGACGGCTTGCGCCATGCTGGCCCACAACCCCAAACCCACGCAAGACCAGGTGCGTCACGGCTTGAGCGGCAACTTGTGCCGCTGCACCGGCTACTCGCAAATCGTGGAATCGATTCTTCACGCTTCGGAGAAGATGCATGGACATTGAAAAAGAACTCCTGGTTGCCGCGCCTGCCCAGCAAGTCTGGCAAATGCTGCTGGACCCCAACGTGATGGGGGCCTGCGTGCCGGGCATGAAGTCCATTGACGTCATCAGTGACGTGGAATATGTGTCGGTGATCCACGTCAAGATTGCCTTCATCAGCGCCAAGTTCAAGATCAAAACCACCATCGTTGAGCAGCGCGCACCGCACTACCTGCGCACCGAGGGCACGGGTGAAGATGCGTCTGTAGCGAGCTCGCTGAAACAGTCCAGCGAGATCTTTCTGACTGAACGCGACGACGGCCAGACCGAGTTGCGCATGAAGATCC
Organism: Rhodoferax sp.; assembly: GCA_031431035.1. Classification (GTDB taxonomy): domain Bacteria; phylum Pseudomonadota; class Gammaproteobacteria; order Burkholderiales; family Burkholderiaceae_C; genus JANYCG01. The sequence goes on from JANPCR010000225.1 coordinate 7,575, forward strand.
ACGTCGATGTCTTAGGGCGCCTGGGCACCTTCGGCCTCACCGTCATGAAGACCAAGGCCGACCGCATGTGGGAAGAATTTGCGCAGAATCTGGCCGCTCGGCTGGCACCGGCCGTGACGGCAGGCTCAGAGCCTGGGGCTGCTGTGCCAGTTCAGGCCTCGGTCTCTGGGGTATCTGGTGCCGAGGCTCTGAAGATTGATCATGCGATCCATTCCAAGCCGGCTTTCGGTGGGGCCGTTCCGGTGGCGACGGTGCATGCGAACGCCGCAACCTGGTGGTCCCGAGTCTTTGCTCCGCTATTGCGCCAATCGCCCACAGCCGGTGCACCTTCTTGGCCGCATATTCGTGTGGATGTCAAACGTGGCGACACGGCGATCACCGTGTATTGGCCTCTTGAGGCGTCAGCGGACTGCGCCTCGTGGCTGCGAGCTTTTGCGGCTTGATCTGCATGAGTTGGCGTGAGTAGATTGGTTGGAGTAGAGGGTTTAATATGCTATGTTAAAAATAGCAAACTATTGAATATATTCGAGAGCTAGAGGCCTATTTTATTCAGAATTTGTCGATTTGACGGGTTTTAGAAGAAAAAAGAACCTGCAGGTTCTTTTTTATCAAAAAAACCTCACCAGGCCCCAATTTGTCACCAAAGCACTTTGGCCAACAAGTTGGCCCACTTCGCGGCATGACATCGCGCCACGTCACAAGACTGCACCCTACCTCGCGCCAGCCGCCTCCAGCATCCTCACCATTTCACTGTATCCGCGAGCCTTCGCCAATTGCAAGGGCGTGTTGCCTTGCCTGTCGGTGAGTGTCAGACTGGCCCCGGCGCTGATCAGCGCTTTCAGTGTGGCCTGGTGCCGTGCGCCACCGTTGCCCAGCACAATCGATTCAATGACCGCCGTCCAATGCAAGTTGTTCACCAAGTCCAAAGTCGCCCCCGCCGCAATCAGTTGGCGCACCACGCCGTCGTGGCCCAAATGGGCAGCTGCAATCAAGGCGCTGCCGTCGTAGCGGCTGGTGATTTGTTTGGCGCTGGCGCCCAGCTGCAGCAGAAGTCTGAGCGTGACTTCATCGTCTGCGACTGATGCGATAGTGACCGCGTCGTAGCGATCTGTCTCCTGTGCATTCAGATTGGCACCCGCTTTGGCCAGCGCCTGAATCGCCTGCGTTTGTTTTGCAAAAGTGGCCACGTGCAGCGGCGTGCGACCGTGACGATCCCGCGCGTTCAAGTCGACTTTGGCGCTTGCCGCCAGCTCAATTTGAGCCACGTCGCCACGGTGCGCCGCCGCGTGCAAACCTTGGTAAGCAGCTACCTCTTGCGAGCTGGGGGCGATTTGGGCTGTGCAGGGCAGGGGCTGCACAACAGCCAGTACGCACCCAATTGCGAGTGTGATGTGGCTGACTGCCCGATCAAATAGTACGTTTGGCATGAAGGCGTTCTTTCGCGATTTTGAGCGGCGCATTCCGCAGTCAATCCGCCTTGATTCCCGCATTCTGAATCGTTTTCGCCCAAAAATCGGTGTCTTTTTTGACCAAGGCATCCAGGGCTGTGGGCGGCATGTAGCGCAGCTCGATGCCAGCGCCATCGGCACGGGTTTTGGTCTCGGGCAGTTCCAGCGCGGCTTTGATTTGCCCGCTCAAACGGTTCACGATGTCTGCGGGCGTACCTGCGGGGGCAAAAATGCCGACCCAAGCCTCTAAAACAAAGCCCTTTAAGCCCGCTTCAGACGTGGTGGGCACCGTGGGCAGACCCGGGTGGCGGGTGTCTGCGGCTACAGCCAGACCTTTAAGCTTGCCCACCTGAATTTGCCCCATCACCGACGGCGGCGTGGTGATGAACACCCGCACCTGGCCCGACAGCACATCTTGTAAGGCAGGGCCGGAGCCACGGTAGGGGATGTGCACCATGCTGGTTTTGGTCTGCAACTTGAACATCTCGGTGCCAATGTGCGAGAGCGATCCGTTGCCCTGGCTGGCGTAGCTCAACCGCCCTGGGTTGGCTTTGACGTAGCTGATGAATTCGCCCAGGTTGTTGACTGGTACCGACGGGTGCACCGCAATCACATTGGTCGCCACGGTGATCAGTGCAACCGGCGTGAAGTCCTTTTGCGCCCAGGGCAGCTTTGGCGTGAGGTTGGGGTTGCCAACATGGTAGGCCGAGTACGAGTTCAGCAAGGTGTAGCCATCGGGGGTGGCGCGGGCCACCGCTTGGTAGGCCACGTTGCCACTGCCGCCGCCCCGGTTGTCCACCACAATCGACTGGTTGGTCACTTTGGCCAAAGAATCCGACAAAATGCGGGCCGACGCATCGACAAATCCACCGGGCGGGTTGGGTACCACCAGCGTGATGGGCTTGGCCGGGTAGCCTTGCGCCGCTGTGAAGCTGCTGGTCAGCAGGACTGCGGCGCCCAAGAGAGCTCGGTGAAAAGAGGGTTTGAATGGCATGGTCTAGACCTTCAGTTGGGTTGGATGAAAGAGACTGTTGTGCAAGCCAGATCAGTCCGCAGAACTCACAGGCCCACACAGCCCGGGTGACGCGACGACGCTAAATTTAGGGATTTTTCGCCACTTTATCCTCGGTCTTGGTGTCAAAGTCGCTGGCCTCGTGGCGTTCATGCAATTGGCTGGATGGCTCGCCCATGACGCGGTTCACCATGCGCCCTCGCATCACGGCGGGGCGTTTGGCGATTTCGTCAGTCCATCGCTGCACGTTTTTGTAGTCTTGCACTTGCAAAAACTCACCGGCGCCGTACATCAACCCTTTGGCCATGGCACCGTACCAGGGCCAAACTGCGATGTCGGCAATCGTGTACTCGGCACCGCCCAAATACTGGCTTTCGGCCAGGCGGCGGTCCAACACGTCCATCTGGCGTTTGGTTTCCATGGCGAAGCGGTCAATGGCGTATTCAATTTTGGTTGGCGCGTAGGCGTAAAAGTGGCCAAAACCACCACCCAAGTAGGGCGCGCTGCCCATTTGCCAAAACAACCACGACAGGCATTCGGCCCTTTTGGCAGGCTCGGTGGGTAAAAGGGCGTTGAACTTCTCGGCCAAGTGCATCAGGATGGCACCCGACTCGAAAATACGTACGGGCGTGGGGCCGCTGCGGTCCATCAGCGCGGGTATTTTGGAATTGGGGTTCACCTCTACAAAGCCGGAACCAAACTGGTCGCCCTGGTTGATGCGGATCAGCCAAGCGTCGTATTCCGCGCCACTGTGGCCCAGCGCTAACAGCTCTTCGAGCATGACCGTCACCTTGACACCGTTGGGCGTGGCCAATGAATACAGTTGCATCGGGTGACGGCCGACGGGCAGCACTTTGTCTTGCGTGGGCCCCGCAATGGGTCGGTTGATATTGGCAAACCGCCCACCGCTGTCTTTGTTCCAGGTCCAGATTTGAGGGGGCGAGTAGGCTGCGGTGTCGGTCATCGGGCGGGCTCCAAGGGGCGGGGGTTTGCCGCGTGGGGCGGCAGTAGGGGGACTTTACGGGAAATTTCCAACGCGCGTTGACTGAGGCGATTGCAGGGGGAAGAGCGCTGAAAGTTGTGCAACGTGTCGGGCAATGTGTCGCGCGATGTGTCGTGCAATGGTGGATCGGTATTGGCGATTAAAAATGCTATAAATAGCATAGCAAACTATTGATATTATTCGAGAGCTAGAGGCCTATTTTGTTCTTGGATTCCAGTACGAAGTGCAACAGCGTCTAGTTTAAGGGTTGGAGTTCGAGGGCGTAGAACACCTCATGGGGGGTTCGATATCCCAGGCATTTTCTGGGCCGATGA
>JANPCR010000226.1:0-3729 GCA_031431035.1 Rhodoferax sp.
GTAGCCTGGGGACATGTCCAAAGTGACGTAACCCGTGCGGCCAGCAACTTCGATGGCACCACCCAAGCCTGCGCATGCGCCTGACAAAAGGGCCACTAGCACCACGGTGCGGGTGATGGGCACCCCCGCAAACGCGGCCGCTTGCGCATTTGCCCCCAGGGCACGAATGTCAAAACCCAGGACTGAGTATTTAAGCAAGCCATACAAGAATAGCGCCAGCACCCCGGCACCCAACAGGCCCGTGTGCAAGCGAGTTTGGGGAATGAGTTTGGACAGTTCCAGCTCGCTTTGCAGTGCCACGCTTTGCGGCCATCCCATGGCGGCGGGGTCTTTCATCGGGCCGTCCAGCATCAGCGACACGAGCAGCAGCATGATGAAGTTGAGCAACAAGGTGGTCACCACTTCATCGACGCCAAGTTTGTTTTTGAGCAAAGCTGGGCCTAAAAGCAATGCGGCACCTGCCAAAGCGGCTGCTAACAGCATCAGGGGGAATAGCAGCCACAGTGAGGCTTCAAACCCTTGGCCGCCATGCAGGCCACCCACCGCCACGGCGGCCAAGGCCCCCGCGTACAACTGGCCTTCAGCCCCGATATTGAACAAACGCGCTTTGAAAGCCACGGTCGCTGCCAGGCCCGTCATGATGAGCGGCGTTGCCCGGGTCAGTGTTTCGCTTAGGGCAAACACTGAGCCAAAGCCGCCTTGAATTAGCAACGCATAGGTGGGGCCGACGGGTGCACCGGCCCACAGAACCAGCAAGGCGCTGACCACCAAGGTGAAGGCGATGGCGGCAAGCGGGGCAAAGATCATCGCGGTCGGTGATGACCCGGTTCGCTTTTCTAGTCTCATGTGGATGTGGCCCCCACGCTTGTCGCTTCGCGTACCGCGCTGCCCCCCGCGGGGGCTAATTTCCCTAGGGGCGGCCCGTCGGGAAGTTTTGCCCCCACGCTTGTCACTTCATGTACTGCGCTGCCCCCCGAGGGGGCTAATTTTTCTCGGGGCGGCCCGTCGAAAAATTGTGCGCTCAAATTTAGCGCATCCGGTGCTGTGCCACCTGCCATGGCAAGTCCAATGGATTCACGGCTCCAGTCTTCGGCGGGCAGGGCGGTGGTCAATTGCCCGGCGTGCATCACCGCGATCCTGTCGCCCAGCGTCATCACTTCGTCCAGGTCGTCCGATATCAATAGCACTGCCGCACCCGCGTCGCGAGCCGCAATCAACTGCGCCTGCACAAAGGCCACGGCACCAATGTCAAGCCCCCATGTGGGTTGGTGGGCCACGATCATCAACGGTGTGGATTGGGTTGCACCGTCAGCGGGCAGCAGCGCGCGCCCCAAAATCAGCTTTTGGATATTGCCACCCGACAGGTTGCGCGCTGGTGTGTCTGGGCCTGCGCCGCGTACGTCAAACCGGGCGATCACGGCTTGTGCCTGCGCTTTGGCAGCGTGTTGGCGAATCAGTTGCCAGCGCGAAAAAGCAGGGCTGTGCAGCCGCTCAGACACGGCGTTTTCCCAAACGGGCAAATCTCCGACCACGCCCACCGAATGACGGTCTTCAGGGATGCGGGCCACCCCACGCGCGACCAACCAAGCGGGGGAGGCCTGAAGCCGTTCGTTGCCCAGTTGCACAATGCCCGAGGTTAGCGTCCTCATGCCACAAAGCAATTGCGCCAGTGCCACTTGGCCATTGCCAGACACCCCCGCCACGGCAACGATTTCGCCGCTGTGCAAAGTCAAATTGACGCGGTCCAGCCGATCTCGCCCGCCCGGCGTTTGGGGCTGCATGCGGGCGTCTTGCAAACGACACACTTCAGCGCCCGTGGCTCGGGTGGGTTGGCGTTGGGGCGGGTTCACGGCATGGCCCACCATCCACTGCGCCAATTCAACCTGCGTGGTTTGCGACGCTGGCACGGTTGTGACTAACTTGCCAGCGCGCAGCACGGCAATGCGGTTGGATACCCGCAGCACTTCGCCCAACTTGTGGCTGATGAAAATGATCGACAGACCTTGCGCCACCATGGTCCCCAACACCTCAAACAGCGCCTGGGCTTCACCAGGTGTCAACACGGCGGTGGGCTCATCCAAAATCAAAATGCGGGCACCCCGGTACAGGGCTTTCAGCAGCTCGACCCGCTGGCGCTCGCCTACGGACAGGCTGCTCACCAGCGCATCGGGCTCTACCTTCAGGCCAAACTTTTTGGCGACTTTGAGCAGCTTGATTCGGGCCAGGGCGGTGCGCGTCATGGGCTGCCAAATCGCCTGGCTGCCAATCATCACGTTGTCCAACACGGACAGGTTGTCGGCCAGCGTGAAGTGCTGGTGCACCATGCCAATACCCGCAGCCAATGCAGCCTTGGGGTTGCCCGCAGGCAGGAGCTTGCCAAAAACTTCGATCGAGCCTGCGTCGGGCGTGTAGTGGCCAAACAAAACGGACATCAAGGTCGACTTGCCTGCGCCATTTTCACCCAGCAGCGCCAGCACCTCGCCGCGCTGAAGTTGCAGGCTGATGTCGTCATTGGCCAGCAGCGTGCCAAAGCGTTTGCTGATGTGGTGAAGTTGAAGAACGGTGTCAGTCACAAAGGTCATTATGTGGGCAGTTTGTGACCTGCCTGCCCGGTCGCGCAGATCGACCGACCGTGACGCAGTGCAATGGTCGTCGTCCTTCAATGCTATTATATAAATAGCAAACTATGTATATTACTCGAGAGCTAGAGGCCTTTTTTGTTCATAAAACGTCATTTTTGACTGCTTTTTCAAAAAAAAGAACCTGCAGGTTCTTTTTTGTGTTTTTACGACTAAACTGACCGTTAAACGCCAACTCGGCTAAATTTCCAAACAGTAAAGCCCGCTCTGGGGGCCAACTGCCTCAAACCGCGAAGTTTGATGCAAATTCCACCTGACTTCAACCTTTCCCAAGCCCGACCCTGCGCCGCTCGGCCTGGCAGATATCATCGAAGCACAGTCCCAATTGATCCGCTTTGGCGACTTCATTTTTCAAACCTTTGTCCATGACCACCAACCCACCCCTTCAAAGCAGCGCCCCAAGCAGCCCCCAAAGCAGCTCTCAGAACAATGCAGCCATCGTCGACGCGGCCATCACCTCGCGCATGTCCACACGCGCCTTCACGCAGCAAACGGTTTCGCGCGAGACTATTTCTGCGATTTTGCAAGTCGCCAGCCGGGCCGCCTCTGGGACCAACACGCAGCCTTGGAAAGCCTATGTTTTGCAGGGTGCCAGCCGCGACAGTCTGGTGCAAAAAGTCTGCGCCGCCCACGATGCCATTCGCGCCAACCCGGCCCTGGCCGCCGATTACCGCGAGGAGTACGACTATTACCCCACCCAATGGGTCAGCCCCTACATCGACCGCCGCCGCGAAAACGGCTGGGGCCTTTACGGCCTGTTGGGCATCGGCAAAGGCGACAAAGACAAAATGCACGCGCAGCATCAGCGCAACTACCAGTTTTTTGATGCGCCCATTGGCCTGATGTTCACCATGGACCGCGTGCTAGGACGTGGCAGTTTGGTCGACTACGGCATGTTCTTGCAAAGCATGATGGTGGCCGCACGCGGGCGTGGCCTGCACACCTGCCCGCAAGCGGCCTGGAACGGTTTTGGCAAAATCATCTTGCCGCATATTGGTGCAACAGAGGGCGAAATGCTAGTTTGCGGCATGGCGTTGGGCTATGCCGACGAAAGCGACATCGTCAACACCTTTCACACGCCCCGCGTGCC
>JANPCR010000227.1:0-11513 GCA_031431035.1 Rhodoferax sp.
GATTCAGCTTTGGGATGCGCCGTGCACAGCATGTTGCCGGTTGGGCGCACTTACACGACGGCCGAGCTGGGCGTTAACCTGGTCAAGGCCATCACGCCCAAGGTTCAGCGGGTTCGCGCCATTGGCAAAGTGATTCATTGCGGACGACAACTGGCCACGGCTGAGGCGCGATTAGTGGGGCCTGACGGCACCTTGTATGCCCATGCCACCACAACCTGCCTTGTGTTTGACTACGTCGCCAGAGGCTGACGAGTTTTTGGCTTGAGCAAGGCCAGCGAGAGCGACGCAACACAGCACAACATGGCCGCTATTTGAATCGGCCCCAGCGGCTCGGCATGAACAATCGCGCCTGAAATCATGGCCACCACGGGTACCAAAATTGACGACAGCCCCGCCACATTGGCAGGCAGCATGCCCACAATGGCAAACCAGCACACATTGCCAATGCACATGGGCACCAGGGCGATGTACAGAATGACCGCGATGGTTTGAGTCGACGGCATGAACCAGTGGCCATCACCCAAAATCAGCGCGCCTACGACGGTTGGCACCGCGGTGATCAGCAATTGCCAACCCGTCAGCACCGTGGCAGGCACATCGACCTTGCTGCGCTTCAGCAATAGCGTGCCAATCGCCCAGCCCAGGCCCGCCACCAGCCCATACAAAAGCCCCAAAGGCGCATCGGCATAGGCTTTGAAACTGGGCACCATCAGCAAGGCTACGGCAGCGCCGCCCAAGGCCACAGCGAGTAGCAATCGCCCGCTCATGCGCTCGCCAAGCACTGCCCAACTGATCAACGCCAGCCACAGCGGCATGGTGAAGCCGAGCACCGCGGCCTGACCCGAGGGCAGCATGATCGCGGCATAGGCTGTGGCAATGTTCCACAAAATTAAATAGAAAAAGGTCGCAACGCAAATGACGGGCCAATGGCGCCGCTCAATCACCAGCGACTGCCCACGCAGCCGCGCGACCACCAGAAGGCAGACCCCGGCCAGCGTCACCCCAATCGCACGAAACGTCCAAACCGAGACTTCGCGCACGGCCAATGGGAACAACGACCAGTTGGTTCCCCACACCAGGGTTAAAACAAGCAGCAAGACAAGGGCGCGGCGCGGAATGGTGGTGGAAGTCATCGAAGGCTGGCAGGGCCAGGAGCCCGAAAAAATGAGCCCATTTTTGCAACAGGCTTTGAGCTCTGAGCATAATCGCTGCAAGGTCTGCCTCCTGTCACGAGAGTTCGAGGTTGCTCACTTGCGATGGCCGGACTCCTAGCGCTCAACATCCCTTCACTTCACTTCGCCTCGCGCCAACTCAACCCAATTCACCTCACGGCAAAACACTATGCGCCTGCTTCACACCATGCTTCGCGTTGGAAACCTTCAACGCTCCATTGACTTTTACACCCAAATTTTGGGCATGAAACTGCTTCGAACCTCTGAAAACCCGGAGTACAAATACTCGCTGGCTTTTGTGGGCTACGGCAACAACCCGGATCACGCGGAGATTGAGCTGACCTACAACCACGGCGTCGAAAACTACGAGATGGGCAGCGCCTTTGGCCACATCGGCCTGGGCGTTGCCGATGCTTACGCCGCCTGCAACAAAATCAAGGCCAGTGGCGGCAACGTGACCCGCGAGGCAGGCCCTGTCAAAGGTGGCACCACGGTGATCGCCTTTGTGACTGACCCCGATGGCTACAAGATCGAGCTGATTCAGCGGGCCGAAAGCGCATTGGGAGGCGGGTTGTATTAAATTTTAATTGCTATATTATTTATAGCAATTAATTCAATGAATTCGAGAGCCTAAGGCTTATTTTAATCCGATTTTTGCCAAAAACTCAATATTTACCACAATTGTGGTAAATATTGGCTGTCTTGACGAAAAATCAAGCTTTGCGAAGATCAGCGCGCATCCAGCCCGTCAAAACAGGTTGCCAGCACCAGGTCAATGATTTCTTCTGAAGTGTGTTGTCCGCTCATCTTTAAAAACTCCAGCACCGGGTCGCACGCGCGGGCGTAGATGGTGTACAGCACGGCGATAGCGGGCAATTTGGGGTTCAGTGCCTTGCTGGCCTGCGCGGCTTCAATCCACTCACCCAAACGGTCGCTTAAGTCCATCAAGCCGTCCATGTAGTCGCGGTTTTGCATCAAAGTGGTGCGCAAACTTGAATTTTGGCTCGGCAAAGACGGCATTTCCCCGGCCAATTTAAGCCCCATTGTCCAACGCGCCACGGCACGAAGCTTCTTCAGCGGTGGGTCTTCGGCCGGCAAGGAGCTTAAGAAAGTCTGCGCGCTTCGCATGACCAAAACCATGGCGGCGGCGGCCAAGTCTTCCTTGCTGGGGAAATGCTTGTAAAGGCTGGCCTTGGCAATGCCCACGTCGGCGGCTACTTCGTCCACCGTCATGGCTTCAAAACCTTTTTCAGCCAGCAGGCGGTTCACCGACTGGATGATGGCGGCTTCACGCGCCTGTAACATTTGCTCTTTGAAAGAGACTTTGATGACATTATTTGTGGCCATCACTTTAGTATAAGTCACGCGGTCACAAAAAATGCGCTAACTTCGTTAAAATACTGTATAGTATTAACATGACCATACAGTCTGACTCCCTACCCGCAATCCTTAGTTTCAAGGCGCTCGCATGAGAGTTGCGATAATCGGGTCGGGCATTTCGGGTCTTGCAGCCGCCTACACTTTGCAGGGCAAAGCCGACGTGACCCTGTTCGAAGCCGGCACTTACTTTGGCGGGCACACCAACACGGTTGATGTGACCTTGCCCACTGCGCAAGGCTTTGTCACACACGGCGTTGACACCGGGTTTTTGGTGTTCAACGAACGCACTTACCCGCACCTGATCAAACTCTTGGCTGAACTGGGCGTTCAAACCGCCAAGTCAGAAATGTCGTTTTCAGTCAAATCCACCAGCCCGAGCACTGGTCGCCTGCTGGAATGGAGCGGCACCAGCTTGAATGCCTTGTTCGCGCAGCGCAGCAACCTTTTCAACTGGCGCTTTCTGAAAATGCTGGGCGACATCGGCCGCTTCAATGCCCTTTGCACCAGACTGGCTGCCAGCGACAGCGACAACCAAATGCGCCAAACCGTTGGAGAATTTTTAAAGTCCAATGGTTTTGGCGCAGAGTTTTGTGACGCCTACTTTTTGCCCATGGCCGCCTGCATCTGGAGCTGCCCCACGGAGCAGATGTTGGAGTTCCCGATGGCCACCATGATCCGGTTTTGTCATAACCATGGCTTGCTGCAAATCAAAGACCGGCCTCAGTGGTGGACCGTTCAAGGCGGTGCCAGACAGTACGTCGAAAAAATCACTGCCCGCATTGCCGACAAGCGGCTCAATACCCCAGTGCGGCGAATTGAAAGAGTCAAAGCCAACTTGGCTACCCAGTCAACCACTGCCGTTCGAATTTCAACAGACCACACGCAGGAAACTTTTGATTCAGCCATCATTGCCACTCACAGCGACCAAGCGCTGGCGATGCTGCAAGACCCAGGAGCTCAAGAACGCACACTGCTGAGCGCTGTTGCCTACCAACCTAACCGCGCAGTACTGCACACTGACGCGTCTGTTTTACCGAGCCGCAAAGCCGCCTGGGCCGCCTGGAATTACGAGCGCGCGGTCAACCCTTTGCACAAAAAGTCTGGCGCGCCAGACCCAGCACCCAATGTCTGCTTGCACTACCTGTTGAACCGCTTGCAGCCCCTGCCTTGGGCGCAGCCCGTGGTGGTCAGCTTGAACCCAATTCGCGAAATCGACCCTCAACACGTGCTGGGCGATTTTGCCTATGCGCACCCGGTGTTTGATGCGGCGGCTATCAAAGCACAGCGTCAATTTGCATGGCTACAAGGGCAGCAAAACACCTACTACTGCGGAGCCTGGATTGGCTACGGATTCCATGAAGATGGCCTGAAAGCCGGCCAGTCCGCCGCGGCCCAACTGTTGAACTTGAACGGGCAGGTGGCCGCATGAGCGAGCATGCCTTGATCGGATTTGGTCAGGTGCGCCACACCCGCCTGCGCCCGGCGCACAACGCATTCGCGTATGCCACCTATTTTTTAATGCTGCCGATGCGCAGCCTGGCAACTTCGATACCTGCAAAGACCCCGAACGCATTGGCCATGAACCGGTTCAGCCCCATCAGCTTTTTTGACAGTGACCATGGCGATGGTCGCATGCCAGCCGAAGGCGGTGCATTGGCTTGGGTTGACGACCTGCTGGCTTCACACGGAATAAAAGACGCCACGGGCGAGGCCTGGCTGCACTGCTACCCCAGGGTTTGGGGCTACACCTTCAAACCGGTGAGCTTTTGGTTTTGCCATCGCGCGGCCAATGACCAAAACGGTACCCTGCGAGCCATCGTCGTTGAAGTCAACAACACCTTTGGTGAACGCCATATTTACTTGCTTGACCGGGCGCGTTACGGCTACGAAATTCACGCCAACAAGGCCTTTCATGTGTCGCCGTTTTGCGCTGTGGAAGGCAATTACAGCTTTCGATTCATGCGCTCCAACCGAAGTAGCAGCGGCCCTTTGGGGCACAGCCCCAAGGAGACGGTGCAGCGCACCGTAGCCCGCATTGACTATGACGACGGCGCAGGCCCGATATTGCAAACCAGCGTCAGCGGCACCTTGGAACCCATCACACCGGCGGCCTTGCGCAAAGCGCTTTGGCGCTACCCCGTCATGACTTTCGGCGTCGTCTTTCACATTCATTTTCAGGCTGCCCGGCTCTGGCTCAAACAAGTCAAGTTCTGGCGCAAGCCCTCTGCTCCCCAAGATTTGGTCACGCGATCCCTTTGAAGCTGACCAATCAACTGCCCCACTATTCATGAACTCCATCACCGCAACTCCCATCACCTTGCCTCAAGACGCGCCCGCTTCAGCCCGGCCAGCCTTGAAACTGCTGCAGCGCCTGCGCCATGGCGCACTCACCCTTCAATTGCCCGACGGCTCCGTGCGGCGGTTTGGCGAACACCCTCATGCCCATGCGAACGATGGACAGACTGGCCCCGTTGCCAGCATGACGTTGCACAACTGGAACGTGTTTGGTGCGGCGCTCAAATCGGGTGATATTGGGTTTGCCGAGTGCTTTATTGCGGGTGACTGGAGCACCCCTTGCCTGAGTGACCTGCTGAAAGTCTTCATTGCCAACCGAAGAGAAGTTGACGAGTTCATCTACGGCACCTGGAGCGGACGCATGCTGTACCGCATCAAGCATCTTTTGAACCACAACTCCAAGGCCAACAGCCGCAAAAATATCCATGCCCACTACGACTTGGGCAACGCGTTTTATGCGCTGTGGCTGGATCCGTCGATGAACTATTCGTCGGCCTGGTTTGAGGGCGACCTGACCGCCCCCCTTACCCAAGCGCAAAACGCGAAGGTACGCCGTGCATTGCGAGAAACACAAGTCAAAGCAGGTGACCGCGTGCTGGAAATTGGTTGCGGATGGGGCGCTTTGGCAGAAGCTGCGACCACGGACTTCAAAGCCAGCGTCGTCGGCGTGACCTTGAGCCATGAGCAATTGGCGTTTGCCAACGAGCGCCTGACTCAATTGCAGGTGCCCACCGGCCCCGGCCAAACCGCAGACCTGCGCTTGCAGGACTACCGCGACATCCATGATGAGCCCTTTGACGCGATTTGTTCGATTGAGATGCTCGAAGCCGTGGGACAGTCGTACTGGCCCAAGTACTTTCAGACCGTCAGCCGACTACTCAAGCCGGGCGGGCGCGCCTGCGTGCAGTCCATCGTCATCGACGACGCTTTGTTTGATCGCTACCTCAAATCCACCGATTTCATCCAGCAGTACATCTTCCCCGGCGGTTGTCTGCCCTGCCCGGCGGAGTTCAAACGGCAAGCCAACGCTGCGGGCCTGCACATCGTGAACGAATTCACGTTTGGAGCCGATTACGCAGAAACGCTGCGCCGTTGGAAGGCCAGCTTTCTGGCTCGCAAGCTGGACATTCAAGCCCTTGGTTTTGACGACCGATTCATGCGCATCTGGGAGTTCTACCTCTGCTACTGCGAAGCCGCCTTTGATGCGGGCGATATCAACCTGATGCAATACACGCTGGCCAAGCCCGCCCCAGGACAGGTATGAGACTTCCCATCAGTTTTGGAAAGGCTCCAACAAATGCTTGGGTTGGAGGGGTGCTGGTTGCCATGCTGATGTTGACGCAGAGCACACCAGCGCTGGCGACAACAGCTGCCATCGCGCCACAAGATGTCCAGGTCAATGTCCAAGGCGCAAAATTATCGGGCCGGGCCAAGCTGACGGTATGGGGTTTTCAAATCTACAACGCCGCTCTCTGGGTGGCGCCAGGTTTCAAAGCCGATGACTTTGGCAAGCATGCATTTGCGCTGGACCTGGAGTACCTGAGAGAGTTCAGTGGCGAAGAGATTGCTGACCGCTCATTGAGTGAAATACGCCGATTGACGCCTTTGAGTGAGGCCCAAGAGCAGCAATGGACACGTCAAATGCGTGCCATTTTTCCAACGGTTCGCTCAGGCGACCGACTAACGGGTGTCCACGTGCCTGGTGTCGGGGCCAAATTCTTGTTCAACGGCAAGAGCAAAGGTGAAATTCGTGACGCCGAATTCGCGAATTTGTTTTTTGGTATTTGGTTGTCAGGGGCCAGCTCTGAACCCAAAATGCGTCGCGAGCTCTTGGCAGGGCTCGCCGCCAACTAGTCGCACGGTTCAGTTCGCCAGACGCAGCATCGCCAGACCCATTCCGCCGTGACGACCGCCCCCCAAATCAACAGCAGTCAGTCGGACGCCTTGAGCGTGCGAGAAGGCATGCTTTACGGGTTTCTGGGTTTCCCTTTGGCATTTTGTGCCCTGCCACTGTATGTCCTGCTACCCAACCTGTACGCGCGGGATTTCCAGGTTCCACTTGCCACTTTGGGTGCATTGCTGTTGGGCTCGCGCTTGTTTGACGCTTTGATTGATCCGTTTTTGGGGCGCTGGTGTGATCGACTGTTTGCCAAATCAATACGCTCGCTTTTGGGGTTTGCTGCAGGCGCTGCGGTGGTACTGGGTGCCGGATTTTCTATGCTGTTTTTTCCACTGAGCCGCGACCCCGAGATGCTGCTGATAGTCACTGGCATTCTGCTGGTCATTACCTACTCGGCCTACAGTGCAGTGGCCGTCGCACACCAATCTTGGGGAGCCATGTTGGGTGGCAGCGAGACCTTTCGCAGTCGCATTGTGGCCTGGCGCGAGGGTCTCGGCTTGGCTGGGGTGGTGTTGGCCTCAGTTACACCCTCGGTGTTTGGTCTGCCGGTCTTGGTGGTGGCTTTTTTGATCAGTCTGGCGGTGGGCTGGCTGGCCTGGACGCGGGCATTGCGCCCTCAAACTGCTAGGGCTCAATTGGCCACGGTAGCCCCCATCGAGCAGCCGGATCTTTGGCACCCCTGGAGAAACGCGGCTTTCAGGCGATTGCTCGGGGTGTTTATGCTGAACGGCATCGCCAGTGCAGTGCCTGCCACCTTAATTTTGTTTTTTGTGCAAGACCGGCTGCAAGCACCCGAAGCGATGCAACCCCTCTTTTTGGGGAGCTTTTTTCTTTGCGGCGCACTCTCAATGCCGCTTTGGCTGCGCACGGTTAAAACTATTGGCCTTGCACGCAGCTGGCTTTCGGGCATGGCGATTTCCATTGTGGTTTTTCTTTGGGCGACCCAGCTCGGTGTGGGCGACACAACGGCTTTTGTCGTGGTCTGCGCATTGTCTGGCCTGGCCTTGGGTAGTGATCTAGCATTGCCAGGTGCCTTGCTGGCAGGCGTGATTGCGGACGGTGGTGACCGGGGACGGGCTGAGGGCGCTTACTTTGGCTGGTGGAACTTTGCCACCAAACTCAACTTGGCTCTCGCGGCGGGTGTGGCGCTGCCGATGTTGGCTGTTTTTGGCTACACCCCAGGCGTCCGAGACCCTGAAGGCCTGCGAGCACTCACTATTGCGTACTGCCTGCTGCCGTGTGCTTTGAAGGCCTTGGCCGCCATTGCCTTGCAGATTTTCATTATTCGTCCCATCCATCCAAGAAAGACTCCATGACACATCCAAAGCGTTCTTTTGCCAAAACCTGGCTTGCAATCGCAGCAGCGACAGCAATGACATTGGCTTTGGTAGGTTGCGGATCGCAGCAAATCAATGACTACGCCCAAGAAAAGCCCGTTTTGGAATTGCGTGACTACTTCAACGGCACACTCGATGCCTATGGTGTTTTCACCGACCGATCAGGCAAGGTGGTCAAACGCTTCACTGTGGTGATGAAAGGTAGCTGGGTTGGCGATGAAGGCGTTTTGGACGAGGACTTTAGCTATTCTGATGGCACGAAACAAAAACGCATTTGGCGACTCAAGCGGCTGGCCAACGGTAGCTACAGTGGCCAAGCTGATGACGTTGTGGGGCTTGCAGACGGACAACAGCGGGGCAATGCCTTCAATTGGACTTACACCATGGCGCTACCGGTAGACGGCAAGGTCTATGAGGTTCAATTTGATGACTGGATGTACCTGATGAACGACAAAGTCATGCTGAACAAGGCCACCATGAGCAAATTTGGCTGGCGCTTGGGCGAGGTCACCCTGTCTTTCACCATACGCTAACGCGAAGCTTGCCATGCCTTTGAATCTTCCCATGACAGACTGGAGTGGCCGCCTTGTCTGGTTGGTCGGCGCGTCAACCGGTATTGGCCGCGCCACGGCCCACGCGCTTCACGCCAAAGGAGCCAAGGTAGTGGTGTCCGCACGCAACGCCGAAGCCTTGAATTTGTTTGCAGCCCAGCACCCTGGCGCATTGGCGCTGCCCTTTGACGCCACTGACGCTGAAGCTGTGCAAGCCGCAGCGAACCAGGTTTTTACTTTGGGCGCATTGGCTTGCGTCGTTTACTGCGCTGGCCACTACCGGGAAATGAGTGCTACCGAATTCGACTTGCCGGACATGCTAAGGCACAACAAGGTGAATTACGAAGGTGCTTTGTATTTGCTCAACGCGGTACTTCCCCAATTGCTGACTCGGGCCAAGGCTGGGGTAGCGGGTCAGTTCTCAGGGCACATCAGCCTGATCAGCAGTGTTGCTGGCTACCGGGGGCTTCCAAAAAGTTTGGCTTATGGGCCTACCAAAGCTGCGTTAATCAATTTGGCTGAAACGCTTTACCTTGATTTGCATGATCAGGGTATCGGCGTTTCTTTGATCAACCCTGGTTTTGTAGACACGCCCTTGACCGCACAAAACAAATTCACTATGCCAGCGCTCATTTCCACCGAACAAGCGGCATTGGAAATTTTGAGAGGCTGGGAAAGTGGTCAGTTTGAGATTCACTTCCCCAAACGCTTTACCTGGGTCATGAAGTTTTTGCAACTCCTACCCTACGGCGCGTCATTTGCCGCAACGCGAAGGCTCACCCAGCCCTGATCAAGACTATTTTTTGAGCTGCTGGGTATCCGATGCCAGTCGAGTGATGAGCGCCCAGTCGCCACGCTCCAAAGCGCCCGCCGGAACCAGCCAAGACCCACCCACACACAGCACATTCGGTAAAGCCAGAAGCTCTGGCGCATTTTGAAGTGTGACTCCCCCTGTGGGACAAAAGGACACGTCGCCGAACGGGCCGCTCCAAGCTTTGAGCATGGCCATGCCTCCGGCTTGCATGGCCGGGAAAAACTTCAACTCGGTCAAGCCATCCTCTTGAGCCATCATGATTTCGCTGCCCGTCGCCACACCGGGTAACAATGGCAACCCCAAGTCGCGGCAAACTTTGCCGACCGCAGGGGTATAGCCAGGGCTCACCGCAAAGCGAGCACCCGCCATAGCCGCCGCCTGCGCATCTTCTGAGCTTCGCACGGTTCCAGCACCCACAATGGCATCTGGCACGTCTCGGGCAATGGCTTCCATGCAAGCCAGAGCCTGCGGCGTTCTCAAGGTGACCTCAAGCATTCGAATACCGCCTGCCAGCAAGGCCCTTGCCAAAGGCACGGCATGGCGCAAATCATGCAAGACAATGACTGGAATGACAGGTGCGTCCTGCATGACCAGGCGAGCCGTCAACGCGGCCGACCCCAAGGGTTCGTTCAAAGCCATGCACCTGCTCCTTCTTCTGCGGTCAAGGCATGGCGTCGCATGCCTGAAAACAATTCGCGGCCCATGCCCAGGCTATTAGCCTCGATTAAATTCAAAGGCATCTGCGCGACCGCACGACTGGCCCATTCAGCCTCAGCGACCAAAACCTGTAAAGTACCGTTCACAGCATCCAGGCGAATGACGTCTCCGTCCTGTACCTTGGCCAACGGGCCACCCGCCTTGGCTTCAGGCGACACGTGGATTGCGGCTGGCACCTTGCCAGAGGCCCCACTCATTCGCCCATCTGTGACCAGGGCCACTTTGTAGCCTTTGGCCTGCAAAACAGCCAGCGGTGGCGTGAGCTTGTGCAGTTCAGGCATGCCATTCGCTTGCGGACCCTGCCAGCGCACCACGCAGACCACGTCTTTGTCCAACTCGCCCAATTTGAAGGCCAGGTGCAAGGCATCTTGCGAGTCAAACACCCGGGCAGGCGCCTCGATGACATGCCGATCATCAGGAACGGCAGACACTTTGATCACGCTGCGGCCGAGATTGCCTTGCAAAAGAGCCAAACCACCCGTTGGGCTGAACGGATTTGAGGCGGGCCGCACAACAGTCTCATCTTTGGAGGGACCAGCAGACACCCATTCGAGACTTTGCCCGAGGGCTCGTGGCACATGGGTAAATTCCTGCAACCCGCCAGGGCGAACGGTAAGCACGTCTGCATGCATCAAGCCAGCGTCCAGCAATTCCCGAATGACAAACCCAGGGCCACCTGCAGCCTGAAACTGATTGACATCGGCGCTGCCGTTGGGGTAGACATGAGTCAGCGTCGGCACGGCCTTGGACAAAGCCGCGAAGTCGTCCCAATCGATCACGATGCCAGCGGCGCGCGCAACCGCGACCCAATGGATCAAATGGTTGGTAGACCCCCCCGTGGCGAGCAAAGCCACCATGGCGTTGACAATACAGCGCTCATCAACAAGCCTGCCAATCGCGGCGCATTTCGTATCCAAAACAGTTCGAACGGCCTCCTTGGTCAGTTCCTCGCGCAGGGCCTCACCAGGGTTGACAAACGCCGTGCCGGGTACGTGCAATCCCATGGCTTCAAGCAACATTTGGTTGCTGTTGGCAGTGCCGTAAAAAGTGCAGGTGCCCATGCCATGGTAGGCCTTAGACTCGGCTCGCAACAGTTCAGCCCGACCCACCAGGCCTTGGGCCGCCTGTTCTCGTACCTTGGCCTTGGCGCTGTTCGACAATCCGGAAGTCATCGGCCCGGCAGGAACAAACACCGTTGGCAAGTGGCCAAAATGCAATGCGCCAATCAGCAAGCCAGGCACAATTTTGTCGCAGACGCCCAGCATCAAGGCAGCGTCGTACATGTCGTGACTGAGTGACACCGCCGTCGCCATGGCTATTACGTCGCGACTGAACAGGCTAAGTTCC
>JANPCR010000228.1:0-6124 GCA_031431035.1 Rhodoferax sp.
CGCAAGCCCAGCGCCTGCGCCACTTGCGCAGGCTCGGCCAGCACACCGACGCCCGCAGTGGTCAAGAGCGATTCCAGCGGCAACTCAGCTGTGCCGTGCACCCAGGCTGCAAGTTCTGCGGCCCAACTTCGGTCTGTCAGAGCGTGCAGCACGGCAGCCAAATCGGCCTCTTGCATGGGGCCCACTTTGCAACGCAGCCACAAGGCGCGCATGACCGCGTCCAGCGTGGTTTTACCCTGCAAACGAAGGCTGAGGTCCAGGCACAGCGCCACCAACGCGCCTTTGGTGTAGTAGCTGACCGTGGCGTTGGGCGTGTTTTCGTCTTGCCGGTAATATTTAACCCAGGCGTCAAAACTGGCCTGTGCAGCCGATTGAATTTTTCGCCCTGGGGTTTGCAACACCTGGTTGATGGTTTTAGTCAGCAGCTTGAGGTAAACGCCGTCGTCAATCAGCCCCGCGCGGCGCAGAAACAAGTCGTCGTAATAGCTGGTGAAACCCTCAAAAAACCACAGCAACTGGGTGTAATTTTCGGCTGAATAGTCGTAGCTTGCAAATTCAAACGGGCGCAGGCGCTTGACGTTCCATGTGTGAAAATA
This sequence comes from Rhodoferax sp., assembly GCA_031431035.1. Lineage (GTDB taxonomy): Bacteria > Pseudomonadota > Gammaproteobacteria > Burkholderiales > Burkholderiaceae_C > JANYCG01. Next base: position 597 of record JANPCR010000228.1, read on the forward strand.
CTCATGGCTGATCAAACCCAAAAGCGTGGTGTAGCCGTCAGACTGTTTGGTGGGCACGACGGCTGCTGGAACTGCTTTGTTTTTAGCGGCACTTGCCTGCACCAGCGCCAAACGCGGCAAGTCTTTCCGATTGCAAATGAGTGCCGTGGAATTGCGGTGTTCCAACCCGCCATAGCCGTCGTCAACCACGTTGAGCATGAACAGGTAACTTGAATACGGTGGTCGATTGCGGCTGGCCGTCACCTTGTCGCCATGCCAAAACCTGATTTCGGTTTCGCAAATCTTTTGCGTATCTGCCAGCAGGCGTGTGCCATCAAATGAAGGCGGTGCTCCTGCAACGACGAAGCGGTGAGGCACGCCACAGGCCACGAAGCTGCCACTCCAAAAGTCGCCCATTTCAACGGGGCAGTCGGCCAGTTCGTCGTAATTGGCGGCGCGGTAACTGCCAAACCCGGCTTTGTTGACTTTGACGGGTGCCAGCCCTGTGGCCAAGCGCCAGTCGGCGGGGATGGACGCTGGCTCGATGTCCAGCAGGTGTGGCGATTCGGTTTGGCCAGCAACCCGCAAGCACAGCGAAGTGGTGTTGAAAAATCCGCGCGAAGCGTCCAGCCAAGCCGTGCGGACTGAATTGTCCAAGGCGTACACCTCGTAATTGACCACCAGCGGTAGCGCGGGGTCGCAGGCTACTTGCCAACTGCATTTGTCAATTTGGGTAACGGGCAGATCGCGCTGGGTGCGCAGCGTTTTTCCCGCTTGGTGGGCTTTTAGATTCTGCAAGTTCTTGGAGAATTCCCGCACCAGGTAGCTGCCCGGAATCCACACAGGCAGGCTAAGCCCTTGCATTGCCTGCGGGTTTTGAAGCGTCAATGTGACGCGATAAAGATGGGCTTGCAGACTGGCGATTTCGACTTGGAAGTGAATCTCGCTACCCGCTGTCGGAGGTTTGATCTTTGGCATTGGATTGAAGAGTAGCAGAAGCACAATAGTCGGCAGAGTGTGCGATTTTCACGCTTTGACCGTTGCAATAACGCACATCGAATGTCAGTAGACACTCCATTGCAGCGCACTGGCTGCTAACCTGCACCGCTTCCTAAATATTCATTGACTACCATGCACAAAATACTGAGTTTGACCGCCCGTTTTGCCATCGCCACGCTGGCGCTGTCCTGCCTGCCTGCCAGCGCTGCCGAGAACATCGTCATTGGCCGCACCTTGGCGTTGAGCGGCGGGCTCAAGCTGTACGGTGAAGCTAAACGCGACGGCGGTGACGCCTACCTTGCCAAGGTCAATGCAGCGGGTGGCGTCGGCGGGCGCGGCCTCGAGGTCATCACTTTAGATGATGCCTACTTGCCTGCAAACCTCGTGACCAACCTGAAAAAAATGGCGACTGAAAACCAGCCCGTTGCATTTTTGGGAATTTTTGGCGTGCCCACCGTCGCCGCTGCCCTGCCGGTATTGGCTGAATTGAAAATTCCGGGGGTTGGGTTGACCAGCGGCACCGATGCCGTTCGTACGCCTTTCAACCGCTATGCTTTCCCCGTGCGAGCCAGCTACGCGGATGAAGCCCGCAAACTGGTCAGCCACGCCAAAACCATCGGCATCACCAAAATCAACGTGATTTACCTGGACAACCCATTCGGCGAAGGGCTGAACACCTCATTGTCCAACGCCTTCAAGGACAATGGTTTGACGGCCAAAGTATTCAAGGTCGATGTGGCCGGTAAAACAGTCGCCGCCGTGGCGGCGCAAGCCGTGGCGGACCAACCGCAAGCGATCTTTCTGGCCTCATTGGCAGCGGTGGGTGCGCCACTTTTCTCCGAATTGAAAAAAGCAGGCTTTCGCGGCAGCATTTACGGCTTTTCGCCGCTTGACGCGACGGTGATGACCAAGGTGCTGGGTGCTGAGGCCAAGGGTCTGGGCATCTCGCAAGTGTTCCCCATACCCAACGGGCTGCGTTTGAGAGTGGTGTCTGAGTACGTCAGAGACGTGAAAGACCTGGGGCGCGGTTCGCCCAGCTTCTACGGTTTGGAAGGCTACATTGAAGCCCGCGTGCTGGTCGAAGGCCTGAAGCGCGCCGGCTCCAACCCGAGTCCAGCGTCCTTGGTCAAAGGTCTGGAAAGCATGCGCGAATTTGACGTAGGCGGCTACTTTGTCGGCTATTCGCCTGAGGCGCACAAGGGCAGCAGCTTTGTTGAAATCACGGTGATCAACGCGGCGGGCGAGGTCACCCGGTAATTCGGAACAAACCGCAGCGTAGTGCCTGCGACTGCATTCGACCTTAATTCTTCAGCTCGGCCAGGTGCTTCTCCACCTGAGCAGGGCCAATGGCACCCGGCACGCGCGAACCATCTGTGAAAATCAAAGTCGGCGTGCCGGTGATTTTGTACTTTTTGCCGATTTCCAAGTTCCGCGCGATGGCGCTGGAGTCGCACGAGGCGGCTGCGGGTGCCACCGCTTGATCGCGCACCATGAAATCCATCCAGGCTTTAGGTTTGTCTTTGGCGCACCAAATGTTGCGTGATTTGTCAACTGAATCAGCCCCCAAAATCGGGTACAAAAACAGGCTGATGGTGACGTTATCGACCTTTTGCAAATCGCGCTCAAAGCGTTTGCAGTAACCGCAGTTGGGGTCTTCAAACACAGCAATTTTGCGTTTGCCGTTACCGCGCACGATGGTGAAAGCGTCTTTCAGCGGCAGCGAGTCAAACGCCACCGAGGTGAGTTTGTCAATGCGCTCTTCGGTCAGGTTGCGCCGCTGTTTGGTGTCAATCAGGTTGCCCTGAATCAAAAAATTGCCCTGCGTGTCGGTGTAAAAAATTTCACTGCCATTGACCCGAATTTCCAGCAAACCCGGCAGGGGGCTTTTGGAGATTTCGTCAATTTTGCCCAGCATGGGCAGACGCTCGGTCAAGAGCTTGCGAAGCTCGGGTTCGTCAAGTTGGGCGCTGGCACCCAGGCTGGCCAGGGTCAGGGCGGCAATGGCGGTCAATCGGGTGAATTGGGTCAAGCGCGTGAGGATTTTGAAAGGAGGCATTGGCGGGGTCACAGTTGGTGCTTGGGTGAAACTTGGATTGAGCTTGGATTGAGATTGAATAGAGCTTAGGTTGGGCTTGGATCGACCTTGAACAAGGTTTGGATGAAGTTTTCAGTTACTATATTATTCATAGCAAACTATGTATATTATTCGGGAGCTAGAGGCCTATTTCATTCAAAAATTCGCGTTTTCAGCCTGTTATGAGTAAAAAAGAACCTGCAGGTTCTTTTTTACTCAAAATCGCCTTTTTTCACAGTCCCATCGCCTGGCGCGCCACCCAGCTTTTAAGGGGGCCGCTGCGTTCAAACCCATTCATTCCCACGTTGCGCAAGGTCTGCCACAGGTTGCCGTTTTGAGCAAACAAGCGCTGCAAACCGTCAGTGGTGGCCCCCAGTTTGCTAGCCTCCAGCTTGCGCGAACGCTCGTATCGGCGCAGCAAACGCTCATCGCCCACACTGCGCCAGTAATCGCGCTTCGCCAGCAATTGCGCTAGCTCCGCCACATCGGCCAGGCCCAAATTCAGGCCCTGCCCACTCAATGGGTGAACGGTGTGGGCTGCGTCGCCAGCCAAGGCCCAAGCTTGGCCTTCCTTTTTGCCAACCCAGCGTTGGGTTTGCGCCAGTTGCAGGGGCCACATGGCTCGCTCGCTGGTCAACACCATATGGCCAAACTCGCCGTGGGTGGCGGCTTGCACGGCTTTGGCGAACTCCTCGGGACTCAAAGTCATCAGTTCCTGCGCAAGCGCTTCTTCTATTGACCAGACGATGGCGATGGAGTTCCCGCCCCGGCGGATTAAATCGGGGGAATCTGAGGAATCTACCAAGTCAGGCGAATAGGCTGAATCAGAGTCGTCGTTTGCCTCGGATGGATCGGCTGAACCACGCGCCGTGTCAAACGACGGGGCCAAGCCCATGGGCAAAATGCCCAAAATCGCATCTTTGGCAAACCACTGGCGCGCCGTTTGCAGGTGCGAATACTCGCAGTCCATGCGCGCGGCAATGGCGTGCTGCGAATAGGCGGCCACGTCAAACTCAACCCCCAGTTCGTCACGCGAGCGGCTGGCTTTGCCTTCGCAAATCACCGTCAGGGTGGCGTTGTGGGCTTCCGTGCTTTGTTCAATTTGCGCCTGAAATTGGCAGGCTTGGGCCAACTGGGCGTCCAAAACGCCGACATCGACAATCCAGGCCAATGCGTCGGCATGGCTGTGGGCGGCGTCAAAATCGACCTGGCCGCCGTCGTCGCCCTGAACCCGCATTTTCAAAACAGGCGTGGCGTGCTCGGGCGCAGGCCAGCAGCGCACCGATTCGAGCAAGGCTTTAGACCGCTGGTTCAGGGCGTAGGCCCGAACGTCTGGCACGGCGGTGGCGGCAGATGCAGTAGGTGACACCACCAAATTCACTTTCAGCCGTTCTTTGGCCAGCAGCAGCGCCAAAGTGCGCCCGGTGATGCCGCCGCCGCGAATGCATACGTCAAAAGTAGTTGCCATGGGTCGGATTGTCAGATTTGATGCGTCTCATTGTAGAAGCCAGTGCAAAATTGACGCTGTTTGCTGATCGCATGTGCCCAACTTTCTCCGCACCTTTCGAAAGACCGTCTTGATGACTTCTCCCCAGACTGCCGCCCCTTTTGAACTGACCACCCGCATTGAGCGGCTGTTTATTTACCCCATCAAATCCTGCGCGGGCATTGAACTGCAAGAGGCGGTGCTGTTGGACACGGGCCTGGACCTGGACCGCGCCTGGATGGTGGTCGATGCGAGTGGCGACTTTGTCTCACAGCGCGAACTGCCGCGCATGGCGCTGATCCAGCCGCAACTCAAAGGCGACAACATGATTTTGCGCGCCCCCGGCATGCTGGCGCTGCATATTCGCATTGACGCGGTGGAGCAGCCCGCCACAGTCACAGTGTGGGACGACACCGTGCCCGCCTTTGACATGGGCGACATGGCGGCGCAGTGGTTCACTGACTTTTTGTCCCTCACGCCCGCTGGGCTGCCCGCCCCCAACGCCAAAAAATACCGATTGACGCGGTTCGATCCCGATTACAAACGCCCGTCCAGCTCCAAATGGACCCAAGGCCTGCCCGCCCAAACCCAGTTTGCGGATGGTTTTGCGCTGTTGGTGGCAAGCCAGGCATCGCTCGATCTGCTGAACACCAAATTGACCGCTGCGGGCCACAGCGCGGTCACCATGGCGCGGTTTCGGCCCAACATTGTGCTGTCGGGTGGCGACGCCCATGACGAAGACCGGGTGACGGATTGGCATGTGTTGCCCGACCCGGCCGTTGGGCTGGCTGGTGTGGCAAATGATTCAGCGACCGAATCCGCCGCGGCCCCTGTCGTGCTGCGCCCCGTCAAACCCTGCGCCCGCTGCCCCATCCCTAATGTCAACCCCGCCACCGCCACCAGCAGCCCCGAAGTCGGCGACATGCTGCAAACCTACCGCCAAGACGCGCGGGTGGGCGGCGGCATCACCTTTGGCATGAACGCCATCAT
>JANPCR010000229.1:0-9442 GCA_031431035.1 Rhodoferax sp.
GTCCATGTTTCAAATGTCCATCATGGGGGCGAGCGCTTTGGGAGCCGCCATTTGGGGCCAAGTGGCCACACTGGCATCGGTGCAGACCAGCTTGCAAATTGCAGCAGCCACAGGGTTCATCAGTATTTTGATAGCCAACCGAAAAATGAGGGACAACAGCGTCGAAGAAGATTTGACGCCTTCCCACAAATTCAAAATTCCAGTGGCAACGGCTCCCCCCGAAACCGGGCACGTGCTTTCCACCATCGAATACCTCATTGACCCCGTTCGGGCCAATGAGTTTCGTGCCCTGATGCGCCTGAGCCGCAGCAGCCGCTTGCGCCACGGCGCCTTGTCGTGGGAGTTGCTGCGCGACATCGGCGACCCTGGGCGATTTGTCGAGCAGGTTGTGGATGCATCTTGGGCGGAACACATGCGCCGCTTTGAACGCGTGACCGCCAGCGACGCGGCTTTGCGCGACCGCAAGCTGGCCTTTCATGTGGGCGAATTCCCGCCCAAGGTGACACGCTGCGTGGTGGAGTCCACCATCAAGGACAAAACTGGCTGAGTTTTTTAGAACTCAGAGCCCCAACAACTGCAAAGCCAAGCCATTCAAACGGGTTCCGGGTTGAACCAAAGACTCGAGAATGCTGAAGTGGTTCAGTCCGGGCAAGGCCTCACTGATTGGCACGGCCTTGCGACCCCACGCCGCTTGAATCAAGGCGTTGTGGCGCAGAAATTCTGAACTCTCCATCGCACCCGCCACACTGAACAGGGTGCCTCGCCCGTCGGAAACAGCAGGGGGCGGCATCCAGGCTGGGCTGCAGCGCTTGGCCTGCTCGGGCGTGAGCTTGAGTGAGGTTTGGAGGTAGGGCGTTTGGCGAATGGTTTCAAGTTCAAACAAACCCGACAGCGACAGGCCGTTTTTGACCAACGCTAGGGGCAAGTCGCGCTGGTAGGCGGGCCAGTTCACGGCCATCATCATCGCTGCCAAATGCCCGCCGGCAGAGTGGCCCGCCACGGTGATGCGGGTGGGGTCGCCGCCATACTGGTCGATATGGCGAAACACCCAAGCCAGCGCCTTGACGATTTGCAGCGCAATGTCAGGCACAGTCACCGGGTGAGTTTTGCTGCCAGGGCACAGGGCATAGTTGGGAATCACCACGCAAGCGCCAGCCTGGGTCAGCGCGGGGGCAATAAAAGACTGGTCCGACTTGTCCAAAGACCGCCAGTAGCCACCATGAATGAAAAACATCACAGGAGCACCTGAGCCTTTGCCTGGCGGCTGCGCTGCAAAAATATCGAGCTTCTCGCTCACTGCATCGCCATAGGGTACGTCGAGCTGGCCTTTGAGCGCCTGCCGTGCCGTGAATGAGTCAGCCTGCCAACGCGCAAAGTGGGCATCAAACTCAGGCACCAAGCCGCGGTTGTTGTACATGCGGTCAAGCCAGGCTTTATCGGGGTAGGCCATTGGTAAATTCCTCAAATTCCAGTTAAAGCAATTTCAAGCAGGGCCTAAACTTTCAAGTATGCCGGCGGTCAAATTGGTGCGTTTTGTAATACAGCTCCTTTTCGCCAAACATGGCTTGATCAGCTCGGTGAAGGGTCTCTTCGACCTCGGCCGAACTGCTGCAAGTCGCAATGCCTATGGCAAGGCTCAAGTTTTGACCCGAGTAAAACTGGTTATTCAGCTCCAACATGGACTCGATTCGCCCTTTAAGGCCCCGCGCAACACGCTCGTCGCAGCCTGGCAGCAGGGCCACAAACTCGTCACCCCCAATCCTGGCCACACAGTAGGGGTGCCCGGCCGTGGCATTGGTCAACACCTCGCCCGTGCGCCGTAGCAACGTGTCACCGGCAGCGTGCCCCTCAGCGTCATTCACCCGCTTCAGGCCGTTCAAATCCATCGCCAAAATGCTCAAAGGCCAAGGCCCTTTGCGCGACACACGGTTGAGTTCTTCGACATAGAAAACTCTGTTGCGCAGGCGGGTCAATGAGTCGTGCTTGCCCAGATATTCCAGGTACGCTTCAGCCTTTTTGCGCGCTGTGATGTCCACCAGAGACACCAGCACCTGCCCCCAATTGCTTTCGTAGCCAGGCATGACGGCAAACTGCATGTGAATGTTGATCAGCTCGCCAGTGAGCGAATAGTTGATCACTTCGCGCATTTGCACTGTTTTGCCAGTCCACAAGTCCAGCAATTGGTCAGCAAAGGAGGCGTGCATTTCGTCCCGGAAGATCTTGCCCAAATTGGCTAACAAGTCGTCTTTGCTGCCAGCCGCAAACATGGTGAGCGTTTGGCGGTTCACGTCAATGACCTTGATCTCCTCCATGCACCGAGACACAAAGTCCGGGTGCACGCTGATGAAGACTCGGAAGTCTTCAATTCCCAAGGTGCGGGCTTCGTCCAGCAACACCTTGACGCCACTGAAGTCTTCAACCCACAGCGACACAGGGGAATAGTCAAACAGACTGCGGGTGTGGGCTTCGCTGGCATTCAGGCCAGTTTGCGCGGCAACTTCACTGCTGATGTCTTGCAGAGACACCAGGACGCGAGCCCATGTCGCCTCATAACCTTCCAGAACCCGCACATGGATCTGCACATCCATGCGCCTGCCATCCAATGTAAAGTTAATGGTTTGGTTGCTGTAGTTCAAGTTACCGGACCACAACATGCCAAGCTCCCGGGCCAAGTTGGTGAGCGCATCGTCACCCAGAATTTCGGGAAACCGGGCAATCAACTCCTCCTGGGTCGGTGCCGCCAAAACTTCCAGGGTTTTGCGATTGACTTTGAGCACTTTGAGGCAGTTCGAGCATTCCAGCAGTAACCCGGGGTTTTGACGAATATGCTGATCAAAGTCAGTCACACCTTTTGAGCGCCAACTTTCAAACAAAGTTTTAAGCGCGCTGTAGTCTTCCAGCCAAAGTGAAATGGGCGCCGACTCGAACATCTGTTCAAAATCAGCTGCTGTGGTCTGCAAAGGCATGCCTTGATCCTCCTGGTCAGAATTGTCACCTAAAAGCAAATCAGCCCGCGCATCCTTGACAGATGTGCGGGCCGACATTAAGGGCCTACCCTGACCGTCGGCTTTTACAGCCGGGTCAAACTAAAAAATTAGGCGCTGCGTGCAGGGCGCTTCTTGGCGTCACGCGGCACAAAAACCTTGCCGCCATTGCCTAAAGGTGCGGGCTTCCCGAATCCTGGCTTGATGCCCATGGGCTTGCCAAAACCTGGCTTGGCAAACGGTGGTTTGCGATCAGCGAAATCACCGCGCGGGGCGGCGCGGTCGCCACCAAAACCGCCACGGTCATTGCGGTCACCTGCGAAGTTTCGGTCGCCTGCGAAGCGGTCATTAAAACCACCCTTGCGTTCGTAATTGAAACCGCCGTCGCCGCCACTGTTATTGTTGAAGCTGGCGGGAGCGCCAAAGTTCTTCTCGGCAAAACCGCGCTGGGCACCAAAACCACCCGCACGGCCGCCGGAGTTGCGGTCATTGCGGTCGCGTGAGAATCCGCCGCCACCGCCCCGGTTGTCGCGGTCACCACGGCCACCAAAACCAGACGGTGGGCGCGAATCAGGAATGCGCTGCTTAGGCTCAAGCCCAGGCACCACTTCTGATTTGATCGGCTGGCGGGTGTAGCCTTCGATGTCAAAAATCTTGCGGCGGTCGCGCAACTCAGCAAACGTCACGGCAATGCCGTCGCGGCCAGCGCGGCCTGTGCGGCCAATGCGATGGGTATAGTCTTCAGCTTTCATGGGCAAGCCAAAGTTGAACACGTGGCTGATGGTGGGGACGTCAATACCGCGGGCGGCCACGTCGGTTGCCACCAAAATTTGCACATGGCCTTCGCGCAGCGCCATCAGGCGACGGTTGCGCAAGCCTTGGTTCAAGGCGCCATGCAAGGCCACAGCGCTAAAGCCGTCTTGTTGCAGGTCGTTGGCCAAGCCGTCGCACTCAACTTGGGTGCTGGCAAACACGATGGCTTGGTTGATGGTGGTGTCGCGCAGCCAATGGTCCAGCAATTTGCGTTTGTGCTGCGTGTTGTCAGCCCAAAACAGCATTTGCTTGATGTTTTGGTGCTTTTCTTGGGGCGAATCGATTTGCACGCGCTGTGGCTCGCGCATCACGCGGGTGGCCAGTTGCTGAATACGCGGTGCCAGCGTGGCGCTGAACATCATGGTCTGCTTGCGCTCAATGGTGAGCTGGTTGACTTCTGCCAAGTCGTCGGCAAAGCCCAAGTCGAGCATGCGGTCGGCCTCATCCACCACCAAAAACTGAACTTTGTCGAGCTTGATTTGCATCGAGCGTTGCAAGTCAAGCAAACGGCCCGGTGTTGCGACCACCAGATTGGCGTTTTGCAGCTTGGCGATCTGCAACTGGTAAGGCATGCCGCCCACCACGTTGGCCACACGCAGGCCACGGCAATGGCGCACCAGGTCAATCGCATCATGCGCGACTTGCTGGGCCAATTCACGGGTGGGGCACAAAATCAGGGCACCTGGCTCGGCTGCTTTGAAATGGCGCGGATTGGTCGGGTCTTTGCGTTTAGCGCGCTTTGGGGGCGCTTCGCCACGGGCTTCAGCGTCTGCCACGGCTTTCTCGAATTCGGCGCGCTCATCGGCGGCGGCTTGCACGTCTTGCATCAGCAAGGTGTGCAATACGGGCAACAAAAACGCGGCGGTTTTGCCGCTTCCGGTTTGGCTGGACACCATCAGGTCAATGAAACGGGCTGCACCGTTGGAACCCGGCGCACCTTGCATGGCCAAAGGAATGGTTTTGAGTTGAACCGTGGTCGGTTGGGTGAAACCCAGATCCTTGACGGCAGCAATCAGCTCAGGCGCCAAGCCCAGGGTGACGAAACCATTGGGGACGTCTTGAACTTCAGGCTCGGCCGCGGCTGCGCCGTCGGTCATTGGGGCCGATGGCTGCTCAAGCTCACTCGTGAAAGTGTCTTTGGCGAAAGAGTCGTCGTTGGAAAAATTTTGGGCAGGCGAAAAGTCGCTTGCCGCGTCGAAAGCGTCGGTCATTTGTATCTCACACGCGAGTGCCAGCGTCGCTGGTCGCTCCGTCAATGGTTGTAAATACATCAACCATCAAACGGAACCTGCGCTCGAAAAGCCTTGAAGGCGATTCATTCAGCGCTTGGGACTTGTTCTGAGCAGCATCAACTTGAAGCTGCAACCAAGCCCATTGTGTGAGGGGAGATGTGCAAATATGCGCTTTTTCTAGCGCAGCCTCAGATTATGGCACAAATCCGGGTTTCTACCTAACGTCCTAGGCGATGCTGATGAAATGAGGGAGTATTCTCTAATTATGAATCGGCAATTAGACTCCGCTGTCCAAACATTTTTAGCCACGCGCATTGGCGGCGGTGTTGCAGCCAATTGCGATTTGGCAGCATTGCTGGTTTTCACGGCCCTGCAATTTTTCGGAGCACCCGTTATGGCGATTGACCTTGCACCCCTTTGGAACCATACCCAACCGGCCTTGAGCGAACAGCGCTTTCGCCAGGCCCTGGCGACAGCCACCGGGGACGACGCCCTGATCTTGCAAACCCAAATTGCGCGCACTTACGGCATTCGGCGTGACTTTGCAGAAGCGCAAAAAATACTGAAGTCGGTTGCAGAACCGATCAAGCAGGCGAGTTTTGAGGCTCGTGCACACTATGCGCTGGAACTTGGGCGCACCTACGCGTCGGCCACGCATTCGCCTGAATCGCAAACTGAAACCGCCAAAGCCACAGCCCGGGCGGCCTGGCAAGACGCCTTGGACGCCGCGCGTGCCGGCCAATTGGACGGCTTGGCGATTGACGCGATTCACATGTTCGCCTTCATCGACACGGCCCCCTTGGATCAGCTGAAGTGGGCGCAGCAAGCCCTAGCGATTTCGACAACTTCAAGCCAGAGCGCCGCCAAGAAATGGGAAGGATCAATTCGCAACAACCTGGGCATGGCATTGCACGGCCTGGCACGTTTTGACGATGCGTTAGCAGAGTTCAAAAAGGCCCTGGCCATTCGAGAGCAAGGTGCCAACGCAGGCGCGATTCGCGTGGCGCACTGGATGGTGGCTTGGACCCTGCGCACTTTGAAACGCCATGACGAGTCGCTGGCGATTCAATTGCGCTTAGAGCAAGAATGCGCCGCTGCTGGTGAGCCCGACCCTTATGTGTTTGAGGAGCTTGAGATTTTGTACCGCGCCAAAGGGGACGAAGCGCGGGCCATGCTCTACGCGCAACTGCAAAAAACGGGTGCGAAACAGCAATAGCTCGACTTCGCCAAGCTCGACCGCTGGTTTCAAGAGCGGCTTGAATGCTATAATATTAATAGCAAACTATGTATATTCTTCGGGAGCTAGAGGCCTATTTTATTCATATTTTGGCCGCTTTTGACATTTTGGCGGAAAAAAGAACCTGCAGGTTCTTTTTTGTCAAAAATCGCGAAAAACAACCCTACTCAACCAGCGGCTGAAAAAACTTCGCCCGGTAATGCGCCAGCTCATCGATGGACTCATGCACATCCGACAAGGCGGTGTGCCACTGCTTCTTTTTGAACGATTTGTAAACGTCAGGCCGCCAGCGCTTGGCCAGTTCTTTCAAGGTGCTCACGTCCACATTGCGGTAGTGAAAAAACGCCTCAAGTTGCGGCATGTACTTGGCCAAAAACCGACGATCTTGCCCAATGCTGTTGCCGCACAGCGGAGCCACGCCCGGCTTCACGTAGTCGACCAAAAACGCGATGATTTGGGCCTCGGCTTGCGCTTCGGTGACGGTGGATTCCTTCACTTTCACAATCAGCCCGCTGTTGCCGTGGGTGGTTTTGTTCCATTTGTCCATGCGCTCCAGCAACTCGTCGCTTTGCGCAATCACCAAAACCGGGCCTTCGATGCGGGGCGCGAGGTCCGGGCCGGTGACGATGATGGCGATTTCTATGATTCGCTCGACTTCAGGGTCCAGGCCCGTCATTTCGCAGTCCAGCCACACCAGGTTTTTGTCTGACTTTTTCAAACCTGCCGCAGATTCGGTTGGCGCGAGATGGGTGTTCTTGTACGGCATGGCTTGAATTGTCGCTGATGGCCTAAACTTGAAGAGTTTCAGACTATTCGGATCACTGTGTTTTCATCCCCTTCTTTCACACTCTCAATCACCTTTGCCATTGCCTTGGTCCTGGGCTTGGCGGTCAAATTCTGGCTGGCATCGCGCCAAATACGCCATGTCGCACTCAACCGCAACGCAGTGCCGGGGGCATTTGCCAGCCAAATCAGCCTGTCGGCCCACCAAAAGGCGGCGGATTACACGATTGCCAAGTCGCGTTTGGGCCTGCTGGAACTGGCCCTAGGCACTTTTGTATTGCTTGGCTGGACGCTGCTGGGCGGTCTGTCGGCGCTGAACAATGCGCTGCTGCAGTGGATGGGCGGCGGTATGGCGCAACAAATCGCTTTGTTGGCAGCGTTTGCATTCATTGGCGGCCTGATTGACCTGCCCATGACGCTGTACCAAACCTTTGTGCTGGAAGAGCGGTTTGGCTTTAACAAAATGACTTTCAAACTGTGGGCGATTGACCTGGTCAAATCTACGGCGGTAGGCATGTTGATTGGTTTGCCCATCGTCGCACTCATTCTGTACGTCATGGGCGCGGCGGGCAGCCTGTGGTGGCTGTGGGCATGGGCTTTGTGGATGGGTTTTAACCTGTTGCTGCTGACGATTTACCCGACCTTCATCGCCCCGCTGTTCAACAAATTTCAGCCACTTGAAGACGAAACCCTCAAAGCCCGCGTCACCGCGCTGATGCAGCGCTGCGGTTTTGCCGCCAAAGGCCTGTTTGTGATGGATGGCAGCAAGCGAAGCGCCCACGCCAACGCCTATTTCACCGGTTTTGGCGCGGCCAAACGGGTGGTGTTTTACGACACGCTGTTGGCCAAACTGTCAGCGGGCGAGGTAGACGCCGTGTTGGCCCATGAATTGGGTCATTTCAAGCACAAACACATAATCAAGCGCATCGTCTCCATGTTCGCCATGAGCCTGGCCGGGTTCGCCTTGCTGGGCTGGCTGGCCACCCAAGCCTGGTTTTACACCGGGCTTGGCGTATTGCCCAATTTGCGCGCCCCCAACGACGCCTTGGCGCTGATGCTCTTTTTGCTGGCCACGCCCGTCTTCAGCTTCTTTATTTCGCCCTTGTTTGCCCAAATGTCGCGCAAGCATGAGTTTGAAGCCGACGCCTACGCCGTGGCTCAAACCAGTGGTGCTGATTTGTCAACCGCCCTGCTCAAGCTGTACGAAGACAACGCCTCCACCCTGACACCCGACCCGCTGTTTGTGAAGTTCTATTACTCGCACCCGCCCGCGTCCGAGCGTTTGCAGAGAATGAGCCCTTGAACACTTGAACCCTTGAACACATGACCGCCATGGCCTCTCAATTGACAACACAAAGCTGGTCAGGGCAAACCCGCCGCGCCTTGAACGCCACAGAAATTGTGGCCGGCCTTGCCAAGCTGACCGATTGGAAGCTGACCGGGGACGGCGCCAACTTGGCCATTGAAAAGACGGGCAAGTTCGCCAACTATTTTGAGACTATGGCCTTCGTCAATGCCGTGGCCTACATCGCCCACCGCTGGGATCACCACCCGGACTTGACTGTGCGCTACAACACCTGTCTAGTGCGCTTCAACACCCATGATGTGGGCGGTATTTCTTCAACCGATTTCGATTGCGCCGCGCAGGTTGACGCTTTGCTGGCATGACCGCTAATGCCTTGCAAGATGGCCTGGTTGTCGCTAATTATGGACGGCATTTTCTAATTGAAAGCAATGAAGGCAAACGGCTAATTTGCCATTCACGCGGCAAAAAAAGCCAAGGTGTGGTCGGCGACCGCGTGAAATGGATGCCCTCGCAAGATGAAGGCACGATTGAAAAGCTCGAGCCACGGCGCAACCTGTTTTACCGCCAGGACGAGGTGCGCACCAAGTCGTTTGCAGCCAACCTGGACCAGGTTTTAATTCTGATTGCCGCCGAGCCCGAGTTCTCTAGCAGCCAGTTGTCTCGCGCGCTGATCGCGGCTGAAGCCGAACACATCACCCCCATCATCGCTCTGAACAAAAGCGACTTGGTCGAACCGTTCGAGCGGGCCTGGAAATGGCTGCAACCCTACCGGCACATGCACTACGGCGTGCTGCCGCTGTCGCTGCGCAAATCGGCAGATGTTGACCGCGCAGAACTGCTCAAACTGCTCAGTGGCAAAACGACGCTGGTTTTGGGGCCATCGGGCGCGGGCAAAAGCACCTTGATCAACCTGTTGGCACCCGGCGCATTGGCGCAAACAGGCGAAATATCGCAGGCGCTGAATGCGGGTAAACACACCACCACCAGCACCACTTGGTACTGGGTGGACAGCGCTAAAACCACCGCTCTGATTGACTCGCCAGGTTTTCAGGAATTTGGGCTCAACCACATCGATCCTGCTCAGCTG
>JANPCR010000230.1:0-12866 GCA_031431035.1 Rhodoferax sp.
CGGCATAGGCTCGTCGTCCAATCGTTGCCATCACACGGCTCCTTGCACCAAACCGCGAAACCCGTAGACCAGCCGATCACCGGCAAAGTCAACCAGTTCCACCGTGCGTTGCTGTCCTGGTTCAAACCGAACGGCCGCGCCTGAGGCAATGTTCAAACGCATGCCCCGGGCGGCGGTGCGGTCAAAACCCAAAGCGGCGTTGGTTTCTGCAAAATGGTAGTGCGAGCCGACCTGAATTGGTCTGTCAGCGGTGTTTTGCACCACCACGACCAAGGTGCGCCGCCCTTGGTTGAGCAAATGGTCGGGGCCATCAAAAGGAATAATTTCACCAGGGTTCACAGTCACCTCACTTGCTCGTTTGCCTAGTTGTTGACTTGCTTCACTTTGGGTCGCGAGACAGCCAAATCGCCACGGCAACCATGCCGCCCAAGGCCATCAAGCCCCAAACGTCTGTGGCATGCCAATGGCTTCCCGATGGGCCATGGCCGTCGTGGGCCGCAGCCTGACTCATGCCAAATGCAAGTGCTAAAAGCGCTGTCCACTGAAGTACAAGGTAATTATTCATGGTGCGAAGTGAAAGACTTAAACAGAACTTAGCTAAACAGGCGGCAAAAATCCAAACAGACGCATTCAAACGATGGGTTGGTGCACCGTCACCAGCTTGGTGCCGTCGGCGAACGTCGCCTCCACTTGAATGTCTGGAATCATCTCGGCGATGCCGTCCATGACGTCAGCCCGACTCAACAGGGTGCGGCCTTCACTCATCAATTGAGCCACAGTTTTACCGTCGCGCGCACCTTCCATGACGGCTGCGCTGATGTATGCCATGGACTCAGGGTAATTGAGTTTTAAGCCTCTGGCCTTGCGCCGCTCAGCCAAAAGTGCCGCCGTGAAAATCAGGAGCTTGTCTTTTTCGCGAGGAGTGAGTTCCATAACTTATGTGGCGCGCTAAGCATGCAGGGTTGGTCGGAGCAGCACATTGTCACGCAACTTGTGTGCCGAAGTCAGGTCGCCCAATTTAGGCGCACTGGCCAACGCCGAAGCACCCAATTGGCGCGTTTTAAGCGCAACCGCAGGCACCTCTGTATTTTTTAGGTGCGGTTTTCGTGTTCAAGTTGGCGTCATTTTGGTGCGCAAATTTGCAGCTGTAGGCAATCACAGGGTTTTTGCAAGGTCAATCAGCTCCCTCGTGCAACTGGCACGGCGCTTGCACGGTCAATGTCAGCCGTTTGATTTCGAACAGCCATTTCAGATCACTTAACTTCTATTTTTGGAGAATCATGATGAATCGTCGAGGACCTCTCAAGGCCATCGCTGCTGCCGCAGTGGTCGCTACTGGTGCATTCACATTCGCCGTGCCCGCCTTTGCGCAAGCGGGTGGCACGATCAAGGTCGGCATTTTGCACAGCCTGTCCGGCACCATGGCCATCTCTGAAACCGTGTTGAAAGACACCGTGCTCATGGCGATTGACGAAATCAACGCCAAAGGCGGCGTGTTGGGTAAAAAGCTGGAGCCTGTCATTGTTGACCCGGCCTCAAACTGGCCCTTGTTCGCTGAAAAAACCAAGCAGCTGCTGGGCCAAGACAAAGTCTCGGTCATCTTTGGCTGCTGGACTTCCGTGTCGCGCAAGTCCGTTTTGCCAGTGGTTGAAGAAATGAATGGTTTGCTGTTCTACCCCGTGCAGTACGAAGGCGAAGAGCTGTCCAAAAACGTGTTTTACACAGGCGCAGCACCTAATCAGCAGGCCATTCCCGCGGTGGACTATTTGATGAGCAAAGACGGCGGTGCTGCCAAACGCTGGGTGCTTTTGGGCACAGACTACGTCTACCCTCGCACCACGAACAAAATTTTGCGCGCCTATTTAAAGAGCAAAGGCGTGAAAGACACCGACATCGACGAAAAGTACACCCCGTTTGGTCATTCGGACTACCAGACCATTGTGGCCGATGTAAAAAAATTCTCAGCCGGTGGCAAAACCGCGGTGGTGTCCACCATCAACGGCGACTCCAACGTGCCGTTCTACAAAGAGCTCGGCAATGCGGGCTTGAAAGCCAAGGACGTGCCGGTTGTCGCCTTCAGCGTGGGTGAAGAAGAGCTGCGTGGCGTTGACACCAAGCCGCTGGTGGGCCATTTGGCCGCCTGGAACTACTTCCAGTCCATCAAAAATCCGGCCAATGACGAGTTCATTAAGAAGTGGAGCGCCTACGCCAAAGCCAAGGGCATTGCGGGCCACAAAGACAAAGCCCTGACCAACGACCCGATGGAAGCCACCTACATCGGCATCAACATGTGGAAGCAAGCGGTTGAAAAAGCCAAGTCCACCGACACCGACAAAGTCATTGCCGCTATGGCCGGTCAAACTTTCAAGGCGCCCTCTGGGATCACCAGCAAGATGGATGAGAAAAATCACCACCTGCACAAGTCGGTGTTCATTGGTGAAATCAAGGCCGACGGCCAGTTCAATGTGGTCTGGAAAACACCCGGCCCCGTGAAAGCCAAGCCTTGGTCACCGTACATTGAAGGCAATGACAAAAAGCCGGATGAGCCGGCTAAGACTGAAATGGCGAAGAAGTAAAGCGCTTGAGGTGGTGCCCATGACCCGAAAGTCACGGGTACCACCCCGGAAGTTGCAGTGTGGGCATGCTTGCCCGTGTCCACCCCAGGTTTTTTTCATGTTGTTTCGATGCTTTGTTTTATTGATCGCGTGTGCCTTGTTCGGCCCCGCGTTCGCCTTGACGGCTGAAGAAGCAAAGGGTATAGCCGTGGGCGAGACGGACGCCCGAATCGAGGCTTTGAACAAAGCCATTGCCAGTGCCGACGACAAAACGGCTGGCTTTTTGCAAGCGCTGCTGGGTGATGCCGTCAAAGTCGCGGGCGGCAAGGCATATGTTGTCAAAGACGGCAAGGCGTTTGACCCGGTCAGCGGTGCCGAAGTTGCCTTGCCTGAAGGCGCAGAGGACGTGATCAACAACAACCGCATGCGTGGCGAGTTGGAAGCGGCGCAGGCTGGACTGAAGCTGTTTGCCAAAGACGAAAAAAGCAGGCGCGAAGGTATCAAGGCGCTGCAAGCCGAGAGCGATGAATCAAAGCTGCCGCTGATTGAAAAGGCCTTTGCGGCTGAACCCAACCCGCAGCTTAAAGACCAACTGGGTTTGATTCGCGCGGCCGTGTTGCTGAACAGCCCAGACAAATCCAAACGGTTGGTTGCCGCAGCGCTGTTGGCGCAGAGCGGTCAGGCCAGTACCAAAACCGTTTTGCTGGAGCGGCTCAAGGTGGAGACGGAGCCCGATGTGAAAGCCGCCCTGACCGCCACGCTGAAAACGGTTGAGAGTGCGCTGGCTTGGGGTGACAAGTTGGGTGCCATGTTCAGCGGCATCAGTTTGGGTAGTATTTTGCTGCTGGTGGCCTTGGGTCTGGCCATCACCTACGGGTTGATGGGCGTCATCAACATGGCGCATGGCGAGCTGATGATGATTGGCGCGTACGCTACCTATGTTGTGCAAGGCTTGTTTCAAAAGTACCTGCCGGGGTATTTTGATTGGTACCTGCTGGCGTCTGTGCCCGTGGCCTTCATGGCGTCTGCGTTGATGGGCGCGGCGCTAGAGCGCAGCGTGATCCGCTTTTTGTATGGCCGCCCGCTGGAGACTCTGCTGGCCACTTGGGGCATCAGCCTGATGTTGCAGCAACTGGTGCGCAGCTTTTTTGGTGCGCAAAACGTGGGGGTTGAAAACCCGAGTTGGATGAGCGGCGGCGTGCAGGTGCTTGGCAACTTGTCTTTGCCCTACAACCGCTTGGTGATTATCGGTTTTGCCATCGCCGTGCTGGCGGGGGTGGCCTGGTTGATCAGCAAAACGCGGCTTGGGCTGTTTGTGCGCGGGGTGACCCAAAACCGACCCATTGCGTCCGCCATGGGCGTGAACACGGCGCGGGTGGACACCTATGCCTTTGCGTTGGGTTCGGGCATTGCGGGCTTGGCCGGTTGTGCATTGAGCCAGGTTGGCAACGTCGGGCCAGACTTGGGACAGGGCTATATCGTCGATTCCTTCATGGTGGTGGTTTTGGGTGGCGTCGGGCAACTGGCAGGCACTGTGTATGCCGCCCTGGGTCTGGGCGTGCTGAACAAGTTTTTAGAAGGTTGGGCGGGTGCCGTCCTGGCCAAGATTGCGGTGTTGGTGGTGATCATCATCTTCATTCAAAAGCGTCCCCAAGGCATTTTTGCGATGAAAGGCAGGGAGGCATGAACGCCACACTGCTAAAGAACTTGCCGTTGCCGCAAAAAGCGCCTTTGATGACCCGCGCCGGATGGAGCACGTTCATCGTCGCGCTGATTGTGGTGTGTGCGCTGGCGCCTGCGCTGAACCTGTTGGTGCCCCAGTCCAGCATGTTCCACATGAGCACCTATGCGGTTGCTCTGGTTGGCAAAATCATGTGCTACGCCATTTGCGCCCTGGCCATGGATTTGATATGGGGCTACACCGGTATTTTGTCGCTGGGTCACGGCGTGTTTTTTGCTTTGGGCGGCTACGCCATGGGCATGTACCTGATGCGCCAGATTGGCAAAGACGGCAATTACAAAAGTGACTTGCCCGACTTCATGGTCTTTTTAGACTGGAAAACGCTGCCTTGGCACTGGACCTTCAGCGACAACTTTTTGGCGACCCTTGTGTTGATTGTGGTGGTGCCGGGCTTGGTGGCCTTCGTGTTTGGCTTCTTCGCCTTCCGTTCGCGCATCAAAGGGGTTTACTTTTCCATCATCACCCAAGCCATGACTTTTGCGGCCATGTTGCTGTTTTTTCGCAACGAGACGGGTTTTGGTGGCAACAACGGCTTTACCGACTTCAAGCGGATTTTGAACATTCCGATTGCCACCCCATCCATGCGCATGGTGCTGTTTGTGTTGACCGGTTTGACGCTGTTGGGCTTCTACTTATTTGCCAAGTGGCTGGTGGCCAGCAAGTTTGGCCGGGTTTTGCAGGCCATACGCGATGCTGAAAGCCGGGTGATGTTTTCGGGTTACTCGCCCTTGGGTTACAAACTCACAATTTGGGTGATTTCAGCCATCATGTGCGGCGTGGCTGGGGCCTTGTACGTGCCGCAGGTCGGCATCATCAACCCCGGTGAAATGAGCCCGGCCAACTCGATTGAAATTGCAATTTGGGCGGCGGTGGGCGGTCGTGCCACCCTGATCGGCCCCATCGCTGGGGCCTTCATCGTGAATGGTGCCAAAAGCTGGCTGACCGTGGCCTACCCCGAGTTTTGGCTGTACTTTTTGGGTTTGCTGTTCATCGCGGTCACTCTGTTTTTGCCCGATGGCGTGGTGGGGCTGGTCAAAAAAATCAGAGACCGTTTTGTCAAGCAATCCAAGCCCAATGCCGACGGGGGTGCCGCATGACCCCCGAACTGTTGGAAGCGGGTGCCAAGCGGGTTGAAGAACGCGCCAGAAAAGTCGAATTGGGCCAAACCGAGTCGGGTGGCCGCGCCGCAGGCTTCTCGCGCGTGGTCACGTCTGCCGAGGTTGACGTCACCCACGGGCGAATTTTGTACCTGGAGGACGTCAATGTCAGTTTTGACGGTTTCAAAGCCATCAACAACCTGTCGCTGGACATCGCCCCCGGTGAGCTGCGCTGCATCATTGGCCCTAACGGTGCTGGCAAAACTACGATGATGGACATCATCACCGGCAAAACACGGCCTGACTCTGGCACTGTATTTTTTGGCAGCACGATTGACCTGCTGCGCTACAACGAGCCTCAAATTGCGCAATTGGGCATTGGCCGCAAGTTTCAAAAACCCACGGTGTTTGAGCAACTGAGCGTGTTTGAGAACCTGGAGCTGGCGCTTAAAACCAACAAGGCGGTCAAGGCTTCGGTATTCTTTAAATTGGATTCAGCGCAATCGGACCGTCTTCTTGAAGTTTTGCAAACCATTCATTTGGCGAGCGACGTGAACCGCTTGGCCGGCAACCTAAGCCACGGCCAAAAGCAGTGGCTTGAAATCGGCATGCTGCTGATGCAAGACCCTAAATTGCTGCTGCTCGATGAACCCGTGGCGGGCATGACCGATTCTGAGACCGAGCGCACAGCCGAGCTGTTTTTATCCTTGAAAGGCAAACACTCGCTGGTGGTGGTGGAGCACGACATGAGCTTCATTCGCACGATTTCTGAAATTGTGACCGTGCTGTGCGACGGCGCTGTGCTGGCGCAAGGCACGCTGGACCAAGTGCAGGCCGATGAGCGGGTGATTGAAGTTTATCTCGGAAGATGAAAGCCCCCACGCTCCGCCGCTGCGCGGGTCGCTGCCCCAAGCAGCAATCCTGCGCCTTGCTGGGAGTGGGGCTAATTTTTCTCGGGGCGGCCCAGCGTTCTCGAAGAGCGGCGAAGCCAAAAATTGCAGGTTGAAAAGGAGGCACATGCTAAACGTCAAAACAATCAATCAATACTACGGTGGTTCGCACATCCTGCGCGATGTCAGCCTGTCCGCGCACCTGGGCAAGGTGACGGTGGTGTTGGGTCGCAATGGGGTGGGCAAAACCACCTTGCTTAAAAGTTTGATGGGGCTGGTGCCCATTAAAAACGGCAGCATTGAGCTGGATGGTCGCGCCATTCAGACCGACACGCCCTATAAGCGGGCCCGCGCGGGCATTGGTTTTGTGCCCCAGGGGCGCGAAATTTTCGCTCGTTTGACGGTCGAAGAAAACCTGCGCATGGGGCTGGCCTACAAAAGCGCTGGTACGCCTATTCCGGCGGAGCTTTACGAGCTGTTTCCGGTGTTGAAGCAAATGCTGAACCGCCGTGGCGGCGATTTGTCGGGTGGGCAGCAACAGCAATTGGCCATTGCCAGGGCGCTAGCGGCCCGCCCCAAGCTGCTGATTCTGGATGAGCCGACCGAGGGCATTCAGCCCAGCATCATCAAAGACATTGGCCGCGTCATTCGCATGTTGGCGGACCGGGGCGACATGGCGATTTTGCTCGTGGAACAGTACTACGACTTCGCCCAAGAACTGGCCGACGATTACGTGGTGATGGAGCGCGGTGCCGTGATTGCTAGCGGCTTGGGTGCCGACATGGTGCAAAACAAGGTGCGCCAGATGGTGGCGATTTGACGGATCACCCGCAAGGCTGATCTGCCAGTTTGATCCATCAGTCCGCGCCGTCAGTCTGCCTTGGTCAGGTAACTCTGAAACACCCCCACATGCACAAACGCTGCGTCTGCCGCCTGGGGCCACAGCTCGCTTGAGCTGAAGCGCACGTCAAACGTGGGCTCGTCCTGCGCCTGCACGCCATGCGCGTGGGCATCCGGAAACGGGTAGGCGGGTGATTCGCTCACCACCACACCGCGCTTGCCGCGAATGTAGGCGGGCAGCCGGTGGTGGCCCGCCACATGGTCGGTTTTGACCCAGACGGTGTCACCGGGTTTGAAGTGCCCGCGACCCGCCGCATTGGTGCGACCCGCCGCGCTGGGCAAAGCCAACGGAAAGGCCCCCTGCGCTTTGGCCGCCAGTTCGGCCTGCGTGGTCAAGCCCTTTTCAACCAACAGCGTGGCCAGGCTGGTCAGCGTGCGCTCGTAGTAGCTGGCTGACAAGTAATGCCGCGGCTCCATGCGCTCAATGGCGTGGCGGTACTCGTCCATGTTGAAGATGCCCTGCTTCACTGCCAGCGAGTAAAGCGCGTTGATGCGCTTCTCCCAATCCGCATGAAACACCGCCGCCTTGGGCGAGTGGCGCACGGGGCCAAAGCCTTGTTTGCCACCTAAATCGTGCATGCCGTCCATTTTGGAGTCCTTGTATTGGGTTGATCAACGTCAATGGGCGCGTTCAAATGCGTGCCACGCCAATCATCCCGTCCTGCGTCACCAGGTCTGCCAGTCGCTCTGCCGACCAGTCCGCCTTGTGCGCGGGCCGCTCTGGCAGCACCATGTAGCGGGTGTCGGCGGTGGTGTCCCACACGCGGATTTCGACCTCGGCAGGCAAATCCAGCCCCATTTCCTTCAGTACGGTTCGAGATTCGCGCACTGCGCGGGCGCGGTATTCCAAATCTTTGTACCAATCGGGCGGCAGCCCAATGATGGTGAAGGCCGTGCAAGAACACAGGGTGCAGCAAATCACATTGTGCACGGCAGGCGTGTTTTGCAGGGCCACCAGGTGGCGATGGTGGCGTGGCATGTCCAGCCCCAATTCGGCCACGGCGGCACGGCCATTGGCCATCAGCCGCTGGTGAAAAGCGGCGTCTGTCCAGGCTTTGGCCACCACGCGCGCGCCGTTGTGCGGCAGCCATTGCTCTTCAACCAGATGGCGGGCTTGCTCGATGAAGGCGGCGGGTTGGTGGCCCAGCTGGTCCATCACCGACTCCAGCGCGTTAACGCGCTGCTCAACCGAGGCCAAAGCAGCAAGGGGGGCGGGCGGCAGCGCTGAGTTTGAACGGGTAGCGAGAGTCGGATCTGGCATGGGCTAAGCTCCTGAAACGTAACAATTAAACCATTGTTCGCAGTGTTGTGCCTCGCTAGCGCGTCGCTTGGGCCTTGAAATTGGCGGGCTTGGCGGGCGTGACAAAACGGCAATTTGCGTAGCCAAAGCCAGACAATCAATTGCTATTATTTATATAGCAAACTATTGATATTATTCGAGAGCTAGAGGCCTATTTTATTGATATTTTGCGATTTGCAACGGTTTTGAGAAAAAGTGATATCACCGGTGATATGAAGTCTCAAAATCCGTGTCTGCGGCGCTGTTGCCGCCCGTCCCACGCAAAGCCAGCGGGCTGCGATAATTGATTCATGACCTCACTGCCCCCGCTCCCCTGCTACCTCAACGGCGACTACACCCTTCTGCCCGACGCCAAAATCAGCGTCATGGACCGGGGCTTCATCTTTGGCGATGGCGTTTATGAAGTCGTCCCGGTCTACGCGGGCCAGCCGTTTCGATTTGCCCACCACATGGCACGGCTGGACCGCAGTTTGGCCGAATTGCGCATTGCCAATCCGCTCACACACGCCCAGTGGCAGGCCGTGGTTGGCAAACTGGTGGTCAGTTACGCCGAATCCACCCAGCAAAAAGCCTCAGACATCGACCAGTTGATCTACATCCAGATCACCCGGGGCGTGGCCTTGCGCGACCACGTCATGCCAGAGCACATCACGCCCACCGTGTTTGTCATGAGCAATATCATGAAGCCGCCCAGCCCCGAGCAGCGAACCCGTGGCGTGGCTTGCGTCACCGCCGACGACTTTCGGTGGGCCAAAGCGCACATCAAAAGCACCAGCCTGCTCGGCGCTGTGTTTGCGCGGCAAATCAGTTTTGACGCCGGCGCGGTCGAAACCGTCATGTTCCGCGACGGGTTTTTAAGCGAAGCCGCCGCCAGCAACGTCTGGGTTGTCAAAAACGGCAAAGTGCTGGGCACCCCCAAAGACAACTTGGTTTTAGAAGGCATTCGCTACGGCCTGTTTGAAGAAATTTGCCGCGCCCAAGGCCTGGACTTCGAGCTGCGCCGCATCAGCCGCGATGAAGTTTTGAACGCCGACGAACTGCTTTTGTCCAGCGCCACCAAAGAAGTGCTGGCGATTACCTCGCTGGACGGCAAGCCCGTGGGCCACGGTGCCACGCAGGGCGTGCCTGGTCCGGTATGCGCCCAATTGCATGCGGGCTACCAGGCGGCCAAGGCACGCGCCAGCGAAGGGCAGCTGGCATGACCCCAGAAAAGCCGCCGCCCCAAGCCTCGCTGATTCAATACCCCTCCCTCTTCCCCATCAAAGTCATGGGCCTGCGGGTGGACGGCCTGGTGCACGCCATCACCCACATCGCCCACCAGTTCGACCCCACATTTGACGCCACCACGGTGGAGCTGCGCGAAAGCAAAGGCGGCAAATACTTGGGCGTCACCATCACCGTCACCGCCACCAGCCGCGAGCAGCTGGATGAGTTGTACCGGACGCTTTCTACCCATCCGATGGTGAAGGTGGTGCTTTAAGGGCAGCAATCTTCCTCAACCTTGAGGATAAAGCGCGGCCAGATGTCATCCTGCTTTCATGGTTTAGGTTTAGGCTTTGCTCTTGATGCAAGGAGCTTGTCATGCCATCGAAATCGACGCGAGACAGTTTTGATCAGTTGCTAAAAGCCAGCGCCAGCGCGCGCACCAGAGTTCGTTCTAACGCCGCCCGTGGCCGTTGGCGGGACAGCGAAACCGATACTTCCCGCGCCGCCGCCTACGCCCGCCGAACCACGGTGCGAAAACGCAACGGCGCAGAAACCCTGCTGGGCGACACCGTCGACCTCTTAAGCGCCGCCTTCTTGACCGAAGGCGCCAGTGTGCGCCGCACGGTCGGGTATGTTGAGGTCAATTTGGGAAACGTTTCCCGCACTGGCACCGGCTTCCTGATCGGCCCAGGCGTCTTCATTACCAATCAACATGTGATTCAGACCGCTGAAGAGGCAATGTCTGCCACCGTCACCTTTGATCGCGAGCTTGACCCTTCACGCCTGCAGACCGCCAGCAGCACCTTTCGGCTGGATCCTTTGGGCTTGTTTTTGTCTTCTGTGGCAGACGAGCTGGACTTCGCTGTGATTGCATTGGGTGACCGCATTTCGGGCGTCGCCACCCCCGACGAGCTTGGCTTTTGCCCCCTGAGCCCAGAGCCAGACAAGCACGTCATTGGCATGAATGTGAACATCATTCAGCACCCGCAAGGCAACTATAAGCAGGTGGCTATTCGAAACAATCTTTTAACCTTTCGCACCGACAACGCTTTGCTTTACGAAACCGACACCGAAGTCGGCTCATCTGGCTCACCGGTCTTCAATGACAACTGGGATGTGGTCGCTCTGCATCATTACGGCCAACCATTTTTAGCCAAACTTGAAATTTCAGACCCCACAGGGTTTGCGGCCAATGCCAACGAAGGGGTTCGCGCGAGCGTCATTTATGCAGCGCTCAAAGGCCAAGTCAACTTTTTGCCTGCAAGGCAACGGGCTTTGCTTGCGCAGGTCCTGAATGCCTATGGGGCGCTTTCCAGCGGTTTGCCAAAGGGCGTGCCCCGGCCCCGGACAAACCTTAACTTGAGCACGCCAAACCAGCCGACCGACATCGACGAAGCGCCATTTAAAAATCTGACACTCAGCCCCCAAGGAGAATCCATCATGCAAGTTAAAGCCAGCGGCTCAAGCAGTTCCAGCGGCCCGCTTTATACCTTCACCCTGCCTTTGGAAATTAGCGTGCGGCTGGGCAACACGTCAACGCTTGACTCTGAAATGGCGCTCCAGCAAGCAGCGCCTGCCGCAGCAGCAGTCAGCCCCGCTGCGCCTCGACTCAGGCGCGGCGCCGAAGCCGCCAAAGTCGACCGCGACTATGGATCGCGCCAGGGCTATAACGAGAACTTTTTGCAGCCTGGCAAAGTGCCCATGCCAGAACCCAACACCGCCTTGGCCAAGCACGTTGCGCCGTTGCGTGCGGAAGAGCCCCGCGCCAAAGAGGGCATGCTTCATTACGAACACTTCAGCCTGATCTTGCACAAGACCAGGCGGGTGGCAATCTTTACTGCGACCAATATCGACGGCGACACCTTCAAAAACGTGGACCGTGATACGGGCTTGGTCAACGATGCCGAAGGCGACACCTGGTACAAAGACCCGCGTATCAGCGAGAGTTTCTACTTGGGGCAAAGTTTCTATTCCAGCACGTCAAACTATTTTGACCGGGGGCACTTGACCCGCCGAACCGACCCGACTTGGGGCGACGCAAAAGTGGCAGAGCGTGCCAATGCCGACACGTTTCACTTCACCAACTGCTCGCCACAGCACTTTCGCTTTAACCAATCCACCAAGTTCTGGCAGGGTGTTGAGCGCTATATTTTGGAAACGGGTGTGCTCAAGAGCGGACCAGAATCACGCTTATGCGTTTTTCAAGGGCCACTTTACGACGATGCCATTGACCTTTGGATCGACGATGAAGTCCAAATTCCGTCGTCTTACTGGAAGGTTGTGGTGTGGCCCGGGGCCTTGGGGCTTAAGGCGGTAGGCTTGGTGGTTGACCAGCTGAAGCTGCTCAGCGAAGAGCGCAACAAAGCCTTGCCCCGCCCCAGCGGGGTGGCGCGGGTGGATGTATCGCATTGGCGAATGCACATCGCGGACATCGCAAAACGCACTGGCTTGGCATTCGACCCCGCCATCATCGAGGCTGACACAATTGGCCAGCCCAGCCAACCCCAGCCCGGCGCTGAGGCGGCACAAGGCGTGCGTATTCGAGATTTGAGGGATATCGTGCTTTAACTCTGAAACCCTTTAACCTTTAATTGCCAATGCGCAGAATCGCGTGCGCTCAAGCGGTTGTTCCGGTGCGACTTATCATGAGGGTTTCCACCTTCGAAGGGCGCAATGCAGCTTTCGCACCTTGGCCAAGTCGCCTACTCCCCCACCTATGCCGCCATGCAGGCCTTCACCGCCGCGCGGGATGCGAACACGCCGGATGCGCTGTGGGTTTGTGAGCACGAGGCGGTCTACACGCAGGGCTTGTCGGGCAAAGCTGAACACGTGCTAAACAGCGGCAATATTCCGATTGTTCAAACCAACCGAGGTGGCCAGGTGACTTTTCATGGTCCGGGCCAAGTCGTGGCCTATCCCATGATTGACCTGAAGCGTGCCAGGTATTTTGTGAAGGAATATGTTTATAAGATAGAAGAGGCGGTGATTCGCACGCTGATGCACTTTGGCGTGACCGGGCATCGAGTGACGGGGGCACCGGGCATTTATGTGCAGCTGGAAGACCCGTTTTCGCATGCAGGGCTGGGCCGGGGCGACGGCGAAATTGGGGTCAGATCCCGATTACCGGAGCCAGACGCGCCAGTGTCAGGCTCGGTAGATTGGGCTCTGACCCCAATT
>JANPCR010000231.1:0-10931 GCA_031431035.1 Rhodoferax sp.
CTGCTAGCCCCCACCCAACCCAGCAAAATCATTGCCCTTTGGAACAATTTCAAAGCGCTGGGCGACAAGCTGCAACTGGCCACGCCCCCAGAGCCGCTTTATTTTTTGAAGTCGCCCAATTCGTGGGCTAACCCAGGCGATGTGATTCGCCAACCCGCTCAGGCGGGCAAAGTCGTTTACGAGGGCGAGCTGGGCATTGTCATCGGTAAAACGGCCACTGCAGTCAGTGAGGGCAGTGCCTTGAGCCACGTCTTTGGTTACACCTGCGCCAACGACGTGACACACGCCGACATTTTGAACCGTGATGCAAGTTTTGCCCAATGGGTTCGCGCCAAAGGATTTGATACTTTTTGCCCTTTTGGCCCGGCAGTGGTAACAGGGCTAGACCCAAGCACTTTGGTGGTCAAAACTACACTGAACGGCCAGGAGCGCCAAAACTACCCAGTGAGCGACATGCGCTTTAGCGTGGCGCAGCTGGTAAGCAAAATCTCGCATGACATGACCCTGCTGCCTGGCGACATTATTCTGTGCGGCACGTCGATTGGCGTGGGCTCCATGAAGCCGGGTAGCGAGGTGCAAATTGAGATCGCGGGCATTGGCATCCTGGGCAATCGCTTTGAGTAACTAATAAGTAATAAGGAATAACCTCGTGAAAATTGCAATTGTTGGAGCCGGCGCCATTGGCGGCTATGTCGGAGTGAAGCTCGCACTCGCGGGCGAAGATGTCACTTTCATGGTTCGTGGCGCGAACTTGACGGCAATCCAGACCAACGGCATGGCTTTGCACATGCATGATGGCGAAGCTCTGGTCGCTAAAAACGTCAAGGCTAGCAACGACTACGCGGCCACCGGCCCGCAGGACATCGTGATCTTGGCGCTCAAGGCGCACCAGGTGGAAGCTGTAGCGCTGGACGTTCCCAAGCTGTTTGGCCCCCACACAGTCGTCGTCACCATGCAAAACGGCGTGCCCTATTGGTACTTTCACAAGCACGGTGGTGCCTTGCAAGGCTCGCAGGTCAGCAGTGTCGACCCGACCGGTATTGTGCTGAAAAACATTCCGCCCGAGCGCGTCATTGGCTGCGTGGTCTACCCCGCATCTGAACTGCTCAAGCCGGGCGTTGTGCGTCACATTGAAGGCGACCGTTTTCCAGTTGGCGAGCTCGACGGCAGCACCAGCGAGCGTGTGACACGGGTGTCGGAGTGCTTCATCAAGGCAGGCTTCAAAGCCCCCGTGCTGGACAATATTCGCTCTGAGATCTGGCTCAAACTGTGGGGCAACTTGACTTTCAACCCCATCAGCAGCTTGGCCCATGCCACGCTGGTCGATATGTGTCAGTTTCCGCTGACGCGCGATTTGGCGACCCAAATGATGACCGAGGCGCAGACTGTGGCCAACAAGCTGGGCATCGAGTTTCGGGTGCCGCTTGAGAAACGCATTGCCGGCGCTGAAAAAGTGGGTAAGCACAAGACCTCAATGTTGCAAGACATTGAAGCCGGCCGCGCGCCAGAGATCGATGCTTTGGTAGGTTCCGTGGTCGAACTGGGTCGCCTGACGCAAACGCCTACGCCACACATCGACACAGTCTATGCATTGGTGAAGTTACTTGCCAAAGGCATGGACGATTCGCATGGGCAGGTGAGGTTACTCCCAATAGCCTAGCGACTCAAATTCGGTTCATATCGCTCGGTTCACATTGGTTCACATCGATTCACTGTTTCCATTTTATTTTTCAACGGACTATGGCAATGAAATCCACACGCTCAAAACCCTCGCAAGCAATCACTCAGTTTTTACTCGGCGCATCCGCTCTTGCGGCTTTCACTCTGACTACACCCGCGCTGGCCGCGTGGGAACCCACCAAGCCAGTTGAATTTGTCGTGCCGGCAGGCACTGGCGGTGGAGCTGACCAAATGGCTCGCTTGATTCAAGGCATCGTTATCAAGTACAAGCTGATGAAAGAGCCGATGATCGTTGTGAACAAGTCCGCAGGCGCTGGTGCCGAGGGCTTTTTATCGGTGAAAGACGCCAAAGGCGACCCTCATAAAATCATCGTGACGCTGTCCAACCTGTTCACCACACCGATGGCGACGGGTGTGCCGTTCAACTGGCGCGACATGACGCCTGTCTCAATGATGGCGCTCGACCAATTCGTGTTGTGGGTGAATGCAGACACCCCCTACAAAACTGGCAAAGACTACTTGGCAGCTGTGAAAGCAGCAGGCCCTAACAAAATGAAAATGGGCGGCACCGGGTCCAAACAGGAAGACCAAATTCTGACCGTGGGCATGGAAAAAGCCACGGGTACAAAGTTCATTTATGTGCCTTTCAGGGGTGGCGGTGAGGTCGCAGTGCAGTTGGTGGGCAAGCACGTTGATTCGACGGTGAACAACCCGATTGAAGCCGTTGCTCAGTGGCGCGCTGGGCAATTGCGTGCCCTTTGCGTGTTTGATGACAAGCGCATGCCCTACAAAACCAAGGTGACCGACAAACAAGCCTGGGGCGACATTCCAACCTGTACCGAGGCCGGTATTCCCTCCAGTTACGTGATGTTGCGTGGCGTATTCATGGCCCCGGGCGTTACGGCGGATCAAACTGCCTTTTACACGGGCATGCTCAAAAAGGTTCGCGACACCCCGGAATGGAAAGATTACATGGAGAAGGGCGCTTTCAACCAGACTAGCATGTCGGGCGACGAGTTTGTAGGTTGGCTTGGCAAGACTGAGAACATGCACCGCGAGCTGATGAAGGAATCAGGCTTCATGGCGAAGTAATTTCGCTTTTCGCCAAAGGAACACGCAATGCAGCCCACAGATCAAGCAAGCCCCGAGACCCCCCATGACACCCGTGCAGCTGTGGGCACGCGCTCGGTCGAAATCGTGGTTGCCGCCCTCATTTTCGCGTTAGGCGCAATTGTGGTGTTTGGCAGCCGCGCTTTGGGCTCGGGCTGGACGAGTGATGGCCCTGGCGCAGGTTATTTCCCGTTTTACATCGGTCTGCTGCTTTGCATTGCGGCGCTGGGTGTCGCTGTGCAAGCGGTCATGGGAAAGAACAGCGGTGGCGCTGTGTTTGTGGATCGCACCCAGCTCAAGCAAGTGCTGGCGGTTTTTCTGCCCGCCCTGGTTTATGTGGCGGCTGTTCAACTGTTGGGCTTGTATGTGGCCTCGGCTATTTACATAGCGCTTTTCATGGTCATTCTGGGCAAGTTTTCAGTGGTCAAAAGCGCCATCACCGCACTGGTTGTAATTGTTCTGTTTTTCATAATGTTTGAGGTCTGGTTCAAAGTCCCGTTGTTCAAAGGCAAGCTCGATCTTTTGAGTTTCTTGGGGTATTGAAATGGAAGAACTCAATTCGCTGTTTCACGGGTTCAGCGTCATCCTGACGCCAATGAACCTGTTGCTCATGTTTGTGGGCATTATTCTGGGGGTGTTGATTGGAGTCCTTCCCGGGTTGGGCGGTGCCAACGGTGTGGCGATTTTGCTGCCCCTTACCTTCACCATGCCGCCCACATCGGCCATCATCATGCTTTCCTGCATTTACTGGGGAGCTTTGTTTGGCGGGGCGATCACGTCGATTCTGTTCAATATTCCGGGTGAGCCCTGGTCAGTTGCCACCACGTTTGACGGTTACCCCATGGCCCAACAGGGCCGCGCGGGTGAGGCTTTGACGGCGGCTTTCACTTCGTCATTCATTGGCGCGTTTGTAGCCGTGGTCATGATCACCTTTTTGGCGCCCTTGGTGGCCAAATTCGCGCTCAAATTTGGACCGCCAGAGTATTTTGCGGTGTACCTGCTGACGTTTTGCAGCTTTGTTGGAATGGGCAAAGGCTCTCCGTTCAAGATTCTGGCCTCTATGGCGATAGGTTTTGCCTTGGCGTCAGTCGGCATGGACACAGTGACTGGGCAATTGCGTCTGACCTTTGGCTTCCCAGATTTGATGCGGGGATTCGACTTCTTGATCGCGGTGATTGGTCTGTTCGGAATTGGCGAGATATTGCTATCCATGGAAGAGGGGCTGAAGTTTTCGGGCAAAAATGCCAAGATCAACTCCAAAGTGGTGTTTGAAACCTGGAAGAAGCTGCCGCAGTACTGGGTCACCTCGGTTCGAAGCTCATTGGTCGGCATCTGGATGGGCATCACGCCGGGCGGTGCCACTCCAGCCTCGTTCATGAGCTACGGGCTTGCGAAAAAGATGTCCAAAAATGGCAACAACTTTGGCAAAGGCGAGATCGAAGGCGTGATCGCGCCAGAAACCGCTGCGCATGCTGCAGGGACCAGCGCGCTTCTGCCCATGCTTGCTTTGGGCATTCCTGGCTCACCGACCGCGGCCGTGCTTTTGGGTGGCTTGTTGATCTGGGGTTTACAGCCCGGCCCGCTTTTGTTTGTGGAGCAAAAAGACTTCGTTTGGGGTCTGATTGCCAGCATGTACTTGGGCAACTTGGTCGGCTTGATTGTCGTGTTAACCACGGTGCCATTGTTTGCGTCAATCTTGCGAATTCCGTTTTCCATCATCGCGCCTGTCATTGTGGTGATCTGCGCCATTGGTGCCTACACCGTGCACAACGCCATGCTGGACATCTGGTTCATGATGCTGTTTGGCGTGGTTGGTTATGTCTTCAAAAAGCTAGATTACCCGCTAGCCCCGTTGGTGCTGGCATTGGTGCTGGGCGACAAAGCAGAAGATTCATTCCGTCAATCCATGCTTCTGTCGCAAGGTGAGCTATCGATTCTGTGGTCAAACCCGCTGGTGGGTTCTATTGCCAGCTTGGCCTTGATCTTGCTGTTTTGGCCGCTGTTGTCGCGGCTATGGGCGAAAGTTCGCCCACCGAAACCCAAACTTATTGCCGTTGATCAGCCCGTTGACTGACTCGCGCCTCCAATTTTTTAACTCCTCTCAAGGTTCATTATGAGCAAAGCACTGGATGGCGTTCGCATCCTTGATTTCACCCATGTTCAATCAGGCCCGACCTGCACGCAATTGCTGGCGTGGATGGGTGCGGATGTCATCAAGGTCGAGCGTGCGGGCGAGGGCGATGCGACACGCGGCCAATTGCGCGACCTGCCGGGCGTAGACAGCTTGTATTTCACCATGCTGAACCACAACAAGCGCTCTATCACTTTGGACACGAAAAGTGCCAAGGGCAAGGAGGTCTTGGACACCCTCATTAAACAATGTGATGTTTTGGTTGAAAACTTTGCCCCAGGCGCACTTGACCGCATGGGAGTGACTTGGGAGCACATCCAAAAGCTCAACCCTCGCATGGTCGTGGCCAGCGTTAAGGGCTTCGGCCCTGGCCCCTACGAAGACTGCAAAGTCTATGAAAACGTGGCCCAATGCGCTGGCGGCGCAGCATCAACCACCGGATTTGACGATGGCCCCCCCATTGTGACGGGCGCGCAGATTGGCGACAGCGGCACCGGCCTGCACTTGGCGTTGGGCATTGTGGCAGCGCTCTACCAACGCAACACCACGGGTCGGGGCCAAAAGGTATTGGCTCCCATGCAAGACGCAGTGTTGAACCTGTGCCGCGTCAAATTGCGTGACCAACAACGTCTGGAACGCACGGGCGTGATGACCGAGTACCCGCAGTACCCCGACAGCAAGTTTGGCGATGCCGTGCCCCGGGCAGGCAATGCTTCGGGCGGTGGTCAGCCCGGTTCTATTTTGAAATGCAAGGGCTGGGAGACCGATCCCAATGCTTACATTTACTTCATCACGCAAGCGGCCGTATGGCCGGCGGTATGCAAAGTCATTGGAGAAGAAGGCTGGATCACAGATGAAGCTTTTGCCAAACCAGCTGCGCGTTTGCTGCATTTGAAGGCGATTTTCGCGCGGATCGAACAATGGACGATGACCAAGACCAAGTTCGAAGCCATGGATATTTTGAACAAGTACGACATTCCATGTGGGCCGATTTTGTCAATGAAAGAGATCGCCGAAGAGCCCGCTTTGCGTGCCACCGGAACCATTGTTGAGGTCGACCACCCACAGCGCGGCAAGTACCTGACCGTGGGCAATCCGATCAAAATGTCAGATAGCGCCACCGATGTCACGCGTTCACCGCTTTTGGGTGAACACACAGATGAAGTACTGGCGCAGTTGGGTTATGGCGCAGCCTACATTGCTGAACTGCGGGCTGAGAATGTGATTTAGCCCAACGCGGCTTGACGGGCCGCCGAGGTAGGCAGGCTTGGCGGCCGTGATTTAATCGCGGCCATGAGCTACCCAGTTTTTCCTATCAAGCTCCAAAGCAATTCGGGAGCGCAGGCTGCAGAGCATCAGCGAGCCCGAAAGCGCCAAGCCCCCAAGGGCCGCCGGGTTGACCCCCAAGCGCTGGCGGCAGTGCAGCAGTTGCTGGGCACTTCCCCGCGCCGTGCCGATTTGTTGATTGAACACCTGCACAAAATTCAGGATCGGTTTGGTCATTTGTCTGCGTGGCATTTGGCCGCCTTGGCGCAAGAATTGCGCCTGTCGCAAACCGCGGTGTATGAAGTCGCCACCTTCTACCATCACTTTGACGCGGTGAAAGAAGGCGAGGCCGCACCTGCTGCGCTGACGGTTCGCGTATGCGATGGTTTGTCCTGCGAAATGGCGGGGGCGCGCGAGCTGCTGGACAAATTGCCCGCTCGGTTGGGCCGTGACGTGCGAGTCATCGCAGCCCCTTGCATTGGCCGTTGCGAACAAGCCCCAGCTGCCGTGGTGGGGCAAAACCCGGTGCCGAATGCGACGACAGACGCAATAGTGGCCAAAGTGCAGGCCAAAGCCGTCACCCACGCACCCGAAGACTTCATTGACCTGGCTCGCTACCAAGCCGAAGGCGGCTACGCGCTGCTGCAAGACTGCGTGTCGGGGCGGCGCGACGTGGAATCCGTCATCAAAACCATGGAAGACTCGTCCCTGCGCGGCTTAGGCGGTGCCGGCTTTCCGACCGGGCGCAAATGGCGCATCGTCAAAGCCGAAACCGGCCCCCGCTTGCTGGCCATCAACATTGACGAAGGCGAGCCTGGCACCTTCAAAGACCGCGCTTATTTGGAGCGCGACCCACACCGCTTCATTGAAGGCATGCTAATCAGCGCCTGGGCAGTGGGCGTTGAAAAAATCTACATTTACCTGCGCGACGAGTACCACGGCTGCCGCCACATGCTGCAAGCAGAACTGGCCAAATTGCAAGCCAACCCGCCCATGCCCAATATTCCGCAAATCGACTTGCGCAGAGGCGCTGGGGCCTACATTTGCGGCGAAGAGTCCGCCATGATCGAATCCATCGAAGGCAAACGCGGCCTGCCACGCCTGCGCCCGCCTTACGTGGCGCAAGTGGGCTTATTTGGCCGGCCCACGCTGGAGCACAATTTTGAAACTCTGTATTGGGTGCGCGAAATTCTGGAAAAAGGCGCTGACTGGTTCGCCTCAAAAGGTCGCCATGGCCGCAAAGGCTTGCGGTCGTTCTCGGTGTCGGGGCGTGTCAACAAACCAGGTGTCAAGCTGGCCCCGGCGGGCATCACCGTGCAGGAGTTGAT
This sequence comes from Rhodoferax sp., assembly GCA_031431035.1. Classification (GTDB taxonomy): domain Bacteria; phylum Pseudomonadota; class Gammaproteobacteria; order Burkholderiales; family Burkholderiaceae_C; genus JANYCG01. The sequence goes on from JANPCR010000231.1 coordinate 7,516, forward strand.
TGACGAGTACTGTGGCGGCATGCCAGATGGCCACACGCTGTACGCCTACCTGCCGGGCGGTGCGTCCGGCGGCATTCTGCCTGCGGTGCTGAACAACATTCCGCTGGACTTCGACACGCTTCAGCCCTATGGCTGCTTCATCGGGTCGGCTGCCGTGATCGTCTTGTCGAACCACGACACAGCCACAGCGGCTGCCCGCAACATGATGAATTTTTTCAAGCACGAGTCTTGCGGTCAATGCACGCCCTGCCGCGTGGGCACCACCAAGGCCGCGCACTTGATCAATCAGCCAACCTGGGATGTTGCACTGCTGGCTGACTTGTCATTGGTCATGCGCGACTCGTCCATTTGCGGCCTGGGCCAAGCGGCGCCCAACCCGGTGGATTGCGTGATCAAGTATTTCCCCCACGAGTTGAACGCCACCATTCAAGTGGAATCGGCATGAACGCCATCACCCGCCAAGAGCTGGCTTTGCTCGATTCGCCGACCATCACCTTCAACCTGAATGGCCGCGACGTGCAAGCCCGGGCAGACGAGACACTGTTGACCGTGGCCAAGCGTGAAGGCATAGAAGTGCCGCATCTGTGCTTCAAGGAAGGCCTGGAAGCCGTGGGGAACTGCCGCGCCTGCATGGTGGAGGTCGGCGGCGAACGGGTTTTGGCACCCTCATGCTGCCGCACCGCCACGGCGGGCATGAAGGTGACCACTGACAGCCCACGCGCCGTCGCCTCGCAAAAACTGGTGCTGGAGCTGCTGCTGTCCGACATGCCCGAGACCGCCTACACCCGTCACAACGAAGTTGACCAATGGGCCCTGAAGCTGGCAGTTGGCAAACCCCGATTTGAAGCCCGCGAGCAAGTGCAACAAGACCTGTCACACCCCGCGATTGCCGTCAATTTGGACGCTTGCATTCAGTGCACACGCTGCCTGCGGGCTTGCCGGGACGAGCAGGTGAACGATGTGATTGGCCTGGCGTTTCGGGGGGATTCGGCAAAGATAGTTTTTGACATGGACGACGCCATGGGCGCATCCACCTGCGTGGCCTGTGGCGAATGCGTGCAAGCTTGCCCAACGGGCGCGCTGGCGACCATCGTGCGGCAAGAGACACAAGCTGTTGCGCCATCCGACCCAGCCCAAGCCGCCACTGCACCCCCTGCCAGCAAAGCCAGCAAAGCCGGCCTGGCCGTGCCCGACAAGCAAGTCGAATCGGTTTGTCCATTTTGCGGCGTGGGTTGCCAGCTCACCTACAACGTGCGGGACGACAAAATTTTGTTTGTGGAAGGGCGCAATGGCCCCGCCAACCAAGGGCGGCTGTGCGTCAAAGGCCGCTATGGTTTTGACTATGCCCACCACCCGCATCGCCTGACGAAACCGCTGATTCGCCGAGCCGACGCCCCCAAGACTGGTGATTTTTCAATGGACCCCGACCGGGTTCTGGACGTGTTTCGCGAGGCCAGTTGGGACGAAGCCTTGGCCTTGGCAGGCGGCAAGCTCAAAGCCATTCGCGACCAGTTTGGCAAAAAGTCGCTGGCGGGTTTTGGCTCGGCCAAAGGCAGCAATGAAGAAGCCTATTTGTTCCAAAAGCTGGTGCGCACCGGATTTGGATCGAACAACGTGGACCATTGCACCCGGCTTTGCCACGCCTCGTCGGTGGTGGCCTTACTGGAAGGCATTGGCTCAGGGGCCGTGTCCAACCCGGTGATGGACGTGACCAAGGCGGCAGTGGTCGTCATCATTGGGGCCAACCCCACGGTGAACCACCCGGTCGCGGCAACCTGGATCAAAAATGCGGTGAACAACGGCACCCAACTGGTGGTGCTGGACCCGCGCCGCAGTGACCTAGCCCGCATGGCCCATCACTATTTGCAGTTCAAGCCCGACACCGACGTGGCCCTGCTCAACGCGATGATGCACGTCATCGTGACCGAAGGGCTGGTTGACGCAGCCTTCATTGCCAGCCGCACCGTGGGTTATGAAGATTTGCGCAACAACGTGGAAGGCTATGCCCCCGAACTGATGGCCCCGATTTGTGGCATTGATGCGGCCACCATTCGCACCGTGGCGCGACTTTATGCCACGTCCAAGGGCTCGATGATTTTGTGGGGCATGGGCGTGAGCCAGCACGTGCACGGCACCGACAACGCACGCTGCTTGATTGCGTTGGCGCTGATGACCGGGCAAATCGGTCGCCCTGGCACTGGCTTGCACCCTTTGCGCGGCCAAAACAACGTGCAAGGCGCGTCAGATGCGGGTTTGATCCCCATGATGTACCCCGACTACCAGCATGTGACCGACGACAAGGTGAGGGCCGGTTTTGAAAAAGCCTGGGGCGTGCCCGCCGGTTCGCTGGACGCCACGCCCGGCTTGACCGTGGTGGAAGTCATGCACGCCATCAAAAAAGGCGACATTCGCGGCATGTACGTGATGGGCGAAAACCCCGCCATGTCAGACCCCGACGCCAACCACGCCCGCGAGTCGCTGGCAGCTTTGGACCATTTGGTGGTGCAAGATATCTTTTTGACCGAAACCTGCTACCTGGCCGACGTGATTTTGCCCGCCAGCGCCTTCCCTGAAAAAGACGGCAGCTTCACTAACACCGACCGGCTGGTGCAAATGGGCCGCAAAGCCGTCAACCCGCCGGGCGACGCCAAACAAGACCTGTGGATCATTCAAGAACTGGCCCACCGCTTGGGGCTGAACTGGCAATACAGCCATGTGTCAGAGGTGTTTGACGAAATGCGCCACACCATGCCCAGCATTGGCGGCATCACCTGGGAGCGCCTGCAGCGCGAGCATTCCGTCACCTACCCGTGCAAGGCAGAGGGCGACCCGGGCCAGTCGGTCGTGTTTGTCGATGACTTTCCGCGCGAAGGCGGCCGCGCCCGGTTCGTTCCCGCCGACATCATTCCAGCCGACGAGCGGCCCGACGCCGATTACCCCATGGTGCTGATCACCGGGCGCCAGCTGGAGCATTGGCACACCGGCAGCATGACCCGCCGCGCCACGGTTTTAGACGCGATTGAGCCCGACCCCATTGCCCTGATTCACCCGCTGGACTTGGCCGCCTTAGGCAGCCAGCCCGGTGATGTGGTGACGCTGGCATCCCGCCGTGGCCAGGTTGCGCTGTTCGCCCGGGCCGATGACAGCTCGCCGCGCGGGTCGGTTTTTGTGCCGTTTTGTTATTACGAAGCCGCCATCAACAAGCTGACCAATGCGGCGCTGGACCCGTTTGCCAAAATCCCGGAATTCAAATACTGCGCGATTCGCATGGAGCCAGGCGGTGTGGCACCAGTGGCCACCAGCTACGGCGGCGGGCAGATATTGGCGAAACGCACTTAAAACTACAAAACATACCCAAATTGGGTATGTTTTGAGTTAAAAACGCAGTTTTGGCCAAAATATGAGCTCAATCGGCC
>JANPCR010000232.1:0-15659 GCA_031431035.1 Rhodoferax sp.
AGCACTTTGCCACCCATGTGACCGCATTTTTTGACGGAGGCCAATTGGTCTTCCCAATGCACGCCACCAGCACCGGCTTTGATCATGGCTTTCATCAGTTCAAACGCGTTCAACACGCCGCCGAAACCGGCTTCTGCGTCGGCCACGATGGGTGCGAAGTAGTCAATGTAGTCTTTGCCGCCAGCGTCAATGCCTTTGGAATGCTGAATTTCATCAGCGCGGCGGAAGGTGTTGTTGATGGTTTCGACGACCTTTGGCACCGAATCAACCGGGTACAAAGACTGGTCGGGGTACATTGACGAATAGGTGTTGTTGTCCGCAGCAACTTGCCAGCCCGACAGGTAAATGGCCTTCACACCAGCCTTGACTTGCTGCATGGCTTGACCACCGGTCAATGCACCCAGGCAATTGACATAGTCTTCGGTATGTAGCAAGTCCCACAGTTTTTCAGCGCCACGGCGAGCCAATGTGTGCTCAATGGGAAAGGAACCGCGCAGGCGCACGACATCAGCCGCGCTGTAGCCGCGTTTGATGCCCTTCCAGCGGGGGTTGGTGGCCCAGTCTTTTTCGAGGGCGGCGATGTGTTGAGCGCGGCTCAATTGTTCGGTCAGGCTTTGTGGCATGGAAACACTCCTTGAGTTGATGAAAAATCGTCTGGGCTTGAATTGCACTGAAATCCAATGCAATTCGTCGCCTCTGAGGTCAATTCTAAGTCTTCTATAAGACTCAGGGCAACTCTTATGTCTTATAGAAGACATATTTTTTATTCAATTAAATCATAGAGATAAGTGAAGAATTTCATAATACGAGATACAGCTTCTCATATTGAGAAATTATCTTGCAGTGCAGCAATTCAAATTTTCACAATACGAAAAGTGACTATGCGTCGTGAAATCTTGAGACTGTCGCAGTGTTTGGTCAGTGATTTCGCCCCAACTGACCGGCCTTCAAACCGTATCAAAGCGGTTCAATTTGCAACGCTTTGGGCTTTGCGCCTAACCCGGCGCAATTCGTAAATGCAGTAGCCCAAAACACCTGCGGCAATGACTGTGATCAACAGGCTGGCGGCGGCGTAAATCGACGGATTCACCCCCCGGCGGGCGTAACTAAAAATGACCTGAGGCAAGGTGGTCACGCCCGGGCCGGAGAGAAATTCTGAAATGACCACATCGTCAAACGACAAGGTGAACGTCAGCAACCAAGCTGAAACAAAGGCCTGAGACATATTCGGCAAGGTCACCAAAAAGAAAACCTGCAGGGGGCGCGCGCCCAAGTCCATGGCCGCCTCCTCAATGGATCGGTCGATTTCAGACAGACGCGACTGAATCACCACCGTCGCATAGGCCATGCCCAGCAAGGTATGGCCCAGCACCAAGGTGACCATGCCTCTTTCTGGCCATCCCAAAGCGCGTTGCATGGCCACCATCAGCAAAAGCAGCGACAAGCCGACGATGACCTCGGGCATGACCAAAGGCGCACTGACCATGGCTGAAAACGCGGCGCGGCCCTTAAAACGAGCGTAGCGAACCAATGCAAAGGCGGCAAAGGCGCCCAGAATGACGGACAAAGTGCCCGTCAACATGGCGACCTTCAACGACAGAAAAAAACCATCGACTAACTTCGGGTCTGTCAACAAAGCCTCGTACCAGCGCCACGAAAAGCCTGTGAACAAGGTGTCTTGGCGCGTGCTGTTGAACGAAAACACAATCAAAAAAAACAGCGGCGCGTACAAAAACAAAAAAACAGCGGCAAGCCAGAAGCGACCGAATTGGCGCTGCAAAAATTGGGCGGCGCGGCGCATATCAGTCGACTTTCACGGTGCGGTAGTGGTGGTAGGCCGCCAAGGGCACCAGAATAAGCAGAATCATCACCACCGACAAAGCGGCTGCCCGCGGCCAGTTGTTGCTGGAGAACATTTCGTCCCACACAACGCGTCCAACCAGTATGTTTTCGGCACCACCCAGCAAGGACGGAATGACAAACTCCCCCACTGCCGGAATGAAAACCAGCACGCAGCCCGAAACAATGCCCGCCTGGCTTAAAGGAACAGTGACCAGCCAAAATGCCTTCCAGGCGCTAGCTCCCAGGTCGTGGGCGGCTTCAAGCAAGCGAATGTCCATTTTGACCAGCGTCGCGTACAAAGGCAAAATCATGAATGGACAGTAAACATAGGTCATGCCCGCTAACATGGAAATATCGGTGTAAAGCATTTGCAGCGGCTCGCTCACCAGCCCCGACCACAACAAAAATTGGTTGACAACGCCTTGATCTGCCAGGATACCTTTCCAGGCGTACACGCGCAGCAGAAAAGAGGTCCAAAACGGCAACATCACCAGCATCAACAGCACTGGGCGCAGACTGGGCCTGGCTCGCGCCATGAAGTAGGCAAATGGGTAACCTATCAACAGACACAAAAGCGTGGTGGCGAAGGCATACCAAAGCGAGGTTTTATAGGCGTCAACATAAATCGTGTCACCCCATGACGACCCTTCTCCGCTCTGCCGGAAAATCGACAGGTAGTTTTCCCACTTCAAACGCCACTGCCAGTCGGTGGGCCATGGCCCTTTGCTCGTGTCTACCAAGGGTGCGAAAGGGTCAATGCCGCTGCCCATGTCGGTCAAACTGATGCGAAGCAAAATCAAAAACGGCAGTAGAAAGAAAATCGCCAACCACACATAAGGCACGCCAATGACCCAGTGGCGCCCATGGGCCAAGACTGGTCTTTTCAACGGCATCGCATTGATCAAAGTCATGTGCAAAAGATGCAGAAGCCTTGGCTGCTTCGGCTAGCGAACCAGCAAAACTGTTGCAGTGGCATCCCACCAGAAATAAACGCTGTCGCCCCAGGTCAATGCGTGACTTTCAAATCCATCGCCCGCTTCACCCGAATTGCTGTTTGTAATTGCGCCGTGCTGTGTATTGGTCGACGTCACCTTCACCAAAAACCCACTGGCTGATTCCACAACAAAGCTGTTGTAGCTGCCCATGTAGGCAATTTCCCGAAGCGTACCTGAGAAGAGGTTTTGACTTGCGGGCGAATGAGGGCTTGGTTTGAAAGTCGGCTTGAAAACCGGTTTAGTTTTGGAAATTTTGACTTTCTCGGGCCGCACGGCAAGCGAGACCAAGTCGCCGATGGACGCTTCAATGGAACGGGCTGAGCGAACACCACCCAGCGCGGTCGACACCTCGCATAAGGCACCGTCTGCTGTCGTCACACGCCCTTCAAACAGGTTGATGCTGCCAATGAAATCCGCAACAAAACGACAATTCGGGTACTCGTAGATTTCAGTGGGCGTACCGACCTGGACGACTTTTCCATGGCTCATGACAGCAATGCGAGACGCCATGGCCATGGCCTCGTCCTGGTCATGGGTCACCAGCACGCAAGTGACACCCACCTTTTCAATGATGTTGACCAATTCAAATCGCGTTTGCTCCCGAAGCTGGCGGTCCAATGCACCCAAGGGCTCGTCCAGCAAAAGCAGCTTCGGGCGCTTGGCCAAACTTCGCGCCAAGGCCACCCGCTGTTGTTGGCCCCCCGACAATTGGTGTGGACGGCGCTGTGCCAAGTCACGCAGTTGAACCAAGCCCAGCATCTCGTCCACACGCGCCTGCAATGCGGTTTTGGGCATGCCCTCGCGCTTCAGCCCAAACGCGATGTTGTCCCAAACCGTCAAATGTGGAAAAAGCGCATAAGACTGAAACATCATGTTGACCGATCTTTCGTAGGGTGCCTGGCCCCCCACATCAACACCACCCAAAGTCATTGACCCTGAACTCGGTGTTTCAAACCCCGCCAGCATGCGCAGAAGGGTTGATTTGCCGCAACCCGAACTTCCCAGTAAGGCGAAAATTTCACCTTGCCGGATAGACAGCGACACATCGTCCACTGCAACCACTTGATCGAATCGCTTGACCAAGTTGCGGGTTTGAAGAAAGCCTTCTTGGGTCACATCGGCAGCATCCATGCGCCTACTTGCCCTTTTTGAAAAGAGTGAAAACGGCGTTCAGTGACTCACGACCTTCGTTCGTGAAACTGGCTGGCGGCACCAGCTTTTTCAAACTGTCGGCGTCAAGGTAAATGGTCTTGTCGTTCGCAATCTCAGACTTGACGCTTGTGACACTCAATTTATTGGCCGTGGGGTAATTGAGCTCATTGGTCAGCGACGCCGAGACCTCAGGCTTGAGGAAATAATTGACGAACAGCAGTGCATTGTTCGGATGTTTGGCGTCCTTCGGAATCGCCAGATTGTCAAAAAACGCGAGGCCACCGATGGACGGCACCAGCACTTGAATTTCATTGCCGTTCTTGTTTTCGACCGCTCTGGCACGGGCAATGTTCATGTCACCCGCCCAGCCCAGCGCGACACAGGCTTTGCCTCCGGCCAGGTCGTCAATCATGGTGCTGGTAAACAGGCGCACATGCGGGCGCACTTTGGCCAAAAGCTCGCCAGCCGCCTTGTGATCTGCGGAGTCACTTGAATAGGCGCTTTTGCCGATGAAGTGCAGGGCTGGTGGAACGACTTCAGTGGCCGAATCGAGAAACGCAATGCCACAGCTTTTTAGCTTGGCCGTGTAGGTTGGGTTGAACACCAACTCCCAGGCGTTGGCGGGTAACGCAGTTGAACCCAGCGCCTTGGCAACCTGCGCCTTGTTGATGCCCACGGTCGTATAGCTCCATGCCCAAGGCACCAGGTAGGCGTTGCCCGGGTCGACCACGGTCAACTTAGCCATGATCTCTGCATCCAGGTTGCCGACGTTCGACAATTTGGACTTGTCCAGCTTTTGCAGCAATCCGCCCTCTATTTGCGACTTGGCAAACACCGCGCCGGGAACCACCAGGTCGTAACCGCTGTTGCCCGCCACCAACTTGGCCTGCAAGGCTTCGTTGTTCTCAAAGGTTTGGTAATTGACTTTGATGCCACTTTCTTTTTCAAAATTCGCAATTAAGTCTTTGGCAATATAGTCAGGCCAGTTGTAGATATTGAGGATTTTCTCCTCTGTCAAAGCTGGGCTAACCGCCACAGCCGCTGGCTTGGCCACGGGCACCCCGACAGGTGTGGCCGCTTTGGGCGAAACTGCAGCAGGCACTTCATCTTTTTTAGAACATCCCGAAAACGTCAATGCGCCAAGCGCTGTCAAAACGGCTAACCAACAATACTTTTTCATAATACCTAATGAGGAAGAAAGTGACCCGATGGTAAATTTGTGAAATCGCGAAGGCGACATTTTGTCATTTTTTGTTGCATGATTTCGATCTTTAGCCTGACTTGACCTTCAATTGAAATCCTCGCCCCCATCAGGCCTCGCCTACCTTTGCCTGGCGGCCAGCATGGTCTTGGTCGGGATCTACGTGGCTTTGTCCAAACCGCTGGTTGCTGCGCTGCCAGTGTTGCTTCTAGCCTGGATCAGGTTTGGCATTGGTGCCGTGGCCATGGGCCACTGGCTTAAAAAGCCAGCAGACGAAGCGCCTGCCACTTTGCAAACCAAGGGACTGATTTTCCTAGAGTCATTGCTTGGCAACTTTCTATTCTCAATTTTCATGCTCTATGGGGTCAGCATGACCAGCGCCGTGTCTGCGGGCATCATCTTGGCCTCAATTCCAGCCGTGGTCGCCTTGATGAGCTGGCTCTTCCTCAACGAAAAAATTACCCTGCGCATTTGGCTCTCTGTGGCTTGCGCGGTCATTGGTATCGCAATTTTCACCCTCTTCAAGGCAACAGTGACCGAGCTGCCGGGTAGCGCGCAAGACGCGCAGAAAGCGAGCCACGGGGCTTTTTGGGGCAATCTTCTCATCTTTGGGGCAGTCCTTTGCGAATCTGCTTACGCCGTCATCGGCAAGCGTCTCACTGGGGTACTCAAGCCGAAGCGGATTGCATCCCTGATCAACCTTTGGGGATTTGCGCTTTCAACCCCGTTTGGCATTTACCTGGCGCTCGATTTTGATTTTCGAGCGATTTCCAGCTCAACTTGGATGCTGTTGCTGTTCTATTCGTTGGCCGCTAGCGTCTGGAGTGTTTGGCTCTGGATGACTGGTTTGAAATCAGTTGCCAGCGCCAAAGCCGGCATATTCACCGTGATGCTCCCCGTCTCCGCGGCTCTGACAGGAGTGGTTGCATTAGGCGAGCGTTTGAACTCCATGCAGCTGCTGGCCTTTGGAATCGCACTTTTGGGCGTAGTTTTAGCCACCTTGCCACCTGGAAAATTGCTTAGGCGCAGGTCAACAAAATCGTAAAAAAACCATGTCTGACACCACGTTGGGTCGAGCTTCTGCTGCATCGCGCGAACATCAAACCAAGTGCCGTCAACTGGAAAAACTGACTTTTCAGAGGAGAAACCTGATTTTTGCGACAAGAAAAAAACAACAGCCTGCCGTGAAAATGTGGTGAAAAAAGTGCATTTCCCCTTGGAAACACTCAGTTTCTCCAGTAGCATCCGCAATGCCAGTGAAGAAGCAGTTTTTCGCTGGTGATTAATCAACTTCTAGAAGGATAGTTCAATCATGGCAACTGCAAAAAAAGCACCCGCGAAGAAAGCAGCACCTGCAAAGGCAGCGGCACCCGCGAAGAAAGTAGCTGCGAAACCAGCAGCCAAAGCGCCCGCCAAGAAAGCTGCTCCCGCTAAAAAAGCGGCTCCAGCCAAAAAGGCGGCTCCGGCCAAAAAAGTAGCAGCGAAGAAGGCCCCCGCCAAAAAGCGGACCGTCAACGCGGCCTTCATGAAGGCATTGACCCCTAGCGCAGCGTTGGCTGCCGTGGTCGGCGCGGCACCCCTGCCACGCACCGAAGTGGTCAGCAAACTGTGGACCTACATCAAGAAAAACAAGCTGCAAGATGCGGTCAACAAACGCATGATCAACGCTGATGCCAAACTGAAAGAGATTTTTGGCAAGATGCAAGTGTCCATGTTCGAAATGGCTGGCTTGATCGGTAAACATCTGAAATAACAGATGCTTTTGACCAGCTTTTGCTGGTAACCTGAAAGGCCGCACACACGCGGCCTTTTTTTTGCACCCTTTTTTTCAGCCCTTTTTCCCGCCTTTATTGCTACCCTTGTTCATGCTCCGCTTTTTACTTACTCGCTTCAGCCTGGTCATTCCCACTTTTTTAGGCATGACGCTGTTGGTGTTTTTTTTAATTCGCCTGGTTCCCGGCGACCCGATTGAAACCCTGGCGGGAGAGCGTGGAATCGACCCAGTTCGGCATGCGGCATTGCTCAAGGAATACGGCTTGGACCAACCCATTTTGGTGCAATACGGCATTTACATTGGCCGCGTTTTGCAGGGCGATTTGGGCAAGTCCATCGTCACCCGGGCCCCTGTTTTGACCGAGTTCACCACGCTGTTTCCGGCCACCATTGAACTCGGGGTTTGTGCCATCGCCTTTGCGTTGTTGATTGGCATTCCTGCGGGGATATTGGCGGCCGTCAAAAGAAACTCGATTTTTGACCATGGCGTGATGGGTGTCTCGCTGTCGGGCTATTCCATGCCCATTTTCTGGTGGGGCCTGCTCCTCATTCTGCTGTTTTCGGTGCAATGGGATTTGACTCCCGTGTCCGGGCGGTTGGATGTCAAGTATTTCATTGAACCCACCACCGGCTTCTTGCTAATTGACTCTCTTTTATCGCCCGAAAAAGGAGCCTTCCGCTCCACCGTTTCCCATTTAATTTTACCAACCATCGTTTTGGGCACTCAGCCTTTGGCCGTGATTGCCCGCATGACTCGCTCTGCCATGCTGGAAGTGCTGGGTGAGGACTACATTCGCACGGCACGCGCCAAGGGCCTCTCAGGTTTGCGCGTGGTGTCGGTTCATGCACTTAGAAATGCACTCATTCCGGTGGTCACCGTCATTGGGCTTCAAATTGGGGTGCTGTTCACTGGTGCCCTGCTGACTGAGACTATTTTTTCGTGGCCAGGCGTTGGCAAGTGGCTGATCGAAGCCATCAGTCGGCGTGACTACCCGGTTCTGCAAGGAGGTGTGCTGCTGGTCGGTGCAGTGGTAATGGTGATCAGCCTTTTGGTTGACATCACCTACGGCATCATCAACCCCAAAATCAGACACCAACGATGAGCAATTCCAGTGCGTCCGCGCCTACGAGCGCATTCACAGCAGAGCCCATTGTGGCAATCAAACCCTTCGCCGAGTTTTGGGGCTATTTCAGCGCCAACAAAGGAGCCGTGGCGGGGCTGGTGACAGTCATTTTCATGCTTTTGCTGGCGTTGTTTGCGCCCTGGCTTGCGCCCTACCCGCCTGACCTGACCAACAACGCTGTTTTCTTGAAGCCCCCATTTTGGCAAGCGGGAGGGTCGCTTGCCTACCCCTTGGGAACTGACGCGATAGGGCGCGACATTTTGTCCCGGTTGATCCACGGCGCGCGGTTGTCTTTGGTCATCGGTATTGCCGTGGTGGCCATTTCAATTTTGGTTGGCACGTTTTTGGGCTTGACCGCAGGGTACTTCAAAGGCATGTACGAGATTGCCGTCATGCGGGCCATGGACATTATTTTGACTTTGCCCAGTCTGTTGCTGGCCATCGTGATCGTCGCCATCTTGGGGCCCGGCATGATGAATGCCATGCTGGCAGTGGCCGTTGTGATCTTGCCGCATTACGTGCGCATCACGCGGGCGGCGGTGATCATTGAGACCTCCAAAGACTACGTGATCGCCGCCCGCATGAATGGCGCGGGTCACTTGCGCCTGATGCTCAGCGAAATTTTGCCGAACTGCACCGCACCTTTGATCGTGCAGGCGTCCCTGGGCATTTCAACCGCCATTTTGGATGCCGCAGCGCTCGGATTTTTGGGCTTGGGGGCACAGCCACCGTCACCTGAATGGGGCACCATGCTGGCAGATGCCCGCGAATTTGTTCTGCGTGCCTGGTGGGTGGTCACGCTACCAGGACTCATGATTTTCATCACCGTGCTGGCGTTCAATCTGCTTGGGGACGGTTTGCGAGACGCCTTTGACCCCAAACTCAAGCGCTGAAAGTTGGCCATGGCACTCCTTGAAATAGAAAACCTTAGAGTCGATTTCCCGTCCAAGACCAGCGTCATGCACGCGGTAGAAGGGGTCAGCCTGTCCCTGGAGGCGGGCGACGTGCTGGGCATTGTGGGCGAGTCTGGGTCTGGCAAAAGTGTGGCCATGATGGCGCTGATGGGCTTGGTGGCGTTTCCGGGCAAGGTCACCGCTGACCGCATGCGGTTTGATGGCCATGACTTGATGGCTCTATCGCGAGGGCAGCGAAACCAACTCACGGGCAAAGACCTGTCGATTATTTTTCAAGACCCGACGACGAGTTTGAACCCGTGTTTCACGGTCGGCTACCAATTGGCCGAAACGCTCAAGATGCACCTTGGCATGGACGGAAAAGCCGCCAAATTTCGATCTATCGAATTGTTGGAGCAAGTGGGCATTCCCGCAGCCGAAAGCCGCCTGAAGGCCTACCCGCACCAAATGTCCGGTGGCATGAACCAGCGCGTGATGATTGCGATGGCCATTGCGTGCAACCCCAAATTGCTGATAGCCGATGAGCCCACCACAGCGCTGGATGTGACTATTCAGGCGCAAATACTGGACTTGCTGCGCTCCTTGCAAAAGGAACGTGGCATGGCGCTGGTGCTCATCACCCACAACATGGGCGTGGTCTCTCAAATGGCCCAAAAAATCGCTGTGATGTACGCAGGGCAAATCATGGAGCAGAGGTCTGCATCGGCCTTATTTTCGAAGCCGCAGCACCCCTACACCAACGCTTTGATGGCCGCGATGCCAGAACGCAGTGACGGCCATTCGCGCCTTGCCACCATTCCTGGCATGGTGCCTGGGCTGTTTGACCGCCCAAGTGCCTGCTTGTTTGCGCCGCGTTGTGAGTCAGTGCAAGACCACTGCCGCAGCCACCGCCCCGAACTGTTGCCTGACAGCAATGGGGCCGTGCGCTGTCACTACCCTGCCAGCTCCAGCATCAGCTCCAGCACCCGAACACCCGCCATGGAGACCACTACGTGAACATCCCTCCGGTCAGCGTCCCGGTCGTCAGCGCCACAGACCTGAAACAAGTCTATAAAGTTGGTCACAGTTTGTTTCGTTCGGGCGACAACTTGCAAGCAGTTGGCGGAATTTCGTTTCGAATCGACGCCGCCAAAACCCTTGCGGTTGTAGGCGAATCTGGCTGCGGAAAGTCAACCCTGGCCCGCATGATCGCGTTGATTGAAGAGCCCGCGGCGGGTGCCCTGCAATTGGGAGGGGTGGAAGTGGTGAACGCGTCGGCGGCAGAGCGCCAAACCCTGCGTCGATCTGTCCAACTGGTGTTTCAAAACCCATATGGATCACTGAATCCACGCAAAAAAATTGGTGCCATTCTGGAAGCCCCGCTCGAAATCAACACCTCGATGAGCGCCCCCGAGCGCGAGGAAAAAGCACGCTCCATGTTGGCCCTGGTTGGCCTGCGCCCCGAACATTACGACCGCTACCCCCACATGTTCTCTGGCGGGCAACGCCAGCGCATCGCTATTGCCAGGGCGCTGATGCTCAAACCCGCTTTGCTAGTCGCTGACGAGCCCGTGTCAGCGCTAGACGTCTCCATTCAGGCGCAGGTCCTGAATCTGCTGGCAGACTTGCAGCAGGAGCTGGGGCTTGCCTACCTGTTTATTTCGCACGACCTGGGCGTGGTGCGCCACATTGCCCACGACGTGATGGTGATGTACCTTGGGCACGCGGTTGAGCAAGGCGACAAAACCGCGATTTTTGCCAACCCCCTGCACCCCTACACACAGGCCCTGCTGGCCTCCACCCCGGGCATTGTGGGCAGCGGCACCGGGTTGCCCCGTATTGTGCTCAAAGGTGAATTGCCAACACCATTGCACCCGCCGAGTGGTTGCGTCTTTTCTACCCGATGCGCCTACGCGGTTGAACGCTGCCGTGCTGAACGGCCCATCGCACGGGCCATGGCCGCACGCCAGGTGGCGTGCCATGAGGCAGAGCGATTCCTCAATTCATAAGATTGGGATTCGTGACATGATTGATCTTTCGTTTTTTTGATTCAAGAAGGAGTTACTCAGATGACCAGAAACTTATTCAAGTCGCCAACCCGCAGACTTGGGTTATCCAAAACCGCCGCGTTGTGCGCCATCGCCCTGCCAGCCCTGATGGCCATGGCGCCCGCTGCCGCCAAAACCTTGGTGTACTGCTCAGAAGGCAGTCCCGAGAACTTTTACCCTGGCATCAACACCACCGGCACGTCGTTTGACGCCAGCACCCAGATTTACAGCCGTTTGGTTGAATTCGAGCGGGGCGGCACTGCGGTCACGCCTGGCTTGGCCGAGCGCTGGACGATTTCACCCGACGGCAAAGAGTACACCTTCTTTTTGCGCAAGGGCGTGAAGTGGCATACCAACAAAAACTTCAAACCCACCCGCGACATGAACGCGGATGACATCATTTTTGCCATTGAACGCCAATGGAAAGAAGCCCACCCTTATTTCAAGGTCACCAGCGCCAACCACTCGTACTTTGGCGACATGGGCATGGACAAGCTGATCAAGTCGGTCGACAAAGTCAATGACATGACGGTCAAAATCACGCTGAACAAGTCAGACGCGCCCTTTTTGTCGGGCTGGGCGATGGAGTACGCAGGCGTGCAATCCAAAGAGTACGCCGATGCCATGCTCAAGGCCGGTACCCCTGAAAAGATTGACCAGGAACCCATTGGCACAGGCCCCTTCTACTTGGTGCAGTACCAAAAAGACGCGATCATTCGCTACAAGGCTTTCCCAGAGTTTTATGCGGGCAAAGCCAAAATTGACGACCTGATCTTCTCCATCACACCGGATGCATCCGTGCGTTGGGCCAAGCTGCAAAAGGGCGAATGCCATGTCATGCCCTACCCAAACCCGGCAGATTTGGACGCCATTCGCAAAGACCCCAAAGTCACCCTGCTTGAGCAAGCCGGCTTGAATGTGGGCTACCTGGCTTACAACACCACCAAAAAGCCGTTTGACGACGTCCGCGTGCGCAAAGCCGTGAACATGGCCATCAACAAGCAGGCCATCATTGACGCGGTTTACCTGTCCAGCGGAGTGGCCGCCAAAAACCCAATTCCGCCCACGCAATGGTCTTACAACAACGCCATCAAGGACGATCCGTTTGACCCAGCAGCGGCTCAAAAGCTGCTGGCGGCCGCAGGTTTGCCCAATGGCTTCACCACCGACTTGTGGGCCATGCCGGTTCAGCGGCCTTACAACCCCAATGCCAAACGCATTGCCGAGTTGATGCAGGCTGACTTGGCCAAAATCGGCATCAAAGCCGAGATCAAGAGCTTTGAGTGGGGCGAGTACCGCAAGCGCATGCAGGCGGGCGAACACCAAATGGGCATGCTGGGCTGGACGGGCGACAACGGCGATCCAGACAACTTTTTGCACACCTTGCTGGGTTGCGATGCGGCGCGCTCCAACGGCAGCAACGTGGCCAAGTTTTGCTTCCAGCCCTTTGAAGACCTGGTCCTGAAAGCCAAAACCATCAGCAACCCGGCTGAACGCACCAAGCTTTACGAGCAAGCCCAGGTGATATTCAAAGAGCAGGCGCCTTGGTTCACCATTGCCCACGCGGTTCAGTTGAAGCCTGTGCGAAAAGAAGTGATCGACTTCAAATTAAGCCCGTTTGGACGCCACAGTTTTTATGGCGTAGACATCAAAGAGTGACCTGAGTCGCTTGTTCTTCCTATCAAAAGGCCGCAGGAATGCGGCTTTTTTTCATGGCACAGAAGCGACACTTACCGATTATCTATCGCCATCACCCATTCGAGGAGCCAAGCCGTGCAACGTCGAAATCTAGCCAAACTCGGTGTCCTTGGCACCCTGACATCCTTTTTTGGAGAAAGCGCCATGGCAGCCAAGCAAGCACCCTTTGACATCGTTGAAGCGAGCGTCGTACAACTGCAAGCGGCCATGCAGTCAGGGCGGGTGTCATCCAGGCAATTGGTTCAGTTGTACCTGTCGCGCATTGCCGCCATCGACAAGTCTGGGCCGAAATTGAACTCGGTGATCGAGCTCAACCCAGATGCCTTGCAAATTGCAACCGCGCTGGACAAAGAACGCAATGTCAAAGGCCCGCGCGGGCCGCTGCATGGCATTCCGATTTTGATCAAGGACAACATCGCCACCGCAGACCGCATGCAAACCACGGCGGGTTCATTGGCCTTGGTGGGCGCGGGCTCACCCAAAGACGCGCACGTGGTGGTGCGTCTGCGTGATGCGGGTGCGGTGATTTTAGGAAAAACCAATTTGTCGGAATGGGCCAATATACGCTCAACGCGCTCGACCAGTGGTTGGAGTGCACGGGGCGGTTTGACCCGCAACGCCTATGCTTTAGATCGCAACACCAGCGGTTCCAGCTCGGGGTCGGGCGCTGCGGCGGCAGCCAGTTTGGCGGCGGTCACCGTGGGCACAGAAACGGACGGTTCCATCATTTCGCCCGCGTCGATTGAAGGTCTGGTGGGCATCAAGCCGACGGTGGGCTTGGTCAGCCGCTCTGGCATCATTCCCATTTCGCATTCGCAAGATACGGCTGGCCCCATGGCGCGCACGGTGGCCGACGCAGCGGCATTGCTGACGGCGCTGGCAGGCACTGACGCCAGCGACCCGGCCACCGTTGATGCTGACAAATTCAAGCAAAACTACACCACAGCGCTACAACGTGACGCTTTAAGGGGCAAGCGGGTTGGCATTGTTCGCAGCCAATTCAGCGGGGCCAATGACTTAGTGGCGGCCGTGGTGGAAGCCGAACTGGCGGTTTTGAAAGCCCAAGGCGCAATTCTGGTCGAAATCGCAGAAATTCCCAATACGGCCAAATACGGCGACACGGAATTGACGGTGCTTTTGTATGAGCTTAAAAGCGGCTTGGCGAGCTATTTGGCAAGCTATGCGCCCACCAGCAAGATCAAAACTTTGGCCGACGTGATTGCCTTCAACAATCAGCACGCCGCCCAAGAGATGAAGTACTTCAAGCAAGAGCACTTTGAGAGCGCCCAAGCCAAAGGCGGCCTGGACAGCCAGGAGTACCTGGAGGCGCTGGCCAACAATCAGCGCTACGCACGAACCGAGGGCATTGACAAGGTCATGGCAGAGCATCAACTGGATGCCCTTGTTGCACCGTCTGGTGGGCTGGCCTGGATGACCGACCTGACCAATGGCGATGCACCAGGTGCCAGTTTCACATCGCCCGCTGCGGTGGCGGGCTACCCGCACATCACCGTGCCTGCGGGTTTTGTGAATGGGCTGCCTTGCGGTTTGTCATTTGTGGGCTTGGCCTGGAGCGAAGCCAAGCTGATCGGAATGGCGTATGCCTATGAGCAAGCATCCTTACGCCGCAAACCGCCAAAATTTCTAAAAACAGTTAACCCGGTGGCCTAACGGTTGCCTTGTTTGTCGTGTTTGTCGTGTTTGCCGTGTTTTTCGTGCTTGCCTGAATGGTGGTCATCGCGATGGCCGTGGCGATTACCGCGCCAGCCTGGGTGCTCCACCACATACCGGTCTCGCACCCACTGCTCTTGCACAAAGTAAACCGGCTGGCCGCAAGCGTTGTAGCGGTTGCAATGCTTGCCCCAATGCTTTTGATGACCGTGCGGCACGTACAGGTAAATCGGTTGGCGCACCACAGCCACGGGCTGCTGAACAATGATGACGGGCTGCTGGTTGATCAACACAGGTTGCGGGTAGTTGCCAATGTTGATGCGGCCATACACACCGGGCTGGTTAATGCCAATTGACACGCCGACGCTGGTTTGCGCCGCAGCAGAACCTGCGCCAACGGTGGCGGCCAGTCCCAACAAGGCAGCCAGTGCCCATGAGCTTGCTTTTTTCACAGTGATCCTTCGTTTGTTTGGTATGCAATCACAACGCCTGAGCCCAAAGCATTGCCGACTGGCCAAACGTAAGTGTTTGTGAAGCCCGCATGATCGACCAGAGCGCGTGGCATCATGCAGCCCGCTGGGCTAATAGCCCGTTGCCAATGTCCCCATTTTTGGGGCTAGGCAAGGCAGAGGCAGCCGTCAAAATCGAGCTGCCTTGGCTCACAGAACACATAAAAACCCCCAATGACCAGCCTGTCACCCACCGCTGAACACGCCCGCACAATTCCGCTATCCGGGCCGCTATCCGGGCCGCTGTCCGGGCAAGCAAAGGGACCGGTGCAAGGGCAAATTGAGTCACAAGCGCATCCCACCCCACCGCCTGCCTTCAAAGGCCTGGGGAGGCTCTTGCGGCTGTTTTCCTACCCTCGACCCGATTGGCGGAACCACCGGCATGCATCGGCGCAATTGGCAACGTCCCGGGTGAGTTACACCGAACAGAAGGAGCCCGCCGATACCACCGAGTCAGCTTGAAGCTTTTGGTTTTGGTTTTGCGACCTTTTTGCTATTATTTGTATAGCAAACTATGGCCATTATTCGAAAGCTAGAGGCCTATTTTATTCAAAATTTGCCATTTTCAGGTAGTTTTTTCGAAAAAAGAACCTCCAGGTTCTTTTTTATAAGATTCGGCTCTTTTTGTCGCCCCAATAGCGGTCGCGCAGCGGTTTTTTGTACAGTTTCCCAGTAGGCAGGCGCGGCAAGGCGGCGTCAAAATCGATGCTCTTAGGGCACTTCATTTTGGCCAAATGCTGCTGGCAATACGCG